>JBKPOZ010000319.1:0-14406 GCA_046733355.1 Pseudomonadota bacterium | reverse complement strand
TGGGCGGCTCGCAGGTCTACGCAAACAACGATCCCAACTTCGACGGCGCCTCCCCCGAGGAAATGCGCCAGATCCAGGAGATCGACCGCACCGTCTTCTTCTACCTGCCTCGTATCTGCAACCATTGCCTCAATCCGGGCTGCGTGGCGGCCTGCCCACAAGGGGCGATCTATAAGCGCGGCGAGGACGGCGTGGTGCTGGTCAGCCAGGAGCGATGCCGCGCTTGGCGCATGTGTGTATCGGGTTGTCCCTACAAGAAAACTTACTTCAACTGGTCGACCGGTAAGGCCGAGAAGTGCATCCTGTGCTATCCGCGCCTCGAAAGCGGGCAGCCTCCGGCGTGCTTCCATTCATGCGTGGGCCGCATCCGCTATATCGGCCTGCTGCTCTACGACGCAGATGCGATCGAAGAGGCAGCCAGCGCGCCGCAGGAAGCGCTGGTGCAGGCGCAGCGCGACGTCATCAAGGACCCCTTCGACCCGGAGATAATCGCGGCCGCCAAGGCGAGCGGGATTCCCGATTCGAAGATCGCCGCAGCGCAAGCGTCTCCGGTCTACCAGTTCGTCAAGAAGTGGAAACTCGCGCTGCCGCTGCATCCGGAGTTCCGTACCTTGCCGATGCTCTTCTACGTGCCGCCGCTCGGCCCAGTGCTCGCCAAAACGGACCAGGGCGTGTACGACAACGTGGAGACGGACGGCAGGTTGGGACCGTTGATGAGCTCGCTGGAAAGATCGCGCATCCCGCTGCGCTATATGGCGAGCTTGTTGGCGGGCGGCAATGAAAGCATCATCCGCGACGTCTATAACAAGATGGTCGCGGTGCGCGTATACATGCGCGCGAAGAAGGTCAAGGATATACCGGCGGAGGAGGTGGAAAGGGCCCTCACCAAAGGCAAAACCAATGCGGCCGAAGTTGAGGCGATCTTCCGGCTCACCTCGCTGCCTACCTTTGAAGAGCGGTTCGTGGTTCCCCCTATGGAGCGCGATACGGCGGTCGAGTCTATGTTTCCCGTGCTCGATCCGGTCTCGCGTAACTACCCGGTCTACAAAGGCGCAGTCGGTACCGGCTTCCACATCAATCCGCAAAGGGGACCATGAGCCTCTTTGCGAAACGCGCAGAAGTTCTGTTTTCGCGCCGCGCGCGAGTCCTGGGTCTATTCGCGGATATCCTCGATTATCCCGCCCCGGGACTCGCACAAAAGACGGCCGAATGTGCCGCGCTGATCGGCGGGGCGCAACCGGAGGCGGCCGCCCTGCTGGAGAGCTTCCGCCGCTTCGCCGAGGAAAACCCGCTCGGCAAGCTTCAGGAGATTTACAGCGGCTTTTTTGACCTGAACTCGATCTGCCATCCGTATCTCGGTTATCAGCTGTTTGGCGAGAACTACAAACGGAGCATGTTCCTGATCGGGCTCAAGAAGGCCTATCGTGCGGAGGGATTCGAAGCGAGCACCACTGACATGCCAGACCGGCTGTCGATCGTGCTGCGCTTCATTGCCCACAGCAAGGGCGGGGAGGAAATCGACGAACTGCTGAACCGCGGACTTTTGCCGTCGCTCGCGCGCATGACGACCAAGCCCGAAATCGACGCTCACCAACACGGACCGGCTGCTGATGTAGACGCTGACACCGGCATAGAACGTGCGAAGCTCGACGACCGCGAAGAACGCAGGCAGCTCAAAGGCCAGAGCCAGGGCGATATTCTTGGCCCTGGCTTCCTGCTGGCGATGAGCGAAGACTACGATAGTCACGCTGTCGGTGAAAAACGCGCGCACCCCTACCATCAGGCGCTCGAGGCGCTGCGTCTCTTGCTTGATCTTGGGTTAACCAAGAAGAGTGCTGGCATTTCTGCCGAGCAGGAACGCGTTCGTACCTGGGCGCGCGAGCATTTCAACCTTCCCGACGACAATACCATTATGGTCTCGGAACTCCCGTGTTCCGATCCGGGCTGCCCACCCGTCGAAACGCACCTTGTGTTCTGGACGCAGGCCGGGCGTCACCAATTCAAGGTTTTCAAGCCGCTCGCCGAGGTTGTCCCAGACGACCTGCTCGGTTTGCGAGTGTGAGGAGGCACTTGGCATGAGTGACATGATCCTGTTCGCGGCTTTTCCATACATCGCGGTCGTGCTGGCGATTTGGGGCGGCGTTCACCGCTACCGGCATGATCGGTTCTCCTACTCCACGCTGTCCTCGCAGCTGCTGGAAAACCGCACTCTCTTCTGGGGCTCGGTGCCGTGGCACTACGGCATCGTCATCGTTTTGCTCGCCCATCTGTTGGGATTCCTCATGCCCGCCATGTGGCAGGCCATGACCGCTGCCCCGGCAGCCCTGTATACCATCGAAATAATTGGCTTCGCGTTCGGGTTTGCCGCCCTGTTCGGGCTGTGCGTGCTGTTCGTTCGCCGCCTCACCAACGAGCGCATCGCGGCGGTGACCAGCCCGGTCGACTGGCTGTTGCTGGCCGTGTTGCTGGTGCAGGTGGCGTTCGGCGTCTGGGTCTCGCTATTCTATCGATGGGGCGCCGACTGGTATGTGGACACGGCCGTACCATGGCTTGTCTCGCTGGTGAGTCTAAAACCGCAGACCCAATACGTCTCGTCTTTGCCCTGGCCGGTCAAGACACACATGGTAACCGGGTTCCTGGTGATCGCCCTTTTCCCGTTCTCGCGTCTCGTGCATCTGATAATGTTCCCCTTCTGGTACTTGTGGCGGCCTTATCAGCTCGTGATCCGAAACCGCCCCGCGCGTCCAATTGTCACGACGTCGCCCGGACCGGGAGGAGCACCATATTAAAAATGGCTGAACATCTTTTATCACCACGCGATCAGGACGTGATCAGACGCCGATACACGTGAAGATCAAGGGCAGCCTACGAGGCAATGCTGGGGCCGTTGTTGATTAGCTAGGACAAGAGTGGGCCCCTCGGCCGGCAAGCGTGATCGGCAGTCTTCCAGTTTCGTGGGGCCGCCTCGGCGCTTCTGCTTTCTGACGACTTCGGCCTCCTTCTCCAGTTCACCACAGTCCGAAACGCGTTCGTCAGTGTATTCGCCCTGGCTGCTGGCATCTACTTGGGTTGCAGGCACGTGGTGATACATGCGCGGTATACACCGACCAATTTATGCGCAGAACGGATGCGTGCCGTTCTGAACTGGCTGGCGGAAGGAGCCCGGGGTCTCTCACCCGCCTATTTCGCGTTGGTTATGGCCACAGGGATCGTGTCGATCGCCTCGGACCGCGCGGGGTTCCGTACGATTGCCGCTGTCCTCCTGTGGCTGAACGCGGGCCAGTATCTGCTGCTCTGGTTTCTCACCTCATGGCGGCTCTTGTGCTACCGCCAAGCACTGGTTGACGACTTCACGGATCATCGGGCGGCACCGGGATTCTTCTCCACAGTGGCTGCGACCGGTGTAATAGCAAATCAACTGATACTCGCCGACGCGTATGAGCTCGCTCTGGCGCTCTGGATTTTTGGTCTTTTCCTATGGATCATCCTGACCTACGCGATTTTCACGACCCTGACGATCAAGGAGGCCAAACCGACGATCGATCGGGGGATTACCGGGGGTTGGTTGCTTGCAATTGTCGCGACGCAATCAATGGCACTCTTGAGCGCGCTCCTCTCGCGACATTTCCAGCAGCCCGTCCGCCTGCATATCAATTTCGTCGCTCTGTCGATGTGGCTGTGGGGCGGAATGATGTACATCTGGATGATCTCGCTGATCTTCTATCGCTACACGTTTTTCGTATTGTCGCCGGCCGATTTCTCGTCCCCGTACTGGATCAACATGGGAGCGATGGCCATCTCGACGCTCGCCGGCTCGCTCCTGATCGAGAATGCCGCGGACGCGGCCTTCCTCGAGACGATGATCCCGTTTCTCAAGGGGTTCACGATCTTCTTTTGGGCGACCGGAACCTGGTGGATCCCGCTGCTCGTCATCCTGGTCGCCTGGCGGCATCTCTATGGGAAAGTCCCGCTCAGATACGATCCTCTGTATTGGGGCGCGGTCTTTCCGCTCGGTATGTACGCGGTCTGCACCTTCGAGATGGTGCACGCGATGAGCCTGGACTTTCTGGTCCCCATTGCTCACGTCTTCGTTTACGTGGCGCTGCTGGCTTGGGTGGCGACGTTCGTTGGACTCATTCGTAGCCTTGTCAGCAGTCTGATCCCGGCGCTCCGCTCCGCGGGTGGTTCGCGTGAGGAGTTTCCAGCGCGACCGATGTGAGCCGTCAACACGACAGAATGACTTCCCGAAGGCATCAAGAGTCTGACGGCGGGTGCTGCGGCATATCTGCCACAACATGACCGTACCCGGGTTCAATCAGGATCGACGCGATACCCCACGCCGGTTCAAGGCGATGCGGTAGGCGGATGACGTCAATGTCCGGGCGGCAGAAACTCTATAGCCTTGGTCTTTTTAATTGCCTGGTCCATCTCATCTGCGCTCATGAGGACAGTTGTTTTAGTTGCTACAAATCTACTTTGGTTCGCGACCATTGAGAGGGCAGCAGCGGAAATGTTGTCCGGAACGTCGAAGATTATGTAAAAATCAGCATCTCCAAACGCGAAATAGAACGCCTCCAATTTTCCTCCCGCGCTTTCAATTGTTTTTGCGATGTCGACGCGGCGCCCCGTACTGGCCTCGCGGGCAAGACCCTTGAGTCCATCTGAAGTGTAGCGCCCTTCAACGAGATATTTTGGCATGACCTAATCCTTACTGCGCCGTCATTTTGCTCAGTTCTCGCCCACCCACATCTCTCCCCGAGTGATGGCTGAGTGTAGCTTCCAGCTGATACAATAACCGCATCATGGCAAAAGGCAGCTGGCTGCCAGCGGTGGCCGCACTCGACAGTGCCATCCGCAGGGCCCCAATTCTGCGCAACCTTGTACGGCGGTTCATTCCGCCCACTTTATTAGCACGACAAGATGTTCGGGAAGAATGTCCAGAACGGTCCGCCTTAAATTCAGGTAAGCTGGAGGCAGGGCCGCGGTTGAGCCGACAATGCGAAACCACCTTCCCCTGGACCCGAAACCGGGTACAATGATGGACAAACGTGGCATGTGGCGCTCGTCGACATTTTCGTGATCTCGAAAAAAGCCCGGCTGAGCTTTGCGGGAGACCAGAGGAGAGCAGAATGAGGAACAGCTTATTGGCTACGGTCGTCGTTGCGGCGGTAGTCGGATTCGGCGGGTTCGCCGCTGCGCAATCCCAGACGGAGTGCGAGAACAAAGTCCCACCCGGCACAACGTCGGGCGCGATCAAGCAGAAGAGCGGCACGCCGATCTCCGCGGAGCAGCACTCGCAGATCCAAACGGCCATCGCCCGGCTGGGCGGCCCGCGAGTGGACAGGCGCGAGATCCACTTCTGCGTCTTTATCGGGTCTCAGGTTCCGCAGAGCGCGCACGTTGTCCCGCTGCCTGATGAGATCGCGCGCATCGTTCCGCAGTATCGCGGCTTCAATTACTTCGTCATATCATACCGCACTAAAGACCCCGGCGGAGGCGACTACTTCTTCGTCAAGGATGAACTCGTCATCATTGATCCGAAGACGCTTGAAATCGACGCGATCATCCCGATTTAACCGGGCTGAACGAACTCAGCGGGCCTGTGTCGGTATTCCGGCGCAGGCCCGTTTCCTTAGCCACCGAAGAGATCAAAGCACGCCTTAGTCCGCTGTGAACATGTTCTTCAGGTGAGGCACCGGTCCGATATCGGTCCAGTCAAACATTACTCCCGAACTCACCGCGATTGACGCTTGACGATGATTTCAGGTGAACTGTTTCGCGCATTCTTCGGGCGTGAAGGCGTGCTTGGCGCCGCAATTATCGTATGGCTCACAATGCCGGCAGCGCCCGGTCCCGTGGCTCAGACGCCGCTTGCCCAGGCGCCGCCGGCACACGGCGCGTGGACTGAGGCTGCGCCGCTATCGCCAATGCAGGAGAAGGCGCTGAAGGCGAAGGACACGTTTAAGGAATGTGCGAGTTGTCCGGAGATGATGGTGGTGCCGGCCGGGAGCTTCATGATGGGGTCGCCGACAAGCGAGCCGGGGCATTCTGCCGATGAAAACCCACAACATACGGTCACGATTGCTCGACAATTTGCAGTCGGCCGGTTTGCGGTGACGTTCGACGAATGGGATGCCTGCGCGGCCGATGGCGGCTGCAATGGCTACAAGCCTTCCGATGAAGGCTGGGGCCGGGGCCGCCGACCGGTGATCAACGTTTCCTGGGACGATGCCAAAGCTTATGTCGCTTGGCTGTCGAAGAAGACCGGCAAGTCCTATCGGCTGCTCACGGGGGCTGAATACGAGTATGCGACGCGCGCCGGGACACAGACGGCCTATTACTGGGGGAATGACATCGGCACGAACAATGCCAACTGCCACGCCTGTGGCAGCCAATGGGACGCTAGGCAAACCTCGCCGGTCGGCTCGTTTGCCCCTAACGGGTTCGGTCTCTACGACATGGTCGGCAATGTCCGGGAGTGGACGGAGGATTGCTACCACGAGCGCTATATCGGCGCGCCGGCGGACGGCTCGGCTTGGATCGCGGGCGCTGACTGTTCTCGACGTGTCGTGCGCGGTGGATCCTGGCTCCTCGCTCCTGCCTTCCTACGGTCGGCGTACCGCCACTGGTTCAGCCCCGACTACCGGCTCAACTACCTTGGTTTCAGGGTCGCTCGGACGCTTGCACCTTGAATCTTTGTTCCGTTGCCTCGTGGACTGATTTCTGTTGGCTCGCTGCGGACGCTTGCCGACGAGACCACCCCGTCCTTGCAAGCGGGTGATCCTCATGCTCCTGTCACACGCGCGCTTTGGCAAAGAACGACGTCCTGCGCATGTAGTGCCACCACGTGACCGCCATGCAGGTGATGTAGAAGGCGAGGAAGATTTCAAGTGCGAGATAGGGTCCACCAGTTGCCGCAATGGAGGCGCCGAACCCGCGCGGGATGAGGTAGCCGCCGCAGGCACCGATTCCGCCGATGAATCCGATCGCGGCCGCGGATTCGAGCGCCGCTGCCTTCAGCGCGAGCGCACGGCCACTCTCGCCCTTGCCCTCGGCTTCGCTCAGCTTCTGCGCACGGAAGATCGACGGAATCATACGGTAGGCCGAGCCATTGCCGACGCCGGTCAGAACGAAAAGAGCCAGAAACATCGAGAGGAAGCCGACAAACTCCTTGTGATCCACGAAGTACATCACGCCCAGCGTCGCCGCGCCCATGGCGACGAAATTCCAGAACGTCACCTTCGCGCCGCCGAGCTTGTCCGCGATCAGACCACCTAGCGGACGCGAAAACGAGCCAACCAGCGGGCCGAGAAAAGCAAGTCCTACGCTGATCTCGGGGAATTGCGTCTTCAGCAGCAACGGAAACGCCGCTGAATAGCCGATGAATGAGCCGAACGTGCCGACATAAATGTAGGACATCACCCACGTGTGCTTGCGCTTAAGGATCACCAATTGCTCCTTCAAGGACGCTCGCGCCACGTTGAGATTGTTCATGAATAAATACACGCCGATCACGGCAATCGTGAGCGGCACGATCCACATCAGCCCGGCGTTCTGAAGATAGAGGCCGTCCGCGGTGGGGCTTGCCAAGTAAAGGCTGATAAAACCGACGCCCAGCACGATGGGCGTAACCAGCTGCACGACAGCCACGCCGAGATTTCCGCTGGCGGCGTTCAAGGCGAGCGCCCAACCCTTCATGCGGTCGGGGTAGAAGAAAGATATGTTTGCCATGCTGGAGGCGAAATTGCCGCCGCCAAGCCCAGCGGACGCCGCTACGATCAACATAAGCCAGAACGGCGTGTCGGGCTGCGTCACGAAATAGGCGAGCGCAAGCGTGGGGATGAAAAGTACCCCGGCGCTCACGATGGTCCAATTGCGGCCGCCGAATATGCCTGGAGCGAAGCCGTACGGGAAACGCATCAGCGCGCCGATCAGTCCTGGCAGCGCTACGAGCTGAAAGAGTTGGTCGTTACTGTAAGGGAAGCCGGCCTGCGGCAGCTTCACTGCGACGATGCTCCAGAGCAGCCAGACGGAAAAACCAAGATATTCCGCGACGACTGACCAGATGAGATTGCGGCGGGCGATGTATTTACCTTTCGACTCCCAGAACTTCTCATCCTCTGGATTCCACTCCGAAATCCAGCTTCGGTTCAGTCTGCTCATCAGCCTTGTTCCTTTGCGGTCGCGACTGGAGCCCTGTTGTATCGAGGCTGGCCGTTCCGAGACTCGTTCGAGCGATACTGTCATGAGGTTGTTCTCGGGCTCCATAGCGTCATACTGACGCATCTTGCGTTTTTATCATAAGTGAACGTGCTCGAGCTGCAACGGAGCGCGATCAGGCGCAGCGTCGCAGCGCGATCAACAAAACTGATCGACGTCAGAGGTTTAGTCGGTCAAGAGTGAAGCGCAATTGCAATCTGATCCGGAGCGAGCGGTCATTGCAAGCGGTTGGTGCTCATGCTCCTCTCACACGTTCGCTTTGGCAAAGATCGTCGACTTGCGCATGTAGTACCACCAGTTGAGCCAAATGCACGTGATGTAGAAGGCAATGAACACTTCGAGTGCGAGATACGGCCCACCGGTGGCAGCAATGGAGGCGCCGAACCCGCGCGGGATCAGGAAGCCGCCGACGGAGCCGACTGCACCGATAAAGCCGAGGGCGGCCCCGGCTTCGAGCCCCGCCGCTTTGAGCGCGAGCGCGCGGGCGGCCTCGCCCTTGCCCTCGGCTTCGCTTAGGCTCTGCGCACGGAAGATCGCCGGAATCGACATATAGGTCGAGCCATTGCCGAGGCCGGTCAGAGTGAAAAGAGCCAGGAACATGGTGAGGAAGCCGGCAAAGTTCTTTTGCTCCACGAAGTACATCACCCCCAGCACCGCGACGCACATCCCGATGAAAACCCAGAACGTCACTTTCGCGCCGCCGACCTTATCAGAGATGATGCCACCGACTGGACGGATAACCGAGCCAACGAGCGGGCCGAGAAAGGCCAGTCCTACGCTGTACGCAGGGAATTGCGTCTTTATCAGCAAGGGGAACGCCGCTGAATAACCGATGAACGAACCGAACGTGCCGATATAGATGTAGGACATCACCCAGTTTTGCTTGCGCTTGAGGATCACCATTTGGTCCTTGAAGGACGCGCTCGCTACGCTGAGATTATTCATGAATAAATACGCGCCGATCGTGGCAATCGTGAGCGTCGGAATCCACAGCAGTCCGGCGTTCGTGAGAAACGTGCCGTCCTTGCTCGGCGTTGCCATGTAAAGATTGATAAAGCCGAAGCCCAGCAGAAGCGGGACAATCAACTGCACGACGCTGACGCCGAGATTCCCCAGGCCTGCGTTCATGCCGAGTCCGTAACCCTTCAGGCGGGCGGGGAAGAAGAAGGACATGTTGGCCATGCTGCCGGAGAAAGTGCCGCCGCCAAATCCAGCGGTCGCCGTTACGATCAACATAAGCCAGAAAGGGGTGTCGGGCTGCGTCACGAAATACGCGAGCGAAAGCACGGGGATGAAAAGCAAGGCGGTGGCGATGACGGTCCAATTGCGGCCGCCAACTATGGCTGGCATGAAGCCGTACGGGAAACGCATGAGCGAGCCCATCAGTCCCGGCATCGCTACGAGCGAAAAGAGTTCGTCGGTCGTGTAATGAAAGCCGGCCTGCGGCAGCTTTGTTACGACGATGCTCCAGATCAGCCAGATGGCAAAGCCGTGATGGAGGGCGAACCACGACCAGTTGAGATTGCGGCGCGCGACGTATTTTCCTGTGGACTCCCAGAACTTCTCGTCCTCCGGGTTCCATTCCGAAATCGAAGTTCGGTCCCGTTCAATCGGCTTGGCGCGGGTGCCGGCATCGACGGGCTTCGCGTAATCGACCATTTCGTCCTCCTTATGCGTGTACGGATGAGAGCCGCGGCTGGAATCGATGGTAAGCTCCATGCTCGATCGCGTTCCGGCACCAGCCCGTAATTGCCTCGATCTCAGGTTTCAGACGTGTGATTGAGTCGCCGACGAAAGTCAGAAAGTCGCACAGATTTCGTGTGGAGACACCGATCAGCAGGGGGATTTCGGCGATCAGAGCCTCGGCAATCACCGGTCGCAGCCCCCGGCCGTGTGCCTCTTCCCTACCAAACTTGTTGATGATCAGCAGATCAACACGCTCAAGCACCGCACGCTCGACCCATGCGTCGATGCGCGCGAAAGCGTCAGGATCAAGGCGACAACCCCTCGCTTCGTTGCCCCGGTGCAACGAGATCTGTATTTCGGTGCCGCCCAATAAATCCTTAACGTACATATCGCAGCGGCGTCGACCAGGCCGTTGCGCGTTTGACTGAACGACACCGCCAAGCCGGAAACCTGAGGCGGCCAGATCGGCCGCGCATTGAGCTATGACGGCATCCGCAACGAGACCGTCGCGATAAACCACTACTCCGATCGGGCTCGGGTCAGCCTTTGCATGTTCGGTGGGAATTAGCGGAGCAGGAGTTAACGTGAGCATTCTGGTGGCGCCCCTCCATCGTTTCCTCTGCTCCATCAGTCGTTATCTTGATGGCTGCTCGACTGCGTCATTCAGTCGCCGGCGCAGAGAAAACCGCGCGTATGTTTTTTCGGAGCGGCCGGAGCCACGGTCCATCCCGCAAGTCGCGCTGCTTTATGCGGGAATATCGATAGAAAACTGCAGCTTAAGTGAACCCTACCTAAAGTGGTATGTCAAGTGCACGTTTTGAGACATGTTGGTAGCACATGAGTCGTCCGGGTTAGGTGTCACTCGGTTGTCCGGCTTTCTGCCTCCATCGGGGACCGGACAACATGACGACAGTACCGCAGGATAGAGAAGCTTTCCGATGTGTTGAACCGTTGGAAGCGAGGGAACTTTCCGGACCGTAAGCTGGCGAGACCTTGAGTCGGTCGGAGCCGCTCCGGCGGTCCCCCACCGCTGTAGGCAACCGTCTTCGTCAAATGTTGCCGCAGACAGTTCCCCAGCCGCCCTTGTCAAATCAGTCCTCAAGCCCGCGGTCTTCATACCGTGGCGCGGAGTGTCGCGCTAAGCCCGCCCGAACGGCTGCGTCGCCTCCCGGTTACTTTCCTGCGGGAGAAGTGACGGTTTGGGGCGTCAGCGTCAGGCGCTGCTCGCAATCTTTGCAGGGGGTTTGACCGTCGCTTGAATTAAGCGTAACGATCGATGACGCAGGCGCGTCATGTCATGACTCAAAGGTGCAGACCGGCAGTTCCGCCAACGGCCGGGTCCCCCGGAGCTGGGTCGCCCTCGCTGCACTACTGGCAGTTGTCTTGGGGGTTGTGTTCGGCGAGTGGAGTCAACCATCGTATTGGTTCAGGATTCCATAGATCCGCAATTGCAGGCCGCCAGCGGTGACGCAGATGATGCAGCCGGTCAGTCCGGCACCGAACAGCAGCAACTGATACCGGTATGGCCCCCACTCTCGCGCCGGGGTGCCTGGTACTCGCCATTCGCTACGCGCCAAGCTCCTCAAACGCTGAGTCAAACGGCACGATTCGCCAGTCGATTGGCCTCGCTGGCCATATCGATTACAGCGATCCTACCTTCGAAAGAGTCTCGCCAAATACTCAACGGCCTTTGACCACAACATCTCTATTTTGTTCGGAATAAGAACGCGTGTGAAGCCGAACAAAAACCCGAGGGAGACGAAAAACAAGCCAAGTAGCGCCGGCAAGTTCACGCTATCCGATGTAGTGGCTGATTCCGTTTGAACCATGCGGGCATATCCGAACGCAAAGTTAAAGCAAAGTACTGCGGCCACAACTAAAATCAGAAACCTTTTAGGACGCTGTCTTACAAGCTTGCTAACAAATAGGGCCACTTGGTATCCAACCATCATTGCAATCGCTGCTATGGGCCGAAACATTGAGAGTTCCGGAGGAATAAAAAATGCATAACTCAAAACAAGTCCGATGACGCCAACTGCGATGGTCAGCAATAAATTCATCGTTTTGCGGGAGCGGACAAGGATTGCGCTGGCAAGGATAGTTCCAGTTTTTCATGGACCGACCAGATCGCAAACTGACGCATGGCAGTAGCCCAACGATCCGCCGGCGCATTCTTGATGGACAAGCAGAGCAGCTTGGGCGCGGCATCATGTTGGGGAAGCTGCACCACGTCTTGGTGGTCTTCGCAGCCATCGGTGCAGGCCTCGACCGTGCGGTGGTGTAGTTCGTCTTGCGAATGCCCGGGTGAATTGCGAAGAACCGCACGAATTACTCCCCGGCCGCTGCGCCAGGCCTGGTCGGCCGGCGGATAGCAGTTGCCCCATTCGGTTTCGAATTCCCCAGCTGCTACAACCAATTGACCTCGCCGCCTGACTCGGTAGTCTCCAAATAACGGAGAATGCCTTACCCAATTGCAAGAGAAATCGCGATAGCACGCCCACCGGTCCGACCGAGATGTTCGGTAAGCTGAGCATTGACGCTCTGCCGTTTTACAGTGCCATCGCTGCGGCCGGGGCACTCATCACTGTGTTCGGCGCACTTGGCGCGATTGCGCTCATCACCTGGCTTGGCCGATGGCGCTACCTGTGGACCGAATGGCTGACGAGCCTCGACCATAAGAAGATCGGCATCATCTACGTGACGTTAGCACTGGCCATGTTGGTGCGCGGCTTCATCGATGCCCTGATCATACGGACCCAGCAGGCGGTCGCGCTTGACTCGAATGCCTACTTGCCGCGCGATCACTTCGATCAGATTCTCACCTCGCATGCCACCATCATGCTTTTTTTCGTGGCGATGCCGTTTCTCGTCGGCCTGCTGAACGTCGTCGTTCCGCAGCAAATCGGCGCCCGCGACGTGGCGTTCCCGTTCATGAACTCGGTGAGCCTTTGGCTGAACGTGTCCGGCGCCGCTTTGGTTATGACCTCGCTCGTCATCGGCAAGTTTTCCACGGCTGGCTGGACCGCATACCCGTCCTACTCGGAGGCGCAGGTCAGCCCGGGCGTCGGCGTCGATTATTGGATCTGGGCAATTCTAATCAGTGGTGTCGGCTCGATGCTGACCGGGATCAATTTCGTCGTCACCATCATCAAGCGCCGCGCGCCCGGCATGCGGCTGATGATGATGCCGCTGTTCACCTGGACGGCGCTGTGTACCAGCATCATGATGGTCTTCGCCTTCCCGGCCTTGATTGTCGCTGCTGCGCTGCTTGCTCTCGACCGCTATCTCGACATGCACTTTTTCACCCAGGGCAACGGCGGCGACATGATGAACTACATCAACCTGTTCTGGATGTGGAGCCATCCTGAGGTCTACATCCTGCTCTTGCCGGCGTTTGGCGTCTATTCCGAAGTCGTGGCGACGTTCTCCGGCAGCCGATTATTCGGCTACAAGTCGCTCGTCTACTCGATTGTGGCGATCACCGTGCTCTCGTTCAGCGTCTGGCTGCATCATTTTTTCACTATGGGTGCCAGCGCCGACGTGACCGCCTTCTTTGGCAGCGTTGCGCCCCTCGTCGCTGCGCCGACAGGGGTGATGATTTTCGACTGGTTACTCACGATATACCGCGCTCGGGTCCAATTTTCCGTGCCGATGCTGTTTACCTTAGGGTTTATCGTGACGTTTGTAATTGGCGGCATGACCGGCGTTTTGCTCGCGGCATCGCCCGTTGAGTATCCGATCCAGAACACAACCTTCCTGGTTGCGCATTTCCACAACATGATGATTCCCGGCGCGCTGTTCGGCTATTTCGCCGGCTATCAATATTGGTTCCCTAAGGCATTCGGCTATCGGCTGGAGGAAAAATGGGGCCGTCGGGCCTTCTGGGCCTGGCTCGTCGGCTTCTGGCTGGCCTTCATACCGCTTTATATTCTCGGCTTCATGGGCATGCCCGGGCGGCTCGACCGCTACTATGTCGCGGCCTGGCAGCCCTATCTTGTCGTAGCCGAACTCGGCGGCCTCCTCATCCTGTGCGGCATCACCTTCTTTGCGATTCAGCTCGCCGTCAGCATCCGCGATCGCGCCGCGCTTGCAATCTCGACCGGCGATCCTTGGAACGGCAGGACGCTCGAATGGGCGACCTCCTCGCCGCCTTCAGCCTACAATTTCGCGGTTGTGCCACACGTGCACGGCATCGATGCATGGTGGGCCATGAAGGAGGAAGGTACGGCGGGCCAAAGGCCCACCCCCTTTCAGGACATCATTATGCCCGTGGGGAGTGGCGCGGGCGTCGTGATGGGAGCGACGGCGTTCGTGTTCGCCTTTGCGATGATCTGGCAGATCTGGTGGCTGTCCGCTATCGGCGGGCTCGGCATTTTCGCTGCGGTGCTGTGGCAGACTTTCCGTGATGATGCCGAGCACCGCATCCGCGCGAGCGAGCTTCAAGCCATTGAGAACCGCCGGAACATAGTCCCTGCACTCGCACACCGAGCGGCGACGTGA
>JBKPOZ010000318.1:0-8357 GCA_046733355.1 Pseudomonadota bacterium | reverse complement strand
GGCGGGCAAGGCGCCGAGGCCAAAAACGATGATAGGTAGTCCGCTCAGCACACCCACACCGGTGCCCGTCAGCCGCAAATCGGTTTGGATCAGCAACAGGAGCGGCGGGACGGCGAGAACCGTAAGCCGCAGGCCAATGCCGATGAGCCAGAGCAGGCCGATACAGACCCAGGATTCGCCTGCGCGGCTCACGCCGCGCCCTTGAGCCGCTCCAGGGCTTCATTGATCTTGGCGCGTCGCGTTTGCGCGGCCTCGCGCTTCTCGCGCTCTTCTTCCACCACGTCCCCCGGCGCGCGCCGGATGAACTCCGTATTGCCGAGCTTGGCATCGATGCGCGCAAGGTCCGAGTTCACGCGCGCCATTTCTTTCTCGAGCCGCGCCCTTTCGGCCGCGAAATCCACGACGCCGGCCAGCGGCAGCGCCACAATTTCATCGCGCACGACGAGTTGCACCGAGCCCTGCGGGGCGTCCTTGGCGAAGGAAATGCCGGAGAGACGCGCAAGCCGCCTGACGCTCTCGGCCCAACGCTCGGCCCGCGCGGCAGTCTCCGGGGGGACGTCGACGAGGACGAGGGGAATGGCGGTTCCAGCCGCGACATTCATCTCCGCGCGCACGGAGCGGACGGCACTGACGAGGTCTATGAGCCAGCCGATCTCGGCTTCCGCGGCCGCGTTATCGAGCGCCTCGTGTTTTGGCCACGGGGCAAGCGCAAGCATGGTGTCGCGGGCAGAAGTTGACGCTGCCGTCAGACTCCATAGCTCCTCGGTGACAAAGGGCGTGAACGGATGCAGCAGTTTCAGAATTTCATCGCGCACCCAGGCGATCATTGCCCGCGTCTCCGCTTTGGCCGGGCCGTCCGGGCCCTGCAGCACGGGCTTCGCGAGCTCGAGATACCAGTCGCAGAAGATGTTCCAGACAAACCGATAGGCGGCACCCGCTGCTTCGTTGAAACGGTACGTTTCGATGGCTTCGGTGATGGCGCGCGCAGCGTTTGCGGTCTCAGCGGCGATCCAGCGGTTCAGTGTCTCGCGGCCGGATTTGGGATCGAATCCCGCGACGGTAACGCAGCCGTTCATTTCGGCGAGCCGGCACGCGTTCCACAGCTTGGTACCGAAGTTGCGGTAGCCCTCCACGCGTTGGGCAGAAAGCTTGATGTCGCGCCCCTGCGCTGCCATGGCTGCGAGCGTGAGACGCAGTGCGTCAGCGCCGTAGAGCTCGATGAGTTGCAGCGGGTCGATGACGTTGCCCTTTGATTTCGACATCTTCGCCCCGCGCTCGTCGCGCACCAGCGCATGGATATAGACCGTGTGAAACGGCACCTCCTGCATGAAATGCAGGCCCATCATCATCATGCGCGCGACCCAGAAGAAGATGATGTCGAAGCCGGTCACCAGCACGTCCGTCGGGTAGTAGCGGGCAAGCTCTTTTGTTTGCTCCGGCCATCCCAAGGTCGAAAACGGCCACAGCGCAGAGGAGAACCAGGTGTCGAGCACGTCCTCATCGCGCCAGATGCCGATTGTTTTCTGATCGCGCGCCTCTGTCGCTTCGCGCTCATTCGCAAACACCCGCACGTCATCGCAGCCGTAGAACGCGCGTGCCTGCGCGATCGCTTCCTCTTCGGTCCTTGCGACGAACGTTGCGAGGCGCGATTGTTCAGCAGCACGCGAGCCCCCCTCCTCTTTCGAAAATCCGTACCAGGCCGGAATCTGATGACCCCACCAGAGCTGGCGCGAGATGCACCAGGGCTGGATGTTTTCCATCCAGTTGAAATAGGTGGCTGCCCAGTTCCGCGGCACGAAGACGGTGCGGCCGTCGCGCACTATCGAAACGGCGGGCTGCGCCAGCTTGTGCGCGTCGACATACCATTGGTCGGTCAGATAAGGCTCGATCACCACGGCCGACCGGTCGCCATGGGGCACGACGTGGATATGCTGCTCGGTGTTGGCGAGGAGCCCTTCGGCTTCCATGCGCGCCACGATTTTCTTGCGCGCAGCAAAGCGGTCGAGGCCGTGATAGGTCAGCGTCTCCGTCAAGGCGTGCGATTGCGGCACGTTGCGGAGAAAAGCTTCGTTATCACGAAGGTTTAGATGGGCCTCCGCATCAAACACATTAACCAGCGGCAGGTTGTGCCGGCGGCCTACCTCGAAGTCGTTGAAATCATGCGCGGGCGTGATCTTGACGGCGCCCGTGCCCTTTTCGGGATCGGAATAGACGTCGGCAATGATGGGAATGCGCCGGCCCACAAGCGGCAGGACGGCATTGCGGCCGACGAGATGGCGATAGCGCGCATCATCGGGGTGCACCGCGACCGCAGTATCGCCCAGCATGGTTTCGGGACGGGTGGTGGCGACGGTGATCGCCTCCTCACTGTCCTCGATGGGATAGCGGAAATGCCAGAGGTTGCCCTTCGTCTCGACCTGCTGCACTTCCAGATCGGAGATAGCGGTGAGCAGCTTCGGGTCCCAGTTGACGAGCCGCTTGTCCTTGTAGATCAGGCCCTCGCGATAAAGATCCACGAATACTTTGAGCACCGCGCGCGAGAGGCCCTCGTCCATGGTGAAGCGTTGGCGCGACCAGTCACATGAGGCGCCGAGCCGTTTGAGCTGCTCGATGATGGTGCCGCCTGATTCCTCTTTCCACGCCCACACGCGCTCGAGGAATTTCTGCCGGCCGAGGCTGCGCCGGCCGGGCTCCTGGCGCTCCATGAGCTGGCGCTCTACCACCATCTGCGTGGCAATGCCGGCGTGATCCGTACCCGGCTGCCAGAGCACATCGCGGCCGCGCATGCGCTCGAAGCGGGCGAGCACGTCTTGCAACGTGTTGTTCAGCGCGTGCCCCATGTGCAGCGACCCCGTCACGTTCGGCGGCGGGATGACGATGCAGAAAGGTTTCTTGTCGATGCGCTCGGGCCGGCCGCTGCGGAACGCGCCTGCTTTCTCCCACTGCGCGTAGATTCGTGCTTCGATGTCGGCTGGCTGATACGACTTCCCGATCATGGCCCCTGATTAAAGCAATGCCGTAGGGTGGGCAAAGGCGCGCACTCCGCGCGCCCCTGCCCGCGCGGCTCGCGGCAAACGCGTGCGCACGGCGCGCAAGAGCACGCCTTTGCGCGCCCTAGCCAATCTCAAGTTTATGGGCGGCCGCGGGAAACGCGCTCGATCTCGGCCCGCACCAGGCGCTCGACGAGCTGCGGCAGGTTATCGTCGATCCAGGCTTTGAGCATTGGCCGCAGCATCTGTTTCACCAAATCTTCAAGCGTCGGACCATTCTGCACAAACACGGTTTCCGCGAGCGTATTGAAAGCGGTGTCCACCGCGCGGCTTGTGGCAGTCGACATAAGCCGGTGCTCGTTTTCGGGACGGCCCAGCTGGCGCATGGCACTTGCAGTCTCTGGTCGCGGCTCTTGCGGCCCGTGCGCAGGGGTTGAGGCCAGCACGTCCGCAATTTGCTCGGCAGGCTCTTCATGCTCTTCCTCGGCATCGGGCTGAGCGGCTGCCGGATCAACCTCTGCCTCCTCATCCGTCGCCAAAATATCCGCATCGGTTTCCTCTTCGATCGAGGTCACCTCCGGCATCGGCGATCGCGGCACTCGGTTCTCTTCATCAGTGCGGCTTTGCGGAGATCGCAAGGATGAAATGGTTGCTGAGAAAGCTTTACTCGCGTCCGCAGCCGGGACCGGACGGCTCGCGTTTGCCTGGGCACTTACCTGGATGCCCGAGGCCGAACCGGAGTCCCCTTCCCTCCTGGCCTCCTTCTCGGGGCGCGCCGTGCGTGCCGGATCATCGGCGATGATCCTACGAATGGAGGCGAGGATTTCCTCCATTGACGGTTCTTGACCTTTTGCAGGCTGCGTCATGCCAACCCCGATTGCCCCCGCAGTGACGGCGCGCGAATCGCGCCGCAAGCCTATGCAACAGCGCGGAAACAGTATGGCATTTCGCCGGTGCGAGGCAAAGTATCAGCGGCCGTCAGGAATGCGCACGCCGACCCACGCATCGCGAATCTGCTGGTAGTGCACCATGGGGTCGTAGACCTCGGTATACAAGCCGAGAATCTGCGGAGAGAGGCTGCCCACCGCGGCAAGCACCGTATAGGAGGCGACCACCCGATCGCGCTGCGCGGTCACGAGCGCAACGCGCGCATTCACGAGCGCAAGCTGCGCATTGAGCACGTCAAGCGTGGTGCGCTGGCCGACCCGCGCCTCTTCACGCACGCCGTTGAGCGCGACTTCGGCGGCGGTGACCTGCGCCTGCGTCGAGTTGACCTGCGCCTTGGCGGATTCGAGCTGTCCCCAGGCCTGAACAATCGTCGCCTCAACCTGATCCCTTGCCGTGTCGAGGTCGAGCCGGCGTTGCGCCAGCGTTTCCTTCGATTGCCGGATCGCCGAGTATTCCGCGCCGCCCTGATAAAGAGGCACGCTGAGCTGCGCGCCGATGGAGGCGGACAAGGTTTCCAGGATGGCCAAGGATGCGGTCGAGCCGTACTGCTTCTGCACGTTGCCCACCGCGGAGACGCTCGGGTAAAGCGCGCCTTCCGCAATCTTCACCTGAAACACCGCGACATCGATGTTGTACATCGCACTGGTGATGCTGGGGTGCTGGGCGCGACCGCGCTCCTTCGCGCCAGGGAGGGTGCGCGGAAAAAAGCGATCCACCGGCGTGCCGGGCGCGAGCCGCGCGGGCGGGTCGACGCCGATCACCTGCCGGTACTGCGCGCGCGATGTCACGTAGTTCGATTCGGCAATCGCAAGTTGCGAACGCCCGGCGGCCAGGCTCGATTCCGCTTGCGCCACGTCGGTGCGCGTCACTTCGCCGGCGGCGAACCGGTCGCGGGTCTGTCGCAACGTAACTTCCAGCACGTTGACGTTGCTGCGCTGCACTTCAAGGACTGCCGCATCCCGCAACAGGTTCATGTATGCTGTGGCGGCATTGAGCAGCACCGTCTGTTCGGTGCTGCGCAGGGTTTCGCGCGCGGAATAGACCTGTCCTTCCGCCTGGCGCGTGCGGTTTCCGGTCTGGAATCCGTTAAAGAGCGTCTGGGTAGCGGTCAGCCCGGCATTGGAAACCGCGACCGCGCCTTTTTGCTGCGAATAGATTGGAGGGCCGGCCGGTCCGACGGTTTTCGTGAGGTTATCGAGATACTGCTCGGTCAGACTGGCGGTGCCGCTCACCCTCGGCTTGTAGCCGGCGAGCGCGGTGGGGACATTTTCGTCGACCGTACGGGTGGCGGCACGCTGGGCATTGAGCTGCGGGTTGTTCTGATAGGCGAGCACAAGCGCGCCTTCGAGCGTGCCCGCTGCCTGTGTGCCAATCACGAGCCGTTGCTCGGCTCCAAGCTCGGCAGCCATCGCGCGCGCGAACAGGAGCACGCAGGCAAGCGCCGCGAGCGCCGCGATTGCGGACCGCGCGCCGGGCGATCCTCGCAAGCTGTTAAGCGAACGCCACATACCTCCCCGCGCCCACACACACTGCCACGTAAACTCCGGCCCGCAGGCGGACCGTAGGCAGCGAAAAAACCATAATTGCGGCAAACGCCGCCTGAAATCCTTGATTGGGCGCAATCTTGCGAAAAGGCAGCGCATGGTGTTCCGGCGCCACACACGCGCTTTCCGCAGCAATGTCGGCCGAAGAACAGCCTAGAATACGAAGGCCGAGGGTGCCGAAAAGCCCGGCAGAAGCGCAGCGCCGGCATCGAATACGGACCAGCCGCTCAAATCGCCATCAACCCATCGGTACAGCATCGCTTTCGTGGCCGGCCCCTTACCAACGACCGCCGCGAGCCGACCTCCCGGTTTCACCTGGGGCGCCAGCGCGGGCGGCACGACTTCGATTGCACCGTTGAGGAAGATCAGATCATAGGGCGCTGCCGCGGGCCATCCGGCGGTCAGGGGTCCGGTTACCACGTCCACGCGAGTCTCCCCGGACGAGACGAGCGCGTCTTGGGCGAACCGGGCGAGAGCCGCATCCTCTTCGAGCGCGATCACGGAGCCGGCGAGCCTCGCAAGAAGCGCGCTCGAATATCCGGTTGCGCAACCCACATCGAGCACGTGATCTGTTTCCTGCAGGTCGACCGCCTGCAGGAGCTTGGCAAGCACCATCGGCTTGAGCAGGCAGCGCCGGCCACCTTTGCTATCCGCAACGGGGACGTCGAAATCGGCATAAGCAAGGGCCTGCTGTGGCGCAGGCACGAAGCGTTCGCGTGGCACTTCGAGCATGGCGCCAACAATGCGCAGATCCGTTACGTCGTTCGGGCGGACCTGCGAATCGACCATCGCGCGTCGCGCGCGGGCAAAGTCCATGTGGGCGCCTCCAAAGTTCTCACCTCCTTTATGCCACGTATCGCCGCTCATGTGCGAAGTGCACAGCAGCTGATGTGCCGGTCCTCACAGGGCTCTGGGCTGCCGAGCCGGCACTGCAATTGCCTAAACGCCGGAGGCGGATTACTTAGTGCGCCTGTTGGGCCACGTGGCGGAGTGGTTACGCAACGGTCTGCAAAACCGTGTACCCCGGTTCAATTCCGGGCGTGGCCTCCAACATCGCACAGCAGCGCTGCCCCGCAGTTGCCTCGATTTCGCGCTTTGCAAGTGGGCAAACGCTTTGTTATAGGCCGATGCGCCTCTACTCCCCGGTAGCTCAGCGGTAGAGCAACCGGCTGTTAACCGGTTGGTCGATGGTTCGAATCCGTCCCGGGGAGCCAAATAAAATCAAAGATTGAAGCGGCAAATCCCGACCTGGAAATTCGAGGGAGAAATGAGCGGGGCCGCGCTGGGGGCCGCGGTTGATGCGGTCACCGGCCAGTCACCGGATGGTGACCGCGCGGGCATGGTCGTCGCTTTGAGCGGCGACGGGCACTTTCCAAGCCGTTCGCCCTCAGCTCGTTTGCGAGCAGAGTGAGTTGTTTTATTTCTGTTTGGGGAATTTCACGCCGGTCGATCGGGGCTATCGAGCCAGTGGTGGTCGGAGCATCGTGCTGTGTGCCGATTGGCTCGCGCCTTGCAATAACCTTCTCCCACCACTGCGCCGAATATTTTGGCGTCATCCAACTCCCCCAATGCGCCTCGAATACTCTACGCTGCCAAACATAGGTGGCGGCACTATGCAACTCCACTTTGCGGAACTGTACATAGGCGCAAGCAGATGCTCGCCGCATTGCGGCTGGCTATGGACGCCGGGCAGGCGGAGAATAAGTGTCCGAGTGCTCGGGTTCGCTTTCCATCTCGCCCGCACATGGCAGTACTGACCAATATCCCATGCGGCATGCCCAATCGTGATACGACACGACGCCCTGGGCACATGAGCCAAGTGCTACAGCGATAAGAGCTAAGGCCACGAGCACCGCCCAGACCTTTTGGCAAGGCGTTAGTAAGAGACGCAGTTGGTCCAATTCTCCTTCGCGTGGGTGCTCCAGCATCGACGCGGACGCTGACCGGCTCAGATTAATTTTTGGTAAGTGTCTTCGATTAAGCCGGGCCGCGACCATATGTGGGCAAACGAGAGGCCGGCCCTGGCCCCCAGCCCCCCAACCCCTCTAGGGCCGGTAAACTCATAGCCCCTCCTGTCCGCAGGAAGGGGCTGTTTGTTTTGCGAGGTTAGCCAGCTATATCAGCCGTAACAACGTGGAGATGCGGCGTTCGAGCCTAAACGGCTCGAACTCACGTTCGTGATAGCCTTCTCGCGGCTGATCACCTGGATCGACATAGAAATAAAGATGCATCCTCTCGTCGATGTGCTGCTGCGCCTTCGTTACGAATTCCTCCTGCGAAAATAACCAAACTCGATTGTTTTCGAGATTTACAATCCCCACTAACTCGGCCGGACTGCTTCGACGCAGCCACCAATCAAGAGCCGGCTTTCCCCTTCCACCAGCCGCCTTGGGGCGGAGGCATGTCTTCACTTGGACTGTGACCGCTTTTTCCAGCTTTGGCGAGTACACGAGCCAAATCGATGCCAGCGTCTGTCGTCATTGGCGCTGATTCAATGCCGCACTTGAGAAGGCGATACTGAACGATACTGAAGAAGTACGCCACTTGCCCGACCCCCTCGGTTTCAGCGCGCTGGCCGATTGAATTCTAGCGAAACGCCGGAGAACTCAACCAGTCCAACCTGTATTTTAGGCCAACCTTGATCGTGTTGAAGCGCTCGCGGACATCTGCCTGTATCGGAATGATGAAGCTGGCAGGAACACTCGGTAAGCTCAGCAGATGCGTAGAGGTTGCATCTCGGGTGCCAAAATCGAGAAAGTTGTACTCGATGAAGGCGGACCACTGCGGTGCGAATGCGTATTCCACGCCTGCGCCAAAAATCCAACCTGTCCGCGAGCGGCTCGAGTTGACAGCCGTTATGCTCGCGAGGGGATCA
>JBKPOZ010000317.1:0-8724 GCA_046733355.1 Pseudomonadota bacterium | reverse complement strand
TGCGGCACGCAAGCAGGGGAAATACAGAGGGAAACGGTAGGTCAGGTCATTTCCTGGGCGGCTGTAGAGCCGAACCCGCTTACCATCCTTCCGAGCAATAACCCGAAAGCCGTCGTGCTTAATCTCAATCAGCCATTCTCAGCCAATGGGCGGCTGCTTGGCCGATGTGGGAAGCCATGGCGGGACAAAGCCCGCCGGCAGAGGACGCCACGACTTACCCGCTGAATAGAACCGTACTGTCGGGACGGCTAGCACGTCGGAACTATTTTGTCCGATACAAAATTACAGGGAAGACCAGTCCATGGGATGCTCTGGAGGCCGAGCGGGGCTTGTTTATGCTATCGGCAGGACCATAGGAGGATTGAATGCGTAGCCTTGCCATAATCGCAATTGCATCAGCCAGTCTAGCTGTGTCCAGCTTGGGCGCGGCGGAGGCGGCCCCATGGTGTGCGCAATACAGCGGTCGCGGAGGCGCAACCAACTGCGGCTTCTATTCATTCGATCAATGCATGCAGACCGTCCGGGGTATCGGCGGCTTCTGCAACCGCAATCCGTTCGAGGCTTACGGGTACCAGCGCCAGCCACGCTACTCGCGTAAGTGGCAGCACCATTAGCAGTGCTCGCTGGCAAAGCCCTTGCAAAGTGATGCCGGCGGGCAGGTACGGCTCCGTTGACTCTGTTGGAGCCGGTGATACCGTTTGTGGGCCGAACGGGTCCGCACCGTCCGGCCATGGACGTTACTCCGCGAACCAGCTCCGGTCGGGGAAGGCCGGGGCTGCTTCGTTTCTGCCCTGATATGCGGCAACGCAGCTACCCAAGTCGGAGCACTCTGCATCGTTGGGATCACGCGCCACGGTTGTGGGGCCGGGCTCCGTGCAATTCCTGGAAGCCAGTTCGCTTCTCGCACCGGCAGTTGATTGCAGGGTCCTCAGCCTTGAAAAAATCTCCCGTCTCTGGTGCTGGTCGCTGCTGATAGAGCGCCGACCAGTTGCGCGGTGGTTTGAGTAATCTTTTGTAGGCTTTGTCGGAAAAGAAGACGTGGTGCGCGGTGATAGGCCCGGTCTAATGCCACACACCGAACCGATTTTCGAAAGCTCCGGCTGGCACTGTCGGCACAGCACCGACGAGAAGATTGGCGGTTCGGGGGGTTCCAGCATCCGGTGGCTTCCCCCGTGCTTCCTGCTGCGGAGGCAGTTTCGGGGTGGCAACCTTTTTGCCGGCGCTGGCGCGCGGCGCTTCGGACGTCTCTTTGGTCGCAGATATGGTCTTTATCGGCGCAGAGACTACAGTGGGTGTGGCGCCGGCCTGAAACTTTGTTGGTACAGTTTGCGCTGAGGAGTTTTCGCGCACGTTCGGAGTCGTGCTGTCACGCGTGGAACCAAACAGGTTGCTGAAGAACGAATTAATCCCGCTCGAGCTCCGTGCGGCTGAGGCCACGGCCACCTGCGCAGGTTTCGGTTCAGCAGAGGCAATTGAAAATAGGCTGGCAATAGTGCCTTGGGGGAACGTGTCGGCCGGTGGACGAACGCGCGCTGGAATGGTGCCGGAGACTGTACGAATGGCTGCGCCCGGGCCGCCGTGGGATCTCAGCGCCGAAAGGAAAACAGGGTTCATGCCGCCCTCACCTCCGTTTGTTGCCGAAGCTGCGGGGATACCACGGCTGATTAACTGGATCGTTTCGATCTCGTCGCGCTGCTGCTTTTTGTGAACCGCAGGCGCGATCGACTGGGCCACCTTATAGACGGGGCACCGTTCAGCTGGATCGAATTTGCCGGAAGATTGGGCATCGAACACGTAGTGCTTGTCACAAACGGCGACCTTTGGCTCGTTCCGGGTAACCTCGAAATGGTCATAGCCTTGCTTGAGCACTTTCCAGAAGGCCAGGTGCGGAGAGTTGCGATGTCTCGCCATGTTAAGGGGGGTCATGCGGAACGGATAAGCCTGAATTTGGAAGGATCGCTGACCTCCGAAGAAGGCTTCGCGCGCCAGGGAATATATTTCGGTGATCTGTTCATCAGTCATGGCGTAACAGCCGACCGAGGCACAGTCGCCGTGAATCATCACGGATGCGCCTGATCGCCCATTGGCCCGATCATAGGCATTGGGAAAACCAGTGTTTATGGCCAGATGGTAATGGGAAGCCGGGTTCATCAGGTCGGGTGTGACGGTGTAGAAGCCCTCGGGCGCTTGGCGGTCACCTTGTGCGATCTTCGGACCCAACTCGCCTGACCAGCGACAGATTGGGTACGTGTGCAGCAGTGCGAAGCGCCCGCTTTTATCTACTTTCCAAAGTTCGAGTTCCGATTCTTCCTTGAAGATCTGAATTAGGATCGGCGACTCCTCGGCCATGTTTTTAGACTCGAGTTCGGCCAGAGTCGCTTGAGACAGCGGCTGCATGTGGCGGCCGCTGATGTTGGGAAGCTTGTCGCTATCGCACCCCCCAAGCAGCGCGGCAATTGTGATTGCGGCCGACGAGATAAGCGACCGCCATATGGGCGGCGGCTGATACGGCAGTTGAGCTCCTTGGACGGACAACCCCAACCCTTCCCCCGGAATATCCCGCACTCAACAGCAAGGGCCGGTAACTCAGCCACTCGTCGCCTAGGCTTGGGCTATGCCCTACGGAGGTCAAACCCGCGGACACTGCAGACCTCGAAAGGGCACGCAGCTACTAAGGATGTTTCCTCGTACTCAGGGCTAGACGTCCAGCTTGAAAGCAGGATGGCGGTTCCAAAAGAAAGTTTTGGCGTATCTTTATTGTCACACATGGCGACCTTGTCTGACCACAAGCACAAGCCGCTTCTTCTCCGAAGCACTTCCATCGCGCGGAGGCGTCACGCGGCATGCCATCCCAAAGCCGGACCCGGCTGGACCGAGTCCATCGCGGTGCGAGTGTGCGGGCCGGTTCAGCGTAATCACCAGCTCAAACTTTGCTCGCCTGCAGGACCAGCGGGTCCTCAGTCTTGGTGAAGCTGTGTCCAAATAGCAACGATTCGCGAAAATTAGCGCGGTACAGCTCAGCGGTAGCCCAGCACACCCTTGACTGCATGCAAGAGTGACACACTCCGGTTGGGGCGTTCAACTCTGAACTTGAAACCCGCCTATCTACTTCAGGAGACCGATATGTCCATAGAAGCGCATCTTGCCGAATTGAAACGACGACATCGGACCTTGGAAGCGGAAATTGCTGAAGCCCGTGCTCATCCATCCATCGACGATCTACAGATCGTTCAGTTAAAACGTCGCAAATTGTTGCTGAAAGACAAAATCGCGCGTCTGCAGAACTAGATTCCACCCAGATGAAAGCGGCCGATGGCTCGCAAACGCCCGCCACAACGAACATCGATCAGCCGATTGACCTCGCCGCTTAATTCGATAACGTCAGCTCGCTGGAGATTGCGCCACATCGAATTAACACAAAGCGCGACGGCCCCGAAAGGGGTTTGTGCTGTTGTAATTTTTACTTGTACTCTCGCCGACGTGGCTCAATAGCAAGGGGCTCACAGGCATGCCCGCGTGAACTAAAGTTTTATCGAGGCAAAGCGGGTCGGACGATCACAGATGACAATGTTTGTGAGTTTTGGGAAAAAAATTCGAGCATTCCTGACCTTCGGGGGTTGCTACGTTTTCAGAGTTCGTGCCGGGAGGGGGGCACACCGGCCTATTTTGGAAGGCAACGTGATCATTTAAAACTGAAGTATTTGCGCCTCGTAAGCTGAGAAGGTACCAACAATTCCTCGGTGATTATCAAAAAGGAATTCCCATACTATTTTTCCTTGTTGCTCCGCGCAAGCGTGGGCCGACCAATGTTTTGCTATCAAACAGCTAGAGAATTTGTTAATCCAGGCTGGAGTTGCGGCCAATTCTCGCCTATTAAACATTCAAGGTACGAAGGCTGAAGAGTGGCGCATCGCCGCCGTCGCGCCGTTTCAAACGCTGTAAGAATCTGGCTGAGAGCGGTCTCCGCCATAGGGGCGTCCTCACGCAGGTCAGCAGGGAGCATCAGCGCGACGCCTTCACCCCCAAAGCTCGTGGCCCACTCGAGCGGCGCGCCCTCGCGAGTTCTTTCCTTCAGCGCCTCGCGATACGCGACCACGGCCTCTTTAAGCCTCGCCGTGCCGCTCTCTCCCTCGCCGAGGGTGTGAAGCGCACTGCGCAGGTTATGCTCAGTCATAGCCCTCGGGCCTAAGCTTTACAGGCAAGCCGAGGCCGTCGACGATGAGCATGTCCTCGAGCCCTTCGGGGATGCTGGCCGCGAGAACGGGCGCCTGCTCTCCTAACTCAACAGGCAATTCCACCGAAGGCATCAAATGATTTCCGTACTGTGTCCTGAAGAACACAATTCGACAGCGGTGGCCAGGGCTGCCAACAATTCGCAGTCTTCGCCACTATGTCGCCACCATGCAGGAATGGCATCGAGAGGGATTTCGGGGCGTAAATCTTGGGGGCGTATGATGATCAAGCTCATCATCGACGTTGTGCTGTTTTCGTGCATGTTCGCGTTTGTCACCGGCATCGTGCTCGCTGGCGCGCATGTGCTGGGTTAGTGCAATGATAGGCAGCCGGATAAAATCCGCGATGACGGCACAGCTTTCTGACGAGTATTGGCAGAAACTTGCGGAGGAAACGCGACGTGAGATCGATCGAATAACCAACATTCGCAATGTCCTAAATCCTCAAGATTTGGCCGACAGGGCTGTGGAGTGCGATCGCAAAGCACTATTGACGAAGTGGGTAGAACTCAGAAACACCTTCATAGATGTTGGGGAGCAATATCGGGCATTGGCACGGAAAGCATCACAGCAGAAGCACCCCTGTTTGGCCAAGCCGCGCGTAAAAAAGAGTCCTACGAGGCGTTTAGCTCTAAGTGTAAGCCCGAGCTTGCAGCCTCGCTTGCCCTTGCTTTCGAGCGATAACCCGCAAGCCCTCGTGCTTGATCTCAATTAGCCACTCCGGGCCACGGGCGACACATGTGGGAAAAGGCACGGCGGAACGAAGCCCACCGGGCAATAGATGCGGACGCAACGACATCACGCGCCGTGAATAGGGTCGACGTATTCGGAAAGGAAAAGCCGCCCGGTGGTGAGCCAGGCGGCTACGCCGAATTCATTTTGAAAATAAAAACCGTGCAGATTCTTAGAGCTTGTCCAAAAAATGCAACTTGAGAAACCAACTCGGCGTTTGTAGGGTTGTACCCGCGCTGTATCGCGCGGCGAGTGCTGCAACCAATGACGAATCGAATTCCGCCGGAAAGGAATACGCCGAGGAGAGTGTCGCGTTGCGAGCTTCTCGTCCTCCACTGACGGTGCACAGGCCCTGCTTCATCGTTCTCAGGGCGCCAGTAGCGGGTGATTTCGACGTGCCCCGCAGCCTAAGACAGCAAATGCGCGGGGGTTAAGGAGCGGAATCTCAGGTTGTTGTCGCGGCGTGAGTTGTACGCGATACCAGCAAACAATTCAGGGCTTCTAATTCGACAATCGTCTGTCTCGCTCTTCGTCGACACCATCGCACTTAAAGCTAACATACGTTAATCGGTGATGTGGCTTAGCGGAACCAGTATTGTCAGACGGCGTTACAAAAACAAACGGCATGTCCTTTACCACCCCAATCTTGAGAGGTGAAAATGGCAGAGATAGGAAATCCGGTGAAGCGGCGGATTATCATACCCGACGAGAGGCCGGAGCCGGCACGCTTTGTGCCTGAGCCGAAGGAGCCTGTGAAAGTACCGGAGCGCGAACCGGCATGAATTTCTTGGACATCAGGGCCGGCGAGCCCATAGAGGTTGGAATCCAGCCCGGGTTTCGTTTCTGGCGGTATGCACTCCCCCGCTCGGCTTATGACAAGGTAGGATTATTCTCATTTGTGGCGGATCGTCGTTGGTATCCTGATGAAGCGTTTGAGGCGCGGTCGCCAGGAGGGGGGCTCTCGAACCCGGACGTCGAGGAGCAGGGTGTCCATGCGTTCAAGAGCATGGAGGATTTGATGTGGTCCATTCACAATGATCCAGCTCGCCTTGTCGGACGGGCAAAGCTCTCGGGTTGCGACGGCATCGTCATCGGTACTGTTGCGCTCTGGGGGGTGACCTGGGAGCATATGCGCGGCTACAGGGCACAATATGCCCGTCCACTCTCGTTCACCTCCAGCTATGGCCGGGGCGACACAGAAGCACTCTCGGAGCTGCGCGCAATGTTTTCAGGGCGAGTTCGTGCGCGTTCTGAGTAGACACTCATTCCAAGCGCTGAGGGCACGATAAAAGGGAGTGAGCGGGTGGCGTGCATGGCTTCGACGAAGCGTTGCGTTAGCTTCTCAAGTTCCTGATGCTCGGGCGGGGGGGCCGGTTCCTCGCAAGTGCACGAAGCGCTGTAGAATATCAAACCAGAATGGCGCGCCGAACAATGCAGCGCCGGCCGCGATAAGCCAACCTAACAGCATTAGGGCGAACCCTGCTCCATGGGCCCGGGGATCGTTCGCGAATCCTCTCCAGCCCAGCAGCGGGCCCGCGCCCTCAATTTGGCGCAACACCGGCAGAGCTTCCGTTTCGGGGTGGTTAGGGTCCATAGCTGCCGGCAGCTCAAGCTTGGCGAGCTGTGCCGCCACGGCCGGACGCTGCCAGAGGGTATCTGCCAGATGTATCGGATCTGCGTTAAACAAAGCGGTGACAAACAGAGCGAGCAAGAAGGAGATGAGTTTGATCCAGCGTTTATACACTCCGCTCAATCGGTCCATGGCATTATCAAACCACGCGGCGAGTTGATCCCGGAACGCGTCCAATTGTCCATTGGCTTGCCGATAGAGCGTCTGTAAAGCAGCCCTGAGCTGTGGATTCGAGATCTTGTCGATTGACTCCTCAAGTGTAGCCGCCTCGGCTTCGATCCGCAGGATGTCGATGAGGGCCATCGCGAAGTGGTACGGCTGGATGTATGATGGTTTGACAGCTGATGCGCCGCCGGAATTCGTTGCTCCATTCGATAGCGGATTGACTAACCCGTGATTATAAAGATTGAGGGCAAGCCCATTGAAGTTGGGATCATTTAGGAGTTGCTTAATGCCGCTGAGCAGAGTGCGAGCGCGCAGATTGATTATAGTCGAGGCTGCCTCGGTCAACGCGCTCGCAATCAGACTGATAGCAAGAAACACAGAAACAAGCCCAAAAGCAACATCGAAAACAGTGCTGTTGAGCATCTCTCCGCCCTAATGCGTGGCGGAATTCGGCCACTTCCGACACCCAGCAACTGAGTTGTTTCGTTTTCCAGTGCGCGAAGCTCTTGGCCGAGCCGCTTGTGCGCACCAGCAAGCAAGCTGGTAAGGCTCAATCCGGCTGCTCGACATCAATCAAAATGCGTTGCAGCCGGATCGATGCAGTCTGGAATCTCAGCAGGCGGCGGATGTTTGATGCTTCTCTTCGAATGGTCCCTTTGAGCATTCCTCGCGGTGGCTCAGTTGCTCTCAACTCAACTCCAAAGGGAGCACCACGTCTTCGGGCCGACGATTCCATCAACTTTTAGCTTATTGCCGTCGTAGTCAACGTTGTCACCTTGGAAGGCCTTCACGGCGGCCTCGGTGAGTGGACCGAAATCGCCATCGATAGGGCCGGGATCGTAAGGAGGGTATCCGTAATCTTTGAGCAGTTCCTGGCAGAGCCTCACGGCGCTTCCTTTGGAGCCCTTCTGGATATCCGGAGGTGCCAGCCTGCCCCAAGTCTGGGGGCCTACAATGCCGTCGACCACCAGCGCGAATGAAAACGCATAATGATGTCCGGCAGAGCGGGCCGTTTGATAGGACCTTACGGCCGCGTCCGTCACGGGGCCAAATATTCCGTCGTCAGTGTTGGCAGGAAGATAGTAGCGACATATGAGATTTTGTTGCGCTTTCTTGACTGCCGCGCCAGTTGAGCCTTTCTTGATGATAGGATCAGCCATCTTTTACCTCCCTTTACAGATACACACACACACACACACACACACACTTAGAAAGCTTAATGCGAATGCGCCGAACTGTCAATTATGCGCTCAGTTTCAGACATGATTCCTCCCTCCGCTTTGTTGTTGCACGGTCGAGACAACTATTGAGCATGGCTAACTCAGAAAGGTATTGAGTCACTGGAAAGGTATTGGGAACGGTATTGGGCCCTTATAGGTCTCCTCACTCTTTCTACATTGTATCTGTTCAGGCTGTCTCTGTTCGGGACGATCGGGTTTGCGGTCGAGGGCGGGCCCGACGCACGGCGCCTGATATTGGAGTTTCCCCGCAGGTCCGCAACTAGCGCGCCACTCGATCCTATTAGACAGACTATCAGTTGCTACTGGCGCAAGGCCCACTACGGCGGACGATACCTGACGTTCTTATGCAGCGAATGCCACCGCTCGGCGAGCGTCCTCTATGCTTGGTACAACAATTACCATCACCACATCTGGTTTTTCAGGTGCCGCAAATGCGCTGGCATCACCTATCAATCTACTATGGGTCATCGCTGGGATCGGTCGGCCCGTCGTGTGGAGAAATTGCGCACCCGGCTTCGATGGAGAGCCGGTGGTACGGTGCCGATCAAACCTAGAGGAATGCACGACAAGACTTATCAGCGCATTTTAGGGATGCTCGCCTATCACGAGGCCGTACGAACGCAGGGCGCAAGCTACGCTCGAAAATCCAGCCCATATCAGCACCGCGCTCATTTGTGGCGACAATGCCGAAATAGGTTTGCGAGCCTTGGCGGATGGCCGGTTC
>JBKPOZ010000316.1:0-9624 GCA_046733355.1 Pseudomonadota bacterium | reverse complement strand
AAGATGGTTCTGACGGCGATGCCGCAGACGAACCCTGTCATGACAGAAAAGGAAACGAAGCGCGTAAGTCGCCCGAGTCCAAGCGCTCCGAAGAGCACTTGAAACAGGCCGATCATCACGACCAGCAGCACCAAGGCGCCGGCGCGCTGGTCGAAAGGCAGCTCGCCGAGCGCCTGCCCCGCACCGAGCCCCGCGGCGCTCGTCGTGGTGATCATCATCAATTGCGAGCTTGACAGGACGCCGCCGACGATCGGCCCCGCCATGCACGCGTAGAGGCCGTGGATCGGGCTAACTCCTGCGAGCAGACCACTCGCCATACCGTCCGGAATGCTGCTCAGCGCGCTATTCAGCCCGGCGGTCGCGTCCTGCCGGATCGACACTCCGCCGGGGAAGCGGGGCGCACGGTTGGCGATCGCAGTCCGAAGCGCGGACAGACCAGGTTGATCAACATCTGCCTCACTGCCCGGGGGAAGCTCGGCATGCACGAGCGCCTCTTTCACACCATCGGCAAGCGGCTCTTTCATTCAGCCGGCATACCTGCGCAGGTCAGCTCGCAGGCCTCGCCAGGGTCGTTTCGTCGTAGGCGAGCGTATAGGTCGCATCCTCCGGGAAAAGGGGCATGCTCTCGTCCCATTCGAAAAAGGCCTTCCTGAGCTTCAGGAAGCGCTCGGGCTCGCGGTATCTCAGGTTCGCCCGTTCGCGTTGATCGTTCTTCAAGTTGAAGAGGAATTCATTTCCGTCGACGGAGAGCCACTTCCAATCCCCTGACCGCGCCGCTTTCTGGTTTCTGAACTTCATGCGCCAGAACACGTCGCGCGGCACGTCGGGACCAAAAACGTCGATTCCGTCGAGCGGATAGTCGGGATGGGGGGGCACACCGGCCGCTGCGAGGAAGGTGGGCATCCAGTCCATGCCCATAATCAGGCGGTCGCTGACCGTTCCTGGCGCGATCCGCTCCGGCCAGCGCACAATGTACGGCACACGAATGCCGCCTTCGAGCAGGTCCATCTTTTTGCCTACCAAGGGCCAGCTGTCCGAGAAGCGTTCGCCACCGTTGTCGCTAGTAAATAGCACAAGCGTGTTGTGGTGCGTGCCGGTTTCGCTCACGGCCTGCAAAATCCGGCCGATACCTTCGTCCATGTGATGGATCATTCGCAGGTAAATCTTGAGCGAACCGCCGTCTAGATGAAAGAGGCTCTTAATTCGCTCGGCCTCTGCGCGATCGTCGCGCGTCTCCCACGGCCAGTGCGGCGCGCTGTAGTGGACAGACAGCATGTAAGGCCCGTCCTTGGCCTTCCGTCTGATGTAATCTGCGGCGCGTTCGGACAGGATATCCGTGAGATACCCATCTACATGCACCTCCTTATCGCCCTCCCACAGGTCGTACGCACCGGTGAAGCTGCGATGCGTGAAGAAATCGACCGCGCCAGAGCGGAATCCGAAGTACTCCTGGTATCCGCTCTTCTCCGGGCTGAACCAGGGAGGGGAACCGAGGTGCCACTTTCCGATAAGTGCGGTCGAGTAACCGGCATCGCGCAAGAGCGAGGGCATCGTGGGATGCTCCGGCGGCAGCCCAAGATGTGGCCCTCCCTTCGCGATGGGCTCGTCGAAGCCGCCTCTCAGCCGGTGCTGGTATCGCCCGGTCATGATAGCGAACCGCGACGGAGAGCAGACCGAAGAGTTGGCATAGCCGTTTGTGAATAAGATGCCATCCGCGGCCATTCGGTCGAGCACCGGAGAGCAGTTCGAGCGCCCGCCGTAGCAGCCGAGGTCAGCATGCCCGAGGTCATCTGCCATGATGAAGATGAAATTTGGCTGCGCCATACTTCCTCCTGCTTGTTATTCCCGGGCATTCACCAGGACAGGGACGATGAGGCGCAAGCCTCCCCTGTCCGCGCCTTGCGTCGGCCCAAGAAGATCGAGAATGGAATGAGAAGCATCCCTGCGATCGATAAGACTACGACCATGACGAGCACCCCCGGCTCATCGAACGCCTGCTTCGCGACCACCATGGCCGCAGCGAAGTTGCGCTGTGCAGCACCGAATCCGAGCACGACCCGCTCGGCCTTGTCCAAACTTCCCGCAAGGTAACCGAGCACGAAAGCAAGCGCGATGAACACCAGCGAGACGAGTATCGCTCCCTCGCCGAAGATACCCGCGACGGCGCTGCGGTTCAGGAACAGCGAGAGACCGACCATGATCCACAGCGAGATGGTCAAAATCGTCCTGAGGACGGGAACGGCGCGCCGGGCCAGCTCGGGATGCAGTGGCCTGACAATGAAGCCGACACCTAGCGGGAGGACCATCGAAAGGAGGAGAGGCCGGGCAATGGCCCAGGCACTGATACTCGCCGCATCAGTAACCAGCAACATGATGATCGGCATGGCAATGATGGTGCCGGCCAACAGCAGCACTATGAGCGACGCCGCGAAGCCCACGTCCTCTTTCGCATTCATTGCCAGCTTTACCAGCAGCGGAGCGCCACCAGCGCTCGCCACGATGAGCAGCCCGGTCGCGTACGGCGTGTCCAGCGGAAAGACACTCAGCAGTAGCTGCGCGAGCACGGGCACGAAGACGAAGTTTGTAACGATTGCAATGGCGACGCCACGGATGTCGCGCAGCGGCCGCGCGAGGTCGCCGATAGTGTAGAGCAGACCGACCATGAGCATGCTCGATACTGCGAAGATCCAAATCGAAGCGGTTAGGGCGAATGGCATCAATTGGATCATGACTTCGGCCTAACACTTTGGACCGCACCGCACTGGAGAGACGTTCTCAACTGCGGCAGCATGCTCTCCAACACACCATTGAGCCTACTGCACCAGTTTGGCGCGCAAGCGCGTGAACTCCTGATCGGTTATGGATCCCGACTTTTTGAGCCGGTCGAGCTTCTCGATCTCGTCGGCAACGCTGAAGCCAACCACCTTACGCAGCTCGTCGCGCGCCTGCTGCGCCTGCTGGCCGCTTCGCTCCGCCATGCCCCTCGACTGGGTGATCATGTATGCGAATATGCCAAAGTAGGGAAACACAACGAGGGCGACCACCCAGAGTGCCTTGACCCAGCCGGAGATGTCGTGACGTCTCCATAGATCGCTAAATACCGTTATGAGCAGCCAGAACCACACGACGAAGACGAATATTGCGAAGACGTCTGCTAAGAAATTGCGGAAAGTGAAACCTTCTGCGAAGAAGAGCACAGCGATTCTCCTTGATTGCCGAACAGATCAATTACGGACGTCGCGGGCAGCTTGCGCATTTTTTGTTGCTTGCGATACCCTCCCGACCCTTGCTCGAGGAACTCGTGTACGCCGGCGCCGAGTCGGCGTTGCCTGCATGCCTCCGTTCGGTGTGTCAGAGGCCCGAGGCTGCTGAGGAAACTGAGCCGCACGGCGCATAGCAAGAGCGCGGCGCGCTGCTTCGACGTGCGCTGTCCGGGACACCAGCTTCTCCATGCGATCGATCTCGCGGTTCACGCGTTTCAGCGCCGCAGCGAACACTTGCTTGCGCCACAAGGCATGCTCGGCAGTACCCGGAAAGCTCTCCCCTCTTGGCGGTCCCTTGCCACGTGCTTCGCGGCGTTTCGCACGCGCGAGGGTGCGCTCCTTGCTACGCATCTCGCGCAAGCGTTGGCGCAGCGTTTTGAGTTCATCGAACGCGCTGTCATAAATTTCGGGATGATGGCTGCGCAAGATGAGTTCATGCTCGTCATGGCTGAGGATGCTGCGCTCAAATTTGCACGGTATGGACATGGGCTATTGCTCCAAGATGCTCTGCCGATTTTAGCGCAAAACCGCTTACGCCCTTATGTCCTTCCATGCGGGGGCGGATCGGTCGGCAACTCTCCAGGGCGATAGGAAGGCAGCCTGCCCGCCGGCACGATCGTCAGTAACGCCAGCCCTGCCATGACAAGCAGGCCGATCTTCAGTGCGCGCAGGCGCGCTTCCGTATTGACGCGCACCGCCTCCGTCACTTGCTGTGGCGTTGCGGTAGTGCCGGCGAGGACGGTTTGCAGCTGATCGTTGCTGATGAAATTGATACTATCGAGGTTAACCTGCGCCTGAAGCTCCGGTGTGAGCTTCGGGCTGGCGGCGATGCTGCCAAGCGCGATCATGCTCAACAAGCCGACAAGGAGCGCGCCTGCGACGGCGGTTCCCACCGCGGAGGCGAGATTCTGCGTTGTGCCGCGCAGCGCTCCGACGTCGCCTGCGAGCTCCTTCGGAGAAGCCGTGACCAGCACGTTGAACACCAGGGTGACGAGCGAGCCCTGCCCGATGCCGAACACGATGAGGCCGAGCAGGACCGGCCATTCGCTCCAGTCGTTGTGGACGACGAAGGCGAGCCACAGGAGCCCGAGGGCGCAAAGTACGAAGCCGTAGCGGCCGATCTGCCGGGGCGTGAGACGGTCGTAAAGTCGCACGATCAGCATGGCCGTGAAGAAGACGGTGAGGTTGAACGGCATCATCGCGACGGCGGTCGCGATCGGCGAACGCCCCTGCACGATCTGGATGTACAGCGGCACTGTAAAGTTGAGCGCGGCTTCGAGCGCAACGACGGAAAACATGGCGTAAACCGCGGCTCTTTCCTCGCGCGAATCGAGCACTTCCAGTGCCAGCAGAGGGGTCCTGCCTGCCTCTTGTCGCCTGTGCGTCCAGCTGAGAAATGCCTGGCCGAGCACGACGCCAACAACGATAAGGATTGGAGCGGGCGACAGACCGAGAACGTTGAACGGCGCGTTCGCCGTCGCCAGCACGAGCCCCCATCCATTCAGGTTGTTGAAGCCGAAGCTGATGAGCACGATAGCCGCCGCCGCGAGCGCGACGCCGACCGCATCGATCGTCACGTCCGCGCGCCCCTCGTCGACGCGCAGACGGAAGCTCAGGAGAAACACGATCGCCGAAACGGCGACCAAAATTCCGAAAACCGGGCGCCAGCCGATATACGTGCCGAGAACACCGCCTATGACGAAGGCCAGCACGCCGGCGGCCGCGCGTGCGGAGCCGAGCGCGCCCACCGCCGTGGCCTGCTGGCGTCCGCTGTAGTTTTCCGCAATCAGTGCAACCAGAGAGGGCACGATCACAGAGGCTGATGCGCCGCAGAGCGCCTGTGCGGTAATCATCAGCGCGGCGGTGGGGCTGAGCGTCATCAATGTTTGTGAAATGCAGAAGAGAACGACAGCGCCGCGAAACACGCGCGCGGCGCCATAGCGCTGATTGAGCTTGGCGCCGAGCATCACGAACCCGGCGACCAGCATTCCATAAGCCACGATGGCGGTCGCAATCGTGGTCGGAGGAACGCCGAAGCTTTTCACCATCCCGCCGAGCGCCACCGGCAGCGAGGCAACACGAAAGACATGATCATCTGCCCGAGCGCGATTGCAATCATCGGCACCCAGGAGGTTTTCAGCTCCGATTGTTCGGCCGAAATGGGGATAGCCTGTACGGACATGTGTGCCTCCAGATCCGGTGCCGATGGCAGGGACGCGCAAATGCGTCCGCTCACACTTCAGCGTTCGAGACGAAGAGATCCATCCCGAGGCGTTGGGACAGGAATTTCGCGGCGAGTTGCCCCTTTACGCTGTTGCCTGCGGCATCGAGGCGGGGCGCAAAGGTCCCGAACCCGCCCTTGCCGGGAGACACGGCAACGATGCCGCCGCCGATTCCGCTCTTTCCCGGCAATCCGATGTCGTACAGCCAATCGCCGGAGGTCTCATACAACCCGGCCGTGATCATCACGGCGAGCGTGTAGTGGCAAACGCCGGCATCGACCACACGGCGCCTGGTAACGGGATTCACGCCGCCATCGGCGAGCGTCGCGCCCATGACCGCAAGGTCCCTCGCGCTGACGTTGAGCGAACACTGCCTGGTGTAAAGGTCAGTCGCCTGCACTGCATCGCAGTAGATTCTGTCATAACTCTGCAGCAGGCGGGCGATGCTGCGATTGCGGAAGTTCGTCTCCGATGCCGAGGCATAGACCTCCTCGTTCAGCGGCAATTTGCGGCCGGCGAAATGCGACAGCCCGTCATGGATGAACTTCCACTTCTCGTCAGCGGTCGCACCAGGAACCAGGCTCGTCGTGGCGATCGCACCGGCATTCACCATCGGATTGGTTCGCCCGTCAGGCGCTTGCTCGACGGCGGCGAGCGAATTGAACGCCAGCCCGGTGGCGTTCGCTCCCAGTTTGGCGCGTGCTTCCTCCGGGCCGATCGTCTCGCACACCAACGCGAACACGAACGGCTTCGACACGCTCATGATGGTGAACTCGTACTCGACGTCTCCGGCGCCGTAGACCGTTCCAGTCGTGCCAACGATGCAGACGCCGAAGAGGTCGCTCGGTACCCTGGCGAGTGCCGGGTAGATTTGCGAGACGTTACCGTCAGTGTTCGATTTGAAGCGCGCGTAGGCGTCGGAGACCAGATTCTGCACCATCCCGGTTTCGGGCAGGTGCCCAGTCGAGATGTTTGACCAGTGAGGTCGCTCCCTTACGGACAGCGGCGGGTGCATAAATCACCCTTCCTCGATCGTCGTTAGGAACCGTGTCGGCCTGCTCGTCCGAACATCGCGTAGCGCCGCTTCTGAAAGTTCGCCGGGCGGTCAATACTGCCTGATTTGCAGCTGGAGCCAAGCGGTTTTGATCATCGCAGCAAACTCCGGTGAAAACAAGAATGAAGTCGGAAAGTGAGAATTTGGACTGAGGACGCAAGCTAGGTTGCTGTTGCATTCCAGCTATGCGGCTGCGCCGCTCCACATCACGTTGTTATTGAGAAGTGACGAGGACCAGAGGATTGCAGAAATATGTAAGCAGCACGGCCTGAGCAAATCTGTCTGAAACCGACCTTGCTCAGGGCTCGAGCTCCGTTCTCCGGAGGTGCCACATCGGGCAGCGCGGGATAAGCGAGATCACCCGGCGGGGGCTGTTGAAGCAAAGCCTGGCCGCGGGAATCGCAAGCTTCCCTTCCCCGGACTGCGCCGAGGCGCCGTTTGAGGAAATACGGCCGGGCGCACGCGCGGCAGTGCAGGCGGCCGCAGCCGCGTTCATGGCGGAGTTCAAAATACCGGGACTCGCGGTCGCAATCGCCCGCAATGGACGCATTGTCTATGCCCAGGGCTTCGGGCTGGCGGACACGCATACGGGTGAAGCCGTAACGCCTGCTCATCTGTTCCGAATTGCGAGCGTCAGTAAGCCGGTCACGCGGTAACGATTTTTCACTGCTCGACCAAGACAAGCTCGCTCGTTCCGATAAAGTGTTCGGCCCGGGCGCCATTCTCGAAGCCGATTACGATGTGCCGCATGCGTTGATCCGCGGCATTACGGTCGACCATTTGCTCATCCATGCCGCCGGCGGATGGTCGAGCGGTCGTGATGATCCGATGTTTGCGAATAATCTCCTGAATCGGCAGGAGCTCATTGCCTAGACGCTTGCGAACGTGCCGCTTCAGCGGCCTCCTGGACTAAAATTTGCGTACTCGAATTTTGGATATTGCATCCTGGGCCGGGTCATCGAGAAAATTACTGGACAGCAATATGCCGATTATGTCCGCAGCTCGATCCTCGCGGCGTGCGGGATAACCTCCATGAGAATTGCAGCCAATCTTCCGGAGGAACGAGCCGAAGGAGAGGTTGTATATTACAAAGGTACGGGCAACCCGTTTGCCGTTAATGTCGCACGATTGGATTCAACAGCGGTTGGCTCGCCAGCGTGATGGACCTCGTGCGTTTTGTGATGCACGTCGACGGTTTCTCATATACGACGAATATTCTGCGGCCGGGCAGTATCGAGAAGATGACTACGCCTTCAAGCGTGCATCCCCACTATGCCCGCGGTTGGGGCATCATTGGAGGAAACTGGTGGCACAACGGCGCCCTCCCCGGCACGACAGCGCTCGTTGTTCGCACGCACAACGGATTCTGCGTGGCCGCGCTGGGCAATCGAATCACAGGAACAGCAACAGCGGCATGGATAAGATGGTCCGCTACATGGTCGGCGCGCTAAAGCCTTAGGCTTACTGTCCCAGAACACGTGTCGACGCGGCGGAGGGGAAACTGGGTTCGTTTCGCAAGGCTTTATCCTGGGGGTTTCGCTCGCTGCTCGGGTCGGCTGGTTCGTGTTCCGGGCCGTGGTCGTGAGCTCGGGATGCAGTGGCCTGAGAATGAAGCCGACACTAGCGGAAGGACCATCGTAACAAGGAGAGGTCGGGCAATGGCCCAGGCACTGATACTCGCCGCATCAGTAACCAGCAACATGATCATCGGCATGGCAATGATGGTGCCGGCCAACAGCAGCACTATCAGCGACGCCGCGAAGCCCACGTCCTCTTTCACATTCATTGCCAGCTTTACCAGCAGCGGAGCGCCACCAGCGCTCGCGACGATGATCAGCCCGGTCGCGTACGGCGTGTCCAGCGGAAAGACCCTCAGCAGCAGCAGCGCGAGCACGGGCACGAAGAGGAAGTTTGTAACGACTGCAATGGCGATGCCACGGATGTCGCGCAGCGGCCGCGCGAGGTCGCCGATAGTGTAGAGCAGGCCGACCATGAGCATGCTCGACACTGCGAAGATCCAAATCGAAGCGGTTAGGGCGAATGGCATCATCACTTCGCCCTAACACTTTGGATCGCACCGGACTGGAGAGACGTTCTCGACCAGCGGAGCATGGCGAGATCTCCAACACACCACAGCGGACATTCCCCAGATGCCGGGGCGTTAAGCAGCATAGTGCTCCCGTTTGGGCCTCTGCAGCAATCCAATTCGGGCGCGGATGCCGCGAAGGTTGTTGTTTTGATAATTTTCCGACTTAAGGCCAGGAGCTGCCACCGAGGCGTTGTTGTCAGAATCGGATCGAGGAAGGCGGGCGTCAATGCGTCCGCGCTGTGCGGGTCCATTGCATTGCGAGATTTCGGTCGGCCGTGAATGATCGCGCCCTCGCGCTCCACTCTACTCGGCTCGTACCCTCATTGTATGCCTCCTTGGTTGACCATGTATGTAGTGGGGCTTTGCGCCATCAGTGCGGAATCGTCGGAAGGCCTGCGCGAATGCGATCGGAGAAATCGGGTGCTCCGTCGGCCGCTTGCGCGGCTGCATTGATCAGCGATCGCCTGCGCAGCTCGTCGAACGGCAGCGACGTGTCGATCCGGCCCGAGTGGTAAAGATAGCTGTCGATGAGGCCATTCAAGAGATGACGGATGTCGAACCTTCCGTTCCGGCCTGCGGCATTCAGGTAGCGAATGATGTTAATCGTGCAGCTGTTGCTCAGGAGATGATACCATTCCGGCCGGTCGGCAAGCTCATTTATCCGCTCGAGGTAGACCAGGAATAGCTTGCGCTCCTGGTCCACCGGAGCATTGAGACGGTAAAGGTAGACGGTCTCCCGCCGATAGGTGGTGCGCACCCCCACGATGTCATGCTCGTCGCCGACCACGTAGATCAGCTCGAATTGCTTGAACAGCGAGGCGATCGGATCGAAGCCCTCGCCCACCTCCGGCCGTGTTTCGATCGAGATGCTCAGCGGCGGTGCGTTGTCGAAGATGAAGCTCACGAAGGTGTGCGCCACCAGCCCCTCGCTCCAATAGGACACATAAACATCAAGCCCGCTGAGGTGTGAAAGCGACACCTCGCGCTCTTCAGAAC
>JBKPOZ010000315.1:0-6533 GCA_046733355.1 Pseudomonadota bacterium | reverse complement strand
CTCCTACTCAGGGCGACATGTCGAGTTTGCGTGCGTGTACGTTACCGGCGGGGTTTGTTGCGCCATGCCTGCCAACATCTGCCGGCCAGCCGCCTTCCGGGGAGATATGGCTCCAGGAAATCAAGTGGGACGGATTTCGGGTAATTGCCCGTAAAACCGGCGCACGAGTGAAGCTCTACAGCGGGCTAGGCAATGAGCTGACCCAGCGTTTCCCGCTGATCCTCGAGGCCTGCGGCTAAGCTGCGCATGCACTCGTGCATCATCGATGGGGAGGCGGTCGCATGCCGGCCGGACGGGATGCCTTGTTTTGATGGGCCACATTCGCTCGCACGGCTGCCGGGGCCTGCGTATTAGCTTGATCCTATGAGCGCCCGCGGTGCAAGGTGAGCGTCCCCAGATTCGTCCCGCCTAAGTGCTGGCGGGCGAGGCCGAAGCAGCATATGTTGGTAACAAATCCAGAACATAACGTGAGACACACGTTAGGAGGTCGAATCATGGCAGCACGAAAGGTGTTCCTGGGCCCTCTTCCGAGCCACCCGGAGCTGGATAAGCTCTTAGAGGAAGCTCGACAGAAGCCAGTCACGGATGAACAGTTGCAAGAACAGCGCGTCAGCTTTGCTTACGGCAATGCTCCTGCGGATTCCGGCATCACTAAAGAGTCGGTGAGGGAGGCTTCGCGGCGAATCCGAATTGCTCGCTAAAATGCGAGGGGCACGGCTTTGTCATGTTGGTTTTGGAGGGCGAAGACAAAGTACTGTATGATCAGGTCCAAGAAAAGAATCTGCTTAGACAGTATGACTTGCTTACTAACTGCATTGAAATCGGACTGAAGCAGGGGCCCAGAGCCTTCGACAAATATACGCTCTGGGCTCTGAACCATGTTGCCGTTGCGAACATCTCCCAATTTGGCGGGCGATTCCGCGAAGAGCCTATTTACGTCGGCAGGCACATACCACCGCATTTCAAGGAAGTGCCTGAACTGATGGACCGGTTCATTTCGGTTATTCAGGAAAATTGGTTCATTTTCCCTCCAACTTATTTGGCCGCGTATGGCCTGTGGCGGCTGAATTGGGTGCATCCATTCATTGAGGGCAACGGGCGTACCGCACGCGCAGTATGCTACTATTTACTATGTGTCCGCTCCGGCGCGCTTTTACCTGGTCGGAAGATCGTTCCTGAACGGATTCGGGAGGAGCGGCAGCCCTACTACGACGCCTTGCGAGCGGCTGATTTGGCTTGGCACGAAGGTAACTTAGATGTCTCGGTAATGGACGCTTACTTAGCGCGCTTGCTAAGTGCTCAGCTTCAGGACCAAGCCCAAGTTGAGACTACGGGCCTTCCGCCGACCCCTGGGGCACCCGCGATGCCCAAAAATCTACCGCCAACGCCGCCTGGATGGATGGCGCCTAAACCCAAGACCAAATAATCGGCGGGTTCGCCACAATCAAACTGAGACGCGCAACTTTTTTGGCTCCCCAAAAATGTACGCTCGGCGGCTCTTGACGTGATTATCAGGCGGTCCAATTCCGATGCTGTACTGCTGGGCTCTCTCAGCAATTCGGCATCTTTGTTTTTCGCCGATACATCGCTAGATTGTTGCTTCGATTTGGAATCTTCTTCGCATGCTCCCAGCACCAGTGGGGCGAACCATTCGTTCAAAGCAAGGGCAAGCATTTTGGGGACACTAGCCAGGTTCTCCGCCATAACTTACCTTCTGGATCAAGGTCAGCGAGTCGCTCGGCAGCTTCGCACTACCAGTCCCCCTTCCGGATACCCATCTCAACGTGGTCGTGCTCAAACTGCGTCGCAATGATTACGTTAATTAAATGAGAAGCTCCGTTGGCGTGGAAAGATTGGCCGGTCGCAAGACTTGTGGGCCGTTGTTTGTTTCAAGGCTTCACGAACGCATAGATTCGAACGAGGACCGGATGAATGATCGCCGTTACCCGGTTCACGAATTGGCACGACAGATATTTGATTTATTAGGGCGCGATCTAAGCCAGATTCTCGCATCAAGACCCGGCTAACCGGGGACAGTGTGCCCTACTGGATTCAGGTACTCCAAGCGCTAGCTACCCCAGCCATCGCCGTTCTCGCCGCCGTAATCGGCTTCATGCAATGGCGCACCGGCGCATCAACGAGCGGTGCTGGAGCTGTTTGATAAGCGATGGGAAGTTTTGAATGAGCTGAGGGCAGTCATTGCAGAAATTATCACGCACGGAAGGGTGATGGACCAAGATATTATCGATTATAGACGTGCGAGGGACCGCGCCGGCTTTTTATTTGGCAGCGATGTCACTGATTATCTATTAACGATTCAGGATGCGATCGGCCGACATTTTGTCGCGCGCGAGCAACTCGCCGGTGATCCTGATAGCGAGAACCGAGAAAGGCTCATCGACCGCGAGTACAAGGCGATGATCGAAATCTCCGAATTTTCGAAGCGGCTAGATCAATTGGTGTCACCATATATGAAAATGCATCAAAGAGTGCCATTGTAATGACGGTGACTGATTATCGGCCACCTGATCAGCCTCCGCTTTCCTTAAGACGTTGCCTGCCGTCTTTGCCCGTGCGCGTGCCAGGTGACTCATTTGAGTCACCTGATTTCTTCCTAGCTCTTCCATCCCTAACCAACGGCGCTGGTCCCGCACGCTCTATGAGCCAAGCGCGTTCAAAGTTTGTGCAATGCGCAACCAGTCGGCCCGCATCTCCTGAACACTCCGATCCTTCGGTCGGGCAGCGGGATGGAAAACCGCAAACAGTAACCGCTGCCCTTGCAGCAGCTGAACTGGCGATCCATTCTCGATAGCTTCACGGAATGGTTGCGGTTTAGCGTTGTATGCTCTTGCGACGGCTTCATATGAACGGCGCCCCAGCGCAATGACGGTAGGTGCAGATGTTTCTTCAATTGTGCGCTTCAGCAGTGATCCGCATGCGTCAAACCAGGCCTGTCTTACCGGGGCACTCATATCTTTGGCGCCCCCTCTCTTCAGACACAGGATAGCATTAGTCACGAATACGCCTGATTGACGATCCGTTTGATTAGCGGGGCTGACTTTAAATCCAAGCAGCAACAGAAATTCTATTATGCGGCGATTGGTCCGGTTATCGTGCACGTCGCGGCCACAATGATCTTGAAAATAACCGACTGTCCCCCAATCCTGGCCGACCACAACGAGCTTGGCGGGACGGGATGCGAGCCAACGCGACCAAGGACCAACCTCGGTGCCGTCGTACTTTGCATGCACAGGGTCAGCTGGATTGACCAGATCCGCGCAGTTGCGACATGAGTTTCGGTCACACACTAGCTGATCGTAGCTCGTCATGAGCAGCCATCTCTTCAGGCAACCGGGAAAAGGGGCATCGGTTCAGCGCCAATGCCCCATTTAGGGTGTTAGATTCGGCTATGCCGCTACGGTGTAAAGTCCCTTCTTCGTATCGTACTTCACTGAGGTGATCGTCTTGTTCTCACGATGGGCGTTCCAGGCATAGACACTCGCCTGATACAGGTTGGCGGGATTGAGGTTCCACTTATTCTTTTCCTCAAAGACCGACTTGAAGAAGGTGTCGAGCACGGTGGTTGGGTGGTTGTCCTCATATTCGACTCCGCCCCTGGATACTTCGGTCCAGAATTTGCGGGCTTCAGTCTCGTTTTTGTCGAAGGTGCCGTACATTGCGGCAACTATGGTTTGCCGTCGCAATTCGGGCGTCTTCACGCTGAAGACCTCACCGATCCACTTAATGAACTTATGCAGCGACTTTTTGCCAAACAGCGTATAGACGTCATCGCCGCTGCGGGCAGGTAACCCCTCGACTTTCTTCTCATACCAAGCAGCTCCTTCAACAGCTAATTTAGCTGCGGCGCGGTGTACGTCCCGAAGATCTGGGTAGAGGCCTTGGTACGCGCCAGACACATCTGTTGGGGTTCGCCCGCTCTTCCGATTGTCAAATTGTCGGAATAGCAGCGCAAGCCCGTCATTGTCGCCGACTTCAAAAGTATCCATGTGAACCGTCAGTCCTTGCGGGAACTGTCCGTTCAGCTCACTCAGCACCGAAGAAGAGTGCTGACCGTTCACCCGGTATTCCTTGTCGCCGATTTTAGCGATGGCCCAGTTGAAGGTGATTAGCTGACCGGCTTCTGCCTTCTGCCGGAGCATTCTCGCCCGAGCGGGGTCGAATGCGCGCTCTGTCGGGGAAGGCAACATGGCCTTGAACCTCTCCGCCAATTCGGGCGTGAGAGGTCTGGTTTCGCTATTAACAAGCTTAAACATCGCTGTTATCCTAGGGACTCGTTGATGGTGCATCGCCTTTGCCGCGTCCCCATATCCGGCAGTGGGCGATCACTCGGCCCATTCGTTGAGGAGACGCTCAAGCCTGGCAGCAAGCATGGCGACTTCGGCTGGAACCATTGTTGCCATGTTCTTTTTGCCCTCGGCCTTGAGACCCTCAACGATGGGTCTGAGTTTCGTAGTCAGCTCTTCCACGCTTACCGCTTTGTCCTGCTTGAAAATCCGATAGTGGATTTGGCTGCCAACCTTCTTTCGTTCGACTTTGCAGCCGAAATTTCCGTTTTTTGACATGCCATGTATCGTGTCCAGGACATGTCGCTCGTCAGCGTCAATCTGTTCGGCTATCACGCTAGACTGATGCCAATTGCCATCAGCGAACCGCTCCTTGATTGATTTTCCTATGGAGGGGCGGCGAGCCATCGTAATTGATTCCGAGCGCAAGAGCTTGAGCACTGTCTGAAAGCGTCTGCGCTCGTTACGCTCCTTTTGAACAGCTTGCTGTTCCCAAATGGCCAAAAATTTCTTGGCGCCTAGATTTTTGGGCAGGGACTCGGGCTCTATGAAAGAGTTTGCAAAATTCAAGAACCGGCCGAATTGCACTAGATGGGATACCCACTGATGCGTCTTGACCTCCTTTTTTTGTAGCTGCTCTTGCGCCCAACCGGAGCGATAGAAGAGACTGGCGAGCGCTTGTTCGCGTTTCGCGGCCGCCTCTGCTGAGCTGGCGTCAGCGTTCCTGATATTGGCGCGCTCTCGATCATACTCCTGTTCACTCATATGATCGCAATGCATACTCGCAATCGTGCTCATAGCTCCTCTTTCGCGCAGGACACACCTGGTTCGCTTTAATCAGCTAGACAAGCATTAGACGGAATTGAAGCTGCCCTCGACGCAATCTGTTCAGAGGTGCTGATGACTCATCGTCGCGTCCAACTGATTTGCACTTTTGTTGAAGACTATCGGCGTTCTGCGAACTGTAAAGATATTCGGTCTGCGACGATTCCGCCGCACATGTGTAATGTGCGGCGGATTTGTCCGGAGCTATTTCTAAGTGATTGAAATCACTGAGTGTGATACCTCCAACTTTTTGTGGGATGCGTATGCGAACTGCGAGGTTGAAATTACAGATATTCACCTCATAGGCTCTCCTTTGCTTTTAAATCATTGTACGCACAGCAGATTCCATGCGCGGAAATGAAGGGTAACCCTCCACACGTGGAAAATCCGGGTGCAATCCGGGTGCACCTTTCCAAGTGTTTGTAATCTTTGAGTGAGGCACCCCCTTGGGAAGGGAGCGCCTAGCGCGCTATCCGAGTATTTTCGGCGATCATACGCCGATTGCGGGCCGCTACATTCATCACAACCGATTAAACAAACCTCAGCTCGTGACTTTCGTAATGCGATGTTCCCCTCTGACCAGCCGATGCGCGCGCTACAGCCATTGCACACGGCACGGCGCCATCAATGCGGTCACGGCTCATGCCCTTATGGAATGATTTGTTGCCCGCCTTGTCGGTGTGGACCGCAATGTTTTCAAAGCACCACCTCAGCACTGGGTGACCGCCGTGCTTCAACTTGCGTCCGACTATCGCCCTTTCGGTTTCTTTGACCGCTGGGCTCATCGAAATCCAGCCCTGCCGGAACTCCACAACGGACAAACCGTCTTCCATCAAATTGCTCATCATTTGCTGTGCAAGGTGAGGATCGAATGCAATCTCCTGAACTGAGAATTGCTCGCACAGCTCGCGAATGCGCGATTCGACATGGCGAAGTCAACCACGTCGCCGCTAGTCGGCTCGATGTATCCCGCTTCCGCCCATTCGAGATATGGAACGCGGTCGCGCTCGCTCCGGATGCGCAATCCGGCTTCCGGACAGAAGAACCACGCCCACACGAAGTAGGAGTTATCATCATCACGCCATGCGGCGACGATCGCCGTTAGATCGGTATTGCTGCTCAGGTCTACGGCGAGCCAGCACGGCTCCCCCTCAGGGCGGCAAGGTCAATAGGCACTGCACCTTAGTCATAGATGGACATCTCGACGAATGGCGAAACGGGACCGCAAGGGTGCGCGTGGAGAGGGCAAGCCTGCCATTATTGGTTCGGCTTGTGCTGCTTGGTCCTGACGATCAGGGCCTCAATCTGCTGGGGCAACTGGTTGGCATACCGGATGGGCCGGCGCGAACGGTCGTCCAGCGCCTCCTGGCCATGCGCTTTGTAGCGGTCGAAGATCTTGTAGCC
>JBKPOZ010000314.1:0-7619 GCA_046733355.1 Pseudomonadota bacterium | reverse complement strand
GGAGTCCCTGCAAAGGAGCGATGCATGCAGGACGACGTATCTGATGGGGGTATGAACCGAGACATACTCCTATTCGTGGCGGGAATGGGTACAGGCGGTTTTGTCGTCGCGCTGCTTTATGCGCTGTTCAAGAGCGTGGTGTAAATGACCGAGCGTTGATAGCGCGGTCTCCAAACACTACAGCAGGAGCGACATATGACTTCTCAAGACCCCCGCCGCCCGCCGCGAACGTTTATCGATTCAGGTTTGTTTGGATGGGTCACCGGCGCTATTGTCATCTCTGCGATTATCGTGGCGATAATCACGTTATTTGATGCGCTGAACCCCAGCCACACGCAGTCAGCACCTAGCTCAACCGGGCAGGCCGGCACACCATCACAGCACTGAGACGTTTGAAAAAGCCGCCCCGGCGATGAGTCGAGGCGGAGAATTTTGATCTGCCGCAAAGAATGTTATTCGCGAGGCAACTAATCTGTTTTTCGGTGCTTCAGGAGAGCGCCCTACGGGGGAAATCGGTCCTGGCCGAACCTTAAAGCTGGCTCCGGTCGGGCCGCTCCCCATCGTGGCTCGCGGCGCGACGTAAAATCGGGATCACGAACATAACCGCCGTTCCGATTTCGGCTTCGAGGTTGGGAACGAAGCTAGAACTCCACCACGGCGTAGCCGCAGCCCAGTCAAAAATCGGCGGGTGGCCTGGACTCAAGTAGCCGAAAACCCAAATCGCGAAGCCCACTACGTAAATGGCCCAGCCAACGCTTTTGGGATTTGCGATTTTATTCCACAGCATCGAAGGTGATGTTGTCAGCAGATGAGCCAAAGCTTAGGCGTTAAGGGCTGGAGCCCGTACAGAGCGTTTCCTAGCATGGTTGGCGATTAACAGTCGACATCAACGGCAGCATAGGGACCGAATTGCCGTTGCGGGCTGATCGATGCGCACCGTCCGGCCACTGGAAGTTACTCCAAAGTCACCGGGTATCAATCCTTTGCTGGAGAAGTGGAGGCGTTGAACACCCCCACGATACGCCGCCTTACCCCTTCAGCCCGTCAGCAACTTTCGCCCATAGCTCCGCGCCCAGTCCGGTCAGGAGTGGCGCGCCTCATCAAACAGCGACCACGGCGGTTACGCGCTTGCCTTTTGCGATTGACTCGCTTGGCACCGGTGATAGCGTTTTGCCGTCAGGTGCGGGAAATGGGCGAAGGAAGCCCTCTGCATGACAAAGTGCATGCTTGGCTGTTCACAGAACTGTTCGTCTATCCGTCGTCACCGGTCCTGTGGACTTCGCATGTACGGGCCCTGCCCCCCGGCGACGCAGCATGTGCGGCGGCAAGGGGGCAATGCAGGTGTTCACAGTCACTGATGGAACGAGGCAGTGCCAAGAAGGAGGGCTAAAATGGTAAAAAGACGTAAGAGTAATACGAACTTCGAAGTTTTAGAAATTGGCAATAACGCTGTGTTTGTAAAATTCAAGACTGGAAAAAAACGTAAGACTTTCAAAAAGCGGGGAAAACGGGTCTTAGCAAAGGCAGACGCTCCGGCATCTGGCTGTCGCTTGTCAGGTACGGTCTATGATCACGAAGCGAACACAACTACTTTCATGTATGAATGCGATCATGCAATTGATCCTGCAGGACACACGTCCTACACGGTGACGAAGCGCGGGTATGCTGATCTCGGCACTTGAGCATCGAAAAGAAAAAGCCGCCCGGTGGTGAGCCGAGCGGCTAAGTTGCTGGAGTTGCTCTTTCGGCATGCCACGTCAGTAGCACAACTTAGGGTCCGCTGTTCCCTCGACCGCTACACCCCGGGCTTGCAGGATGCATCCAGCGGAAGTGGGGCTGCCTTCCGTCGAACCTCTAACCTTATCTCAATACTGGCAGCGGACTCTCGTCAGCCATGCCCATTCGTGCTCTTGTTTTTCTCAAAAAACATTTTCTCCACTCCCGTGTGAATGATCGTCAGCCACTTCTCCGCCTTAGCCGCTTTCTCACGAAAATAATTGACGTCGCCCTCAAGCTCGCCCACCCTTTCCTCAGCATCCCGCAACTGCATAGTGAGCTTATGTGCTAAGTCCATAGCTCGCGCACAGTCCTGCCTCGAGCTTTCAGCGGCTTCCTGCAGTAGAGCCATAATCCCATCGCCAACATCATCCGCCTCCACGCTCGTGCGTTGGGCCGCCTTCGGAGTAAACTCAACTACCGAAGCCTCTAACCTTTGTCTCTGAACACCCATTGCGCTCTCCCCGCCATCTATAAAAGCAGTACTGAAGACCGACATACCACACGGTAAGTGTGGCAATGCGGTGACTGGAGGGCGCTACCGAGCGACTAACCACCCTTCCGGTTTGGAATCAGGCCGCCTTCTGCGCCGTCGCCACCACGTGAGAAGGCCACCGCACGCACCTATCAGGCCGGGCAATCCGGTGCCGAGAGCGGGGGCGGGAACAGGGTTTACTGAAAGGCTATCGACGGAGCCGTAAAACCCGGAAGACTGGTCAAGAAGTCCTTCGGTAAATAAAAAATAGGTAGTTATATCAACCTGATTCCCATTTACGGATAACGATTGGCTGAAGTCGAGAGACGGCACGAAAGGAAACTGCGAGCTTGATGCATTGATATAGGAACTCGTGCAAGTCCCAAAGACACTAAAACACCCAGTCGAACGTACCTCCTGATAAACCTGATCTTGGCCCCCCAGACCGGTCGAAAGCCCATCTATTAGATAAGATCGGTTTAGGAACGGGTTTGCGTTCGACTGCGTGTAGGTGAAGCCGTTGACCGTTACAGAAATTGTAAAGGGTGCTCCACAGCAACCGATTATAGCTCCTCCGTACCTTTCGAAGTAAGTAGAGTCAGGAGTTGCATTACCAGCTGTGTTCGTATTTAGCAGAGGGTCCGTGGTGATCATTTCAGTGTAGGGAAGCCCTGCCAATGAGAGACCGGGCGTTCCGAAGATGCCAGTAGTGCCGCCACCTGACTGGATCGTACCGCTGACAGTTATGGTCCAAGGCTCACCTGCGCATAGGTGCTCGCCAGCACAGCGCCAACGACCAATCCAAGACGTTTCGATTTCACGATTGTCCCCCCGATTCACCGCAACCGCAGGTACTTTCGTCGCTTCAACTTATAAATGTCAACGGCTGCGCGAGAGCTATTTTGGGACAACCTTGACGGGTATCAAGGGCGCACGGGGCGGCGGCGCTTGCCTCGAAAGGGCGGCTGTACTTGGCCGCTGTGTGACGGTCGATACCGAGATCCTTGGCAACCCTATACGGCGTCTCCCCAGCCGCAATGCGCTCAGCAATGCGCTCCTGGAGCTTGGGGGAGATCGAGGGCCGTCCAATGTGCTTCCCCGCTGCCTTGGCCTTCGCCATGCCAGCCCGAGTACGTTCGCCGATCTTCTGCGCCTCAACCTTCGCCAGCGACGAGAGCACCGACAGCAGGATGTTGCGGACCAGCTCGTTATCCGTGGCCAAATGCGGCTCGGTATAGGAGTGAAATCCAACCCCCGCAGCGGTTAGCTGCTGCAGGTACAGGATCGTCGGCACCATTCCCTCCCGGCTGAACCGATCTAGCGACCAGAAGAGCACGCTATCGAAGCGGCACTTGTGCGCGTCCTCGAAGAGCTCGGCAAAGTGTTTCCGGCCTTTGGTGCCCTTCCGGCCGCTTTCCTTGTCGATGTACTCGCGAACGATCTGGTGCCCGGCGTTTGCGCACCACTCACGCAATTGACGCACCTGGTTCTCCGGGTCCTGGCCTTTGTCGGCGGTTGATACCCTCGCGTAGATAGCTATGCGCATTTGCTGGCCCTCCGGATCCCGTAGCGAGCAGGGAAGCGCGGCAAGACGCTCATGTGGCGGCTAAGGCCAGGGGGCGCTCGAGCAGCTTGCCCATACCGCTCCGCTGCCTCCCTGACATCAGTCCAGCGCCACTTAACCCAAGGCTTGTTCGGATAGATGATTGCCATGAGCTGGGCAGTGGTGACCGTAGAGCTGCCAGCCGCAATCATTGCGCGACGGGCTAGGCGTTGGTTGCGACCAACGCGATGGGCAGGGACATAGCCAGGTTGCAGGTTCGGGTAGCGATTTTCAGGGGCAGCCATAGGTTCGCGGCAGCGACGGCGCGTTCCAGCACGCAGTTCTGTCACGGTGTCACGGTCGGCACGGTGGTTTTCCATAAAGCTCCCACGGTGTTCTCTTCCCTCTCTTTTCCTATTTTTCAAAGTGACTACCGTGACAACAGCACTAACTCGCTGTGACCATTGTAGAAATCTGTCACGGTGAGCCAGCGTGACACACCGTGACTCCACCGTGACAAATTCAGCGCCAGAAGCCTTTGCCTCGCTTATTCCCTATGCGCATTGTCTTCGGCCCCTGCCACCCCAGGCGCCGCATTACGTTTGCTAGTCGGTGAGTGTGCATGGGGGTTCTTCTGTCGGCCGGGATACCGAGATTGACCCCTAGGAGTTCGTCGGTGAGAACGCGCTCCCCGTTCTCGAAACCATCGCCGGTTACATTGGCGAGCACATCTTCCCAAGGATCTATTTCCCGCCTTTGCTCCTGCTCTTCCGCTGCAGCAGCCCACAGCTCCCTAGGGAGCACGATAGATTCGCCGTCTGCTTCGGCCTGTGCTGCTTCTGCTAATAGTTGGTCCCGATCGCGCTTAAACGCTTCCAGGTCAATGTGCCCGGTGGCCAGGGGCCAGAAACGCCGGTTGCCAGTCTGTGAACGCAGGTACTCATCATTGTTGGTGCTTCCCCACAGAATGCACCGTCTGGGACGGGAGATCAGCGCCCTACCATAGGCCGGTCTGGCTCTGTCCTCAGTTCTCGATGCAAACGCCTTGACGTGCTCAACCTCTGCTCGCTTGACGTTCGCCAACTCGGCAATTTCGAAGATCCAGACTCCGTTCAGCTTCTCTTGTACTTCTTTATCGTCGCATCCAAGAATGGTCTGGTCAGAGAAGAAAGCCGGCCCTCCTGCTAGCTCTTGCAGGAGCGTACTTTTAAGAGTGCCCTCTGGTCCTTCGAGCACCGGAATCTGGTCGAACTTACACCCCGGATGCCGTGCTCTTCGAACTTGAGCAATTAGAACAATCCGGCTTATCGCTCTGGTAAGTTCACTATCTGGGACTCCAGCATATTGAGTTAGCCACGTATCAATACGCGGGGTTTCGTCCCACATAAGGTTGTCGAGATAATCGACGATCGGGTCATATTGGTTTTCGAGACATAATTGTTCGGCAGCGTCCAGCATCTTCTCGCGCCCCGGATCAAAACCGAACTCAGTCTCGATTAGCTTGCGAGCGTACACACAGGCATTGTCCGACAATTCGCCGGCAAACGCCGCAATAGCCTGTCCACCAAGCTCGAACCTGTTGTGGAAGGCGTTGTATTTGCTGCGAATGCCCAGCCTCAGGATGGCGTTGCGCGTGTTTTGGCAGGTGGCCTTGATAGCCCCGTCGCGAGTTAAATCGACAAATCCCTGCGCTAATGCAGCGCCCTGCTTCTGCAACGCCTCTGCTAGCTGGTTTCCATTAAGAGGGCGTGTCATCGCGCACCCCCATGGCGCAGGCCGCTTCTGATAGTGACTCTAGCCGATGCAGCAGTGAACGAAGCATCGAACCCGGCGGCTTCTGCGGCCTCTAGTGCACAGCTCACTGCTGCGCCGTGCGTTATGGTGCCATTGGCAACCATCTCGCCCAGTCTGCAACTGGTCCAGAACAAGGCGCTGTTGCGTTCACCCCTTGTGGCGTTGCGTGCAACATTGAGCGCACCGGCCACCTGGCGAACGTCGAATGCCCTGCTCTTGCGCCGGATTGGCTTGGGCGGCTCTTCTTCCGGTGCAAGCGCCTTAACCAGCCAATCGGGCACCTCTGCTGGTAAAACGGGCTCATGCGTTCCGAAGCCCAGGTGACAGGGCCACCATATGATGTACCCGCCTTCACCTCTGGTATCGACGCCAGGAACTCCGCTGCCGTAGCTATACGGGTGCTTTTTCTTCCCCGTGCTGCTCTTCAGTCCTGGTTGATGCTTGAAGAGCAGATGTAACCCACCGGACGCCGTGCGATGCGTTCTCGTTTCCGGCAGGGAAGCAGCATGACGTTCCAACCATTCGTCCGCTTCTGGATGCTTGGCAGTATCAAGATCCACCACGAACAGCCCGGATGCTGGTCCGGTAGGTACACCAACCAGGACGGCATTCTCTGACCATAGTTGCTTCAGAGCTGTTGCGTCGGTTGTTGCGTCCTTGAATCCATTGCTGCACGCAGGAGTCTTATCGGCCTGACATGGAAAACAGGGCATAAGATTGCCCGCAAGTTGCAGGGCGCTCTCAAGTGCAAGGGAGCTCGGGCTGGTCATGACACCACCCGGCCGTTGTGAATGTCGGCTAAATCGGGGCGACCGTTAGCGGCAATCTCTCTGGCCAGCCAATGCCCGGTTGCCTTTGCCAGCCAGCCCCGGAATTGACCGCATACGCAGCGGATTAATGCGAGGTTCGGCCCCTTACCCGATTCCAGGACCGCTTCGTGACCGCCACAGCTCTGACATCCGTTAGTGAAAGCACGCTGAACATATACTCTTGTGCCGACAATTATCGTTGAGGATGGCGGGACAGGTTCGACTAATTTATTGTTGCAATTTCGAGTATGAGATTGTAATGCTTCCTGCATCGAGAATGTTTTCCTTCTGACTAGCAGGTGGAAGAAAACGCAAACTCGACATTACTGAATTGAAGGGGCCGCGCTGGAGGAAGACCAGCGTGGCCCTTTTCAAATTAGGAATTTTCTCCATTGTGACCTGAAGCTCGCCGCCATCAGCGTCCGTGCTCATGACGCGGCCCCTCGCATTGGCGAAGGTCGCTGTCATGGTTGCATCCGCCAGCTTTGGTCGTGACCTGGAAATAATCCGTCCGCTTGTCCGACCACGGACGGATGGTTCCTGACCTGTATTGCGGTCTCATCACTGATGTGCCCGCCCGGGACCACAAACCAGCGCCGTGCCATGGCCATGCATTTGTTGGAGCAAGCTGCCGCTGCGCATACGGTGGAGAGCTTCTTCGGCCGACAATTTCCTCATGGCGCCGCGACCTTTGGCGCGGCAGTGCTGTTGCGGCCCATACCCTCGCGCTCATGCTGTTCCAGAACGCTTCGACGCCAATAGCGACGGCCATTTATCCATTCGGGCGGGGGCAAAATACCGCGCTCAATCCACCTGTCTATCGTCCGCTCTGACTTGCCGCCGTACCGGACGCGGACCTTACGCGTTGGCAGGTATTCTTCATTGGGGTCAGGCATGCCAGTCACTCCTCTATTGGCCGGGAGTGACGTAGACGTGTTCGGTCAGACTCGGGAGTGGGAACATCGCCCCCGTGGAGCGCCTTAACTCACCCCCTTTTTGCGGAAAGCCAGTCGCGTACTTGCTGCGCGGTTACATCCGTTCGCTTAAACGCCCAGTTCATAATCCCAGCCACAATGCCGCGTAGCTCCCTACCGTATATTGTACGGTTTTCATCGGCTAATTTCGCGCAATACCCGCGCACTAACGGATTGCTTTGGCTCCGCTGCGTGACGAGTCCTGGAATATCCACAGACTTAAGAGACAAGACCACCTTGGCTTGTTC
>JBKPOZ010000313.1:0-23960 GCA_046733355.1 Pseudomonadota bacterium | reverse complement strand
GCTCGGAGATGTGTATAAGAGACAGCGCCCAATGAGCCCAGTAGACCAAGAAAAAAGGACGACACAGCCTCCAACATGACTGGCCTTTCGCATGTACACTCTACAATCTCTCCGCACCCCAAATACGCAACGGTTCCCGGCGGGGAGAGGGAGCGCGCCAGTGTTTGTTGGCCCGGATGAGCTTCATACGCGCAATTGCTTCGCGTTACGGTTTAGTGCTTAGGCTGCTCTCGGCTGCATCGCCATGCCGTCCCGAAACAGGCCGACCTTCAGATCGAGGGCCCGGTAAATCACCGAGTCGTCCGCCTCGAGCCAGCCATCCGCGATGCCAAGCACCAGCTTGGATCGCACGACGCGCTTGATGTCGATACCGTAGACGACTTTTTTCACCGTCGGCAGGACTTGCCCGGAGAACTTGAGCTCGCCAAGCCCAAGCGCGCGTCCCCTCCCAGGCGCTCCCAGCCAGCCGAGAAAGAAACCAAGCAGCTGCCAAAGCGCATCAAGGCCCAGGCAGCCCGGCATCACCGGATCACCCTTGAAATGACAGGGGAAGAACCAGAGGTCCGGGCGCAACTCGAGCACGGCCCGCACCAGACCCTTCCCGTATTGTCCGCCGGCCTCGGCAATTTCGGAAATGCGATCGAACATCAGGAGCGGCGGCAGCGGCAATTGCGCATTGCCGGTCCCAAACAGCTCGCCGCGCCCGCAAGCCAGCAAATCCTCGTAGCCAAAGCTTGTACGCTGCTTTGTGTTCGCCTCTGTCACTCGTGCCTCCTCCCGCGACCCCTTAAGATAGGGGGTTCGCCGCGCAAAGTCAGCCGCACTCCTCTGCGCCAGGAACGGTTGCATCTTGGGTTCGACCTGTTACAAATGCAACCATCCCCTGCTTGCTACGGGAACACCATGTCTGGTTCGGAGAAGGTCGTTTTGAGCAGCACCGCCGTCGATTCGGCGCCGGCGCCGGAAGTGCAGCGCTCGGCTCTGACCGGATGCCCCTGGCATGACGTCAAAACCATGTTGCGCGACGTGGGATTGCGGCCGACGCGCCAGCGCATGGCGCTTGGCTGGATGCTGTTCGGCAAGGGCGACCGGCATGTCACGGCCGAGATGCTTTTCGAGGAGGCGATCAAGGCTAAGGTGCCGGTCTCGCTCGCGACGATCTACAACACGCTGCATCAATTCACCGACGCCGGACTGCTGCGGCAAGTCGCGGTCGACGGATCCAAGACCTATTTCGATACCAACGTCTCGCGGCATCATCATTTCTTCATCGAAGGCGAAAACGACCTGGTCGACATCCCGCAATCCGAGGTCATGGTCGGCAAGACGCCGACACCCCCGCCTGGCTACGAAGTCGCGCGCATCGACGTGGTCGTGCGGCTGCGGCGTATCGGCCGCTAAATCTCAATCTGTGCCTGGTGTAGGGTCCAGCCTCGTAGGGTGTGCAACGGCGCACCAGCGCCGGACCCGCGTGCGCGCAGGCGGGGCGCCTATGCGCCGCGCATCTCCTTGCCGAGAATTTCCATGAGCGCCTGGTAGGATCTGCGCTGCTCGTTGTGGTCGCCTTCCTTCGCGGAAATGAGATCTGACCACTCCGGCCTGAATGCCTGCCCTACCAGTTTCTGAAAATGCGCCACATCGAGCCGCAACCGCGCCGGGTGGCCGGGCGCCGCAAACATGTCGAAATGCTCTGCCTCGAAGCGCCGATACGCCTCCCAGAAATCGGAGCGGAACAGATAGCGATTGACCTGAAGCACGCGGTCGACTGCGCGCTTGCGCTTGATGATCTCATCCGGGTTGAGATCGGCCCAGTGCCCGACTGCCTGGAAAAAACAGAACACATCATTGATCTTTGGTGCGACGTCTTCGAACAGCTGCAGGCGCTTGCGCAAGAGCTCCTGATGCAGCTGCTTGGTCACGTCGAGCTTGTTGCCCATCCGCACCAGGATGATGCCGACCACTCCGGTCATGATCGGCGTGAGCGCGGCAACCGCGAGTTGCGCGTATTTCAACCATTCAGGATCGCTGCCCATCAGAGCATGATCCCGAAAAATCTTGTTCTCGGCCTTTGGCCAGAGAGTGGGAACCGGTTTTCCGAAAACAACATGCTCCACCGAATAGTCTGCGCGCCCTCGCGAAAGAACCGTCACTAGCACTACTGGTTCAGAATTTGTGCGCAAGCGCCGAGCGGTCGCGGCTTGCGGGGCAGGCTGGCGTCACTCCACCTTTTCGTTTGCGTAGACGCCCCAGAGCTGTTCCTGCACGACCCAGCCGTCAAATCCGGCGCCGGTGACGCGACACCAGGTACCGGTGCAACGCTTTACGGCGGCGAGCACCCCCGCCTGCAGCTGCGCAACAATGCGGCCCTTGACATCCGCTTCATCGCGCACAGGCACCAGCTGTTGCTTGTCCTTGGGCAGAATGACGGCGGTGCGTTTTCCGGAGAGCAGGGAGTGATAAACCCAGCCCTCGGATCCCTCCCAGTCGCGGATGCGCCGCCAATTGTCCGATTCGGCAGTGATTTCGACCGGCAGGCCGGCGCGCGTGTAGACGAACAGCACGTCGTGATCCCGCGTGGGGCCGCCGTGGACGTTAACGCGGTCCGGCTTGAGGCTCACGTACCGCGGCACCGGAAGACCACTCTTTGGCCCCACGCCGACCTCGGCGGCCTGCGTGCGGCAAGCGAGCAGGGCTGCCGCCATGACTACGATGAGCAAGATCGCTCGAGACGCAAATGCTTGTTTTGAACCTTCCATCTGTTACACAGAATTGCGATCTCGCCGATGGCCGCCAGTCTCGGGTAATCTGGTTAACCGGACCTGAATGGGCGACGCGGCGACGCAAAGCCTGGTGGTTCGGTGGGGCATGCATTCATGATCAGCCGCAAGAAGCCTCTCGTCGTGGTGACACGCAAGCTGCCGGACAGCGTTGAGACCCGCATGCGGGAGCTGTTCGACGCCCGTCTCAATCTCGACGACAAGCCAATGACGGCATCCGAGCTCGCACACACCGTGGGCACCGCCGATGTGCTCGTTCCCACCGTCACCGATCGCATCGATGCTGCCGTCCTGAGCAAGGCTGGCAGCGATCTCAAGCTGATCGCCAACTACGGCAACGGCGTCGACAACATCGATGTGACAACGGCGCTCAGTCGGGGCATCACGGTGACGAACACGCCCGGCGTGCTGACCGAGGACACCGCCGATATGACCATGGCGCTGATCCTGGCGGTGCCGCGGCGGCTCGCCGAGGGCGCCACCGTGCTGAGCGAGGACAAGCCGTGGCCCGGCTGGTCTCCGACCTGGATGCTCGGACATCGCATCTGGGGCAAGCGCCTCGGCATTATCGGCATGGGAAGGATCGGCCAGGCGGTGGCGCGGCGCGCCCGCGCTTTCGGGCTGCAGATCCACTATCACAATCGCCGCCGCGTGGCGGTAAAGATCGAAGAGGAGCTGACCGCGACGTATTGGGAGAGCCTCGACCAGATGCTCGCCCGCATGGACATCATCTCGGTCAATTGCCCGCACACACCGGCAACCTATCATCTGCTGTCGGCTCGGCGACTGAAGCTCATTCGCCCCGAGGCCTACATCGTCAATACCGCGCGCGGCGAAGTTATCGACGAGAATGCGCTGGCGAGGCTCATTGCGGCGGAGGAGATCGCGGGTGCCGGGCTCGACGTGTTCGAGCACGAGCCCGCGGTCAATCCGCGCCTGGTCAAGCTTGCGCGCACCGGCAAGGTGGTGCTGCTGCCGCATATGGGCTCCGCCACGCTCGAGGGCCGCATCGACATGGGCGAGAAGGTTATCATCAACATCAGGACGTTCCTCGACGGCCACCGCCCTCCGGACCGGGTCCTGCCGTCAATGCTGTGAGCAGTTCCTGTCGATCTGTATTCGCCACAATTGTTTGTATGATGTTACGACTCGTAGCCCGCATGAGCGTCAGCGATATGCGGGAAAGCTCTCCCCGGATATCGCTGTCGCTCATCCGGGCTACGGAGAATCATTCCATGCGCGCCCTCTATCTCGCCGGCCTGCTCGCCGTCTGCGCCATTGGCCCCGCCGTTGCCGCCGTGCTGGCTCCCAACGATATCCAGGCAACCTTCTTCAATGGCCAGCCGTTTACGTCGTCGACGCCGTCGAACGTGAAGTTCAAGATGGTATTTACGCCGGACGGCAAAATGACGCGCGAGCCTTTGGCAACCGCCGGCGCGAAAGGCGAAGGCACGTGGAAGCTGAGCAAGGATGGCTTCTGCACCACCTGGAAGGGCTCGAAGGCCAATTGCTTCCGCATCATGACGGCGGGGGACAACAAATGGTCGGTGATGAAGGGAACGACCGCCGTCGCCACCTGGACGAAGTAGCTCAGCGGGATCCGTTTTGAGCCGGTCATCCCGCGCAAGCGGGAATCCAGAAGAAGGCTGGGTCCCGGCTTGCGCGGGGACGAGCGTGTGAGCGGACCACCCGGGCGTGCCGGTGGCAGGCGGGAGCGCGTTTACGTGTGAGCTGAGAGATCGAGAATGGTGGGGTGCTCGCCGGACAGCGGGTTGGCAGGATCCCAGGAATAGCCGAGCGTCTCAAAGCGCATCGAGCGCGCGTCGAGTATCATGAGCCGCCCCACGAGCCCTTCTCCGAACCCGACGATCTCCCGAATGACTTCGAGCGCCATCAGCGAGCCGAGCACGCCGGTAAGCGCGCCGAGAATGCCCGCCTCCGCGCAGGCGGGCACGGATCCGGGCGGTGGAGGTTCTGGAAAGAGACACCGGTAGCTGGGGTAGGGACAGCCTTCGGCATCGCGCTCGTGCGCGCGCAGCGTGGTCAACGTGCCGTCGAAAGTTCCGACCGCGGCGGTGACGAGCGGCTTCTTTGCCAAAAAGCACGCGTCTGACACGAGGTATCGGGTGGCGAAATTGTCCGATCCGTCCGCGACAATGTCGTACTTGGAGAAGAGCGCCAAGGCGTTTGCGGCCACGAGCCGCACGGCGTGCAGCTCGACCGAAACGTGCGGGTTGAGGCGGCGGATGACGGCGGACGCGCTCTCTACTTTGGGCGTACCGACATCGGGAGTCGCATGGATGACCTGACGCTGCAGGTTGGAAAGGGTCACGCGATCGTCATCCACGACACCGAGCGTGCCGACGCCTGCTGCGGCAAGATAAAGGAGCACCGGCGCGCCGAGCCCGCCGGCGCCGATTACCAGCACGCGCGCACGCTTGAGCGCAGCCTGACCGGGCCCCCCGACCTCCTGCAGGACGATATGGCGTGCATACCGCTCGACTTCTTCGGCGGTCAGCGCGGGAGAGTTCAACATCTGCGGCAGTCCGCTATCCGGGCCAATGCTATGATATCGGTATTTGCTGCATGAGAAGCGAGTCCCGGCCCATGAAGCTGATTGCGCCTCTCGTACTTTTCAGCTTTGCATGCTTTTCCATTGCTGCCCAGGCCGAGCGCCGGCCTGTCCCGAGCGGAAACGGCGCGATGTCCGAGCCTGAACGCATCGCCGTTCAGTTCGATCTCGCCTGGACCGGCGATTACACCGGCGTGATCACGGGCACCCGCGACGACAACGAGAAAACCGCGGCCGCAATCAGGTCCTTTCAAAGGAATCACAGGATCAATGAAACCGGCGTGCTCACTGCGCAGGACCGAGCACTGCTCGCCGGTGCCGCCAAGGCCAAGCAGACACAGGTCGGCTGGGCAATTGTGGAGGATGCCGCCACGGGTGCGCGACTCGGCATTCCTGCAAAGCAGGTGCCCAACAAGGCGCAAGGGAGGTTCGGGACGCGCTGGTCTTCCGCCCAGGGGCAGGTCGTGATCGAGACTTTCAAGGTACGCGAGCCGGGCACGACCCTTGCAAGCGTGTACGAGCAGCAGAGAAAGGAGCCCGCAACGCGCAGGCTCGAGGGCAATGTGCTGCGTCCGGATTTCTTCGTGCTTTCCGGGATGCAAGGGCTGAAGCGGTTTTACGTGCGCGGCGATTTCAAGGACGGCGAAGTGCGCGGGGTCACGGTTCTTTATGACCAGGCAACCGAGAACATCATGGACCCGGCGGCCGTCATCATCGCGAGCTCTTTCAGCATTCTCAGGCACCGGGCTCCTTGCGCAGATCGCTCCCTCGTCCCGGCGCAAGGTGGAGTACGGCACCGGCATCGTGGTGAGCGCGTCAGGCCACACTCTCACCACTCGCCATTTCGCGGAAGGCTGTAGCGCGATCGTCGCGAGCGGATATGGCGATGCGGATCGCGTGAACGATGAGCCTGCGGCTGCGCTCGCAGTGCTGCGCCTTTACGGCGCCCCCGCTCTCCCGGCGGCCGCTTTCTCGCCCGAGGGGCCCAAACAACCGGAGCTGACCCTGCTTGGTATTGCGGACCCGCAGGTGCAGGAAGGCGGCCTCGCAGTTTCCAGCGTCCCGGCCAGATTGAAGAGCGATGTGCTTGAACCGGTGCCTCCCCCTGGTTTCGATGGCGCTGCCGCGCTCGATGCGCACGGGCAGCTGGTCGGAATGGTGGAGCTGAAAACTCCAGCGGCGGCGAGCGCGGGGACTTCCGCCGCTCCGCAGGCAACCCTCGTTGCTGCAAGCGCGATCCGTGTCTTTCTGGACACGCAACGGTTGGCGAGGCCGCCGGTCGGCGCTGCGGCGAGCACAAAGGATTCGCTCCTGCGTCTGATCTGCGTCCGCAGATGAACCGGGAGGGCAGGACTACTCGGCGGCCTGGACCATGGAGGCGGCTTGCTCCTCCCGCACCAGGTCCTGAAAAATCTTGCGCGCGCGGCGGATCGCGATGTCCGGCTTGAGGAAGACTTCCTGATAGCCCTCGTCGGGGTAATCGAACATCGCCTGCTGCTGCTCGAGCGCCCAGCGGTCCTCCTCCGCCACCGGGGGAAACATCTCGGCCACCCGCTTAGCGGCGGACTTGGAAGAATCCCCCTTGGACATGTGGTGCGCCGGGCAGTTCACGATGACCCGCCAGACGTGGCGCCGCTCATCGATCGGCGTATGGGTGTGCACCAGCACATAGCCGCGCTCGTCCGCATGCTCGCGCAACGTGCCCGGATACTCGCGCTCGACCGGCGTGCTGTCGAGCTTGCCGGGGGGCGCGTTGCGCATCACCACGCGGGTGATCGCGGGTGACATCATGCAGTGCGTATGGTGGCGATCGACCACGTCGTAGTGGAACCAGTCCACGAGGTACGGCGGCTGCTTGTAGTTTGACGTACGACGGATGGTCATCGCGTAGCGGTTGCCGTCGACCTCGCCCTCCTCGAGCTCGACCGGAATGCGGCTGTTGGCGATGTCGCCGATATTGCCGTCGTGCAGCGGATAAAAGTGCGTGATGTCGAGAAGGTTTTCGATTAGCAGCAGATAGTTTGCCGGCACCTGCATTGGGCCGACCACCACGCTTTCCCAGTGCTCGTCGCCGATTTCAGGAAGGCGCGGCGGGCGTCGCGTCTCGGCGCGGGCGGGATCGCCGGGCCAGATCCAGACCAGCCCGTCCTGCTCGATCAGCGGGAATGGCCGCACCTGCGCCTGCGGCGAGATCGGCCCGGTGGGATGCGACGGGATCATCACGCACTTGCCGGTCATGTCGTAGCGCAGTCCGTGGTAGGCGCATTCCAGCGTACCGTCGGGCATCAGCCGTCCCTTGGAGAGGGGAAAACGCTTGTGCGAGCAGCGATCGTCATACGCCACCATGTCGCCGTTCCGCGTGCGCCACATCACCACCGGACGCTTGGCAATCACGTGTCCGGTCAGCTTTTCTTTCGGGAAATCGGCGGAAAGGCCAGCCACATACCACGCGTTGCGGATGCACACGTGCGTCGCGAGCGCGCTCTGCGAAGTCGGGGCAGCGGGCATGATGGGTGTGTCTCCCTTGGATAGCCTGGCGCCTTAGATAAGCGGCAAGACTTTACAAGTCCAATACGAGCGGCGATTCCCTGGCGCGGGCGCAGCAGATCATAACGTAGTTCTTGCGCTCTTTCTCGCTCAGCACGGTATCGCGGTGCTCGGGGCTGCCCCCGACATAGCGGGTGATGCAGGTGCCGCAGTAGCCCTCCCGGCAGTCGGTATCAATGACAAAGCCATTGGCACGCAGCACGTCGACAATGGATTCGTCGGCCGCAACCTCGAACACCTGGCCCGTACTGTCGACCTTGATCTGAAAGGGCGCATTCTCGCGCGGCTCGTGCTCGGGAGCGGTGAAATACTCGAAATGAACCGTATGCAGCGGCCATGCCCGGATCGCATTCTTGACCGCGATCATGAAACCTGGCGGACCGCAGTAATAAAGATGCGTGCCTGGCTCGTAGGTGGCGAGGACGGTCGCAATATCGAGGCCCCTCGCGGGATCTCCGCCATCGTGGTGCAACATGACCCGACCCGCCGCAATATCCGGCGCCAGCCGCTCGAGAAAGGCCGTCCGCTCGGGTGAGCGCGTGCAGTAATGCATGCGGTAAGTTGCCCCGCGCGCATTGAGCGAAGCGACCATCGCCATCATGGGCGTGACGCCGATGCCGCCCGCGAGCAGCAGATGCGATGTCGCCTCGCGCCCGGCGAGGGGAAAGTGATTGCGCGGGTACGAGATGGTGAGTGTTTCGCCTTGCGTCACCCGATGCAGCGCGGCGGAGCCGCCGCGACCCGCCGGCTCTTTGAGAACCGCGATCACGTAGCGGTGCCGCTCCGCCGGATCATTGCAGAGAGAGTACTGGCGCAAGAGTCCTCCGGGAACATGCACGTCCACATGGGCACCTGCGTCGAAAGCCGGCAGCACCTCCCCTTGCGGATGCACGAGCTCGATCGAGACGATGTCCTCCGCCTCCCGCCGCACTTCCGCAACGCGGGCATCGAGCGTGAGTTTCAGGGTTTGCGGATCAAGCATGCGCCCGAGCATCGGCGCCCGTCATTCCGGCCGAGGCCCCAAAGGGCCGAGGGCCGGAATCCATAACCCCAGGTCTGTGGTCATGGATTCCGGGCTCGCCGCTTCGCTTCGCTACGCGGTGCCCCGGAATGACGGTTTTCGTTTGCATCAAATCAGATGTTCTGCTCGGGGCCTTTGATGATCTGCACGAGCACCTGCTTTCCACCCTTGATCATGAAATGGCCGAAGTGACGGTTGAGCTGATCGCCGCGTGCATCGAAGTCGCAATCGGAACCCGCGCCGATGAAGTTGATCTTCGTTCCCGCGCGCACAGCCTTGAGTGCGGCCAGGACATCGTCGACTTTCTCTCCCGGAGGATTGCAGACGACAGGGATCTCCTTCGTGTAGACGAGTGAATCGACGCTCTTGGCCTTGTCCATCGCGAGCGCGAGCGTGCAGACCTGGTCGTGCGTGTTGCCGGCGAAGAGATAGAGCGCGTTCTCGTCCGTGGAGCCCATCAGCTTCTGAAACCGCTTGTAGTTTGGGGTGCCGAGAGGCGGGGCGGGCTGGAAGTGCTCGATGCCTTCCGCCACATCGGGTCCGACGGCTTCGATGAACTTGCCCTCGGCATCCGCCATGATCGAGAGCGCCATGATCTTGCTCTTGAAGCCGCCACGCACGGCCTCGCGCACGATGGAGACGAAGTCGGTCAACAGCCCGAGGCACATTACCGCGTCGGGCGCCGGACGCGCGCCAAAGATGCGGTGCACCTCGGCGCGGTAGGACGGCTGGTCGGGGTTGTAGATCACCGTATCGAGGACCTTCGCTCCACCGTCCGCGAAAGTTTTCTTTGCCGGCTCGATCATTGGAATGACGAACGGGTTCTGCTGCGCGAGAATGGAAACTGTCTTCCAGTTGCGCGAGAGCATCGCCTTCGCCATGGCCGGTCCCCAGTCGGTGGCCTTGGCCTGATAGCGCCAGACAAGTCCCTTGGTGTCGCCGTCGGTGATCGCGTTCGCCGCGCCCGAAACCATCATGCAGGTGTTCGCGCTGATCAGCACCGGCTTGATCGCCATCGCGATCGGGCTTCCCCAGATTCCAATCACCGCAACGCATTTGTGGATTTCCAGAAGCTTCTTGGTCGCGGCAAGCCCGGCCGTAGGACTCGACTCGTCGTCCTCGAAAAACAGCTTGAACTTGCGACCGTCAAGCACGCCGCCCGCGTCGTTGATCATGCCTGCGGTGAGCTCCGCCGCCTTCCGCATGTCGGGCCCATAGGCGCCCTGCGAGCCGGTAAAGGGCAGCAGCACGCCGATCGGAATGTCAGCCTCCTGCGCACGTACGAGACGCGGCGCCGCAAGCGACACCGCACCCAGCGCCACGCCTCCGACGAGCGTGCGGCGATTGATTCCTCCTCGATAGATTGCGGGTTCTGTCATTGGACGTTCTCCTCCTCGAGCTCGTTCTCGATCATCAGCGCATCATTGAACCGATTGAACAACCCGCATAGAGCGATGCGCAGCGTGAGCTCCACGACCTGCGCCTCTGTGAAATGCGCTCGCAGACGTTCGAACAACTCATCGCGGATGCGCCCCGCATGGTTCGTCACCGCGATCGCGTATTCGATAACGAGCTTGTCTAGGTCGGTCAGTTCGGGATTTCCTTCGATGGCCGGCAGCTTGTCGATCGCCGCGCGAGAAAGACCTTCGACCTGCAGGGGACGCGTGTGGTGCGCCACGCAATATGCGCAGGCATTGAGCTTCGAGGTCACCACGATCGCGAGCTCGATATAGCGCGCCGGCACGTTCTGCTGCGCCTTCAAATCCATGAGCAGGCCGAGGAGATGGGTCACTGCCGAAGGCACCTGCGCAAGCACGCCAGCCTGGTTGCGAAAGGGACCGTAACTCGACGCATAGCGCTCGTAGATCGCCGCCACGTGGGGCGGCAGTGCGGAGGAGGGAACCTTGGTGACTCTGGCCATCGCGCGTTGTGGTTACGAAGTATGGCGTGCCGGAGCGGCGGCAGGCACATTCTGCTCGCGGCGCTTGTGAATTCGCAGGCGATATTCCGGCAACATGCCTTGCGGACGGTATATCAGGAACAGGATCAGGCCTAGCCCGATGAGAATGAGGCGAAGCGCCGCAAGCTGCGTTGCATCGAAGACGTAGATCACGTCCTTGAGAAAGCGCGACCCTTCGACGAGAGTCATGATCGTTACGGCGCCGATGAGAAGCCCCTTGTTGCTGCCGCGCCCGCCAGCGATGACCGCCATGAACGCGTAGGCGGTGATGATGGTGGAGAACTGCGATGGATCAATGTAGGTCATGTAGAACGCGTGCAGCGAGCCGCCGATGCCGATAATCGCTCCGCCCAGCGCGAAGGCGCGCACGCGCAGCCCGACCACGTTCTTGCCCAGGGTGGCTGCGACGATGTCGTCCTCCCGCACCGCACGCACCGCGCGCCCGAAGGGCGAGCGCAGGAGAATTTCCAGAAAGACGTAGAGCATCAGAACGATCGCGAGACAGAGGCCGAGAAACCACACCTCGTAGTGCCTCTCGGGAAGGAGCTCCTGGAATGGCCTTGGAATCCCGGGCAGCCCAAGCGACCCGTTGGTGAGCCACTGCTCGCTCAGAACCACAAGACGGACCACCTCGCCGAAGCCGAGGGTGAGGATCGCCAAATAGTCGTCAGACAGACGCAGCGAAATGAGCGCGGTTGCGCCGCAGGCCGCGGCGCAAACGACCATGGCGGCGAGCGTCGCGAGGAATGATCCCCACCCGGCAAGCGCAACTAGCGCGCAGGTATAGGCGCCGAGCGCGACGAAGCCCGCGACACCGAAATTGACCATTCCGCACACACCCCATTGCAAATTGAGTGCAAGCCCAAACACCGCCGCGATGCTCACCAGCGTCAGAATGGTTACGAGATAGGCCGCCATAAGAAATACTCCGCTCAGCGACGCAGGCGCTGCATGCCGAGCAGGCCCTCTGGGCGCGCGAGCAGCAGGAGAGCGATGGCAATGAAGCTGACCACCTGCCGGTAATTCGGCGGAATGACCAGCGTCGACGTTTCCTCCACCACCCCCACCGTCAAGGCGCCGAGCACGGCGCCAAACGGATTGCCGAGGCCGCCGAGAATAGCCGCGGCAAAGACCGTGACCAGGTAATTCCAGCCGAGGAGCGGATCTATGGCGCGGTCCATTCCCGCCAACACGCCGGCGATGCCGACGAGTACACCGGTGAGAGCCCAGGTCCAGCGCACAATGCGCCCCGGATTGATGCCGCGCACCGCCGCAAGCGCCGTGTTGTCGGAGACCGCGCGCATCGCGCGCCCGAGCCACGTGTGTCGCAAGACCACGTACACCGCAGCCATGGCGCTCAACGCGGTCAGTGCGGTGATGACTTGCTCCGCGTTGACTTGGATACCGAGCACGTCATGGGGTCGCGCGAGTGGAATCTCATAGCTGCGCGCCTGGTTTCCGAAGATGAAGCGCACGATGTTTTCCAGCACGAACGACACGCCCATGGAGGCAACCAGCAGGGTGATGGCGCTGCGCTCGCGCAACGGCCGGAACACCGCCTGATCGATGACCACCGCCACGGCCGCAAACGCGAGGGCGCCCAAGGCCGCGGACCAGAGGAGCGGCAGCGCCAGCCAGGCATTGAGCGCAAAGGCGATGTAGGCGCCCACCGTCAACATGGCCCCGATCGCAAAATTTGGAAATTTCAGAATGTCGTAAGTCAGGGTGAGCGCCACGGCGGGAAGCGCGACGAGCATGCCGGTGACCAAGCCGTTGAACACGAACTGGCCGATCATTCCATCATCCGAGATAGAGCTTGTGCAGGTCGTGCTTGGCGCGAATCTCATCCGGTCGCGCCACGAGCCGCACCGTGCCGTTCACCAGCACCATGACGGTGTCGACGATGCCGAACGCCTCCTTCACATTTTGCTCCACGATGAGAATCGTCAGTCCGCTGGCATTCGCGGCCTTGACGCGCTCGAAAATTGCGCCGACGAGCTTGGGCGCAAGCCCCGCGGAGGGCTCGTCGAGGAGGAGCACGCGCGGGCTTGCCATCATGGCGCAGGCGAAGGCGAGCATCTGCCGCTGCCCGCCGGAGAGGTGTCCGGCGCGCAGCTTGAGCCGGCCCGCCACCTCGGGAAACATGGCAAGCACGCGTTCGCGCTGCTCGGGGCCGGCGCGCTGGAGCCCGAGAAACTCGCTGCTCACACGCAAATTCTCGCCGATGGTCAGGTTCGGGAAGACGTTGAATTCCTGCGGCACGTAGGCGATGCCGGCGGCAACGCGCTGCGAGGGTGTCAGGTGCGCGATCGAGTTTCCGCACAACCTGATCTCGCCGCGGCGGGTGGCGATCAGGCCTGCAAGCGCCTTGATGAAGGTGCTCTTGCCTGAACCGTTGGGCCCGATCACGCCAAAAATCTGTCCTTTCTGCACCTGGGCGGAGATGCCCTTGACGATATCGGCGCCGCCATAGCCGGCAACGATATCGTAGGCCTGAAGCGCCGGGCTCATACCACACCGCCGAGATATGCCTCGACGACCCTGCGATCCGAGACCACTTGCTGGAAGGTACCCGAGGTGAGGTTCGTGCCCGCGGCAAACACGTAGACCTGATCGCAAAGTCCGGCGACCATTTCCATGTCGTGCTCGACGATGACGAAGGTCACGCCTTCCGAGCGCAGCGAGCGGATCAGATGCGCGATTTCCGCGCGCATGGGCGGGCTCACGCCAGCGGCAGGCTCATCGAGCAGAATGATTTTTGGATCGAGCATGAGGGCGCGACAAAGCTCGAGCAGTTTTTTCTGTCCTCCGGAGAGGGCATGCGCCGGATCGTCCGCGAGCGTTAAAAGGCCCACTCGCTCGAGAATGGCCCCTGCCCGACCGATCGCTTCAGTCTCTTCGCGCCGCACGGTCGCAAACCGCGCGAATGCTTTCCAGATCGACTCCCCGGTCTGCTGCAGGCGGGCTACCAGCAGGTTTTCCAGCACAGTGAGCGCGCCCAACTCGCGCGAGATCTGAAACGTTCTGGTCAGCCCGCGCCGCGCACGATAGTTCACGGGCAGCCCGGTTATGTCGGTACCGTCGAGCGTGATCTCGCCGGCATTGGGCCGCAGCAGGCCTCCGATCACGTTCAGCAGCGTGGTCTTTCCCGATCCATTCGGTCCAATGATGCCGGTGATGTGGCCACGCGGCACGTCGAGCCGCACGTCGTCGAGCGCAGCAATCCCGCCGAAGGATTTGCTTACCCCGGCAACCCGCAGCATCCCGGCTGTGACCCCGCTCAGTGTTATTTGTGCGCGAAACGGGCGGGGCGTTTTTCGACGAACGCCTTCATTCCCTCTTTCTGGTCGGCCGTTGCGAAGAGGGCGTGAAAGACGCGGCGTTCGAAGCGCAGCCCCTCGGCGAGCGAGCTCTCGAAGGCGCGATTGATCGCTTCCTTCGCGGTCATCACCGAAGGCAAAGAAAGCGAAGCGATCGTTTCGGCGACTTTCATTGCCTCGTCCAGGAGGCTTGCCGCCGGCACCACGCGTGCCACCAGGCCCGAGCGCTCGGCTTCGGCGGCATCCATCATGCGCCCGGTCAGCACCAGATCCATGGCCTTCGATTTGCCGACGGCGCGCACGAGCCGCTGCGTTCCCCCCATCCCCGGAATGACACCGAGCTTGATCTCGGGCTGGCCGAATTTCGCAGTATCGGCGGCAATGATGAGATCGCACATCATCGCCACCTCGCAACCGCCGCCCAGGGCGAAACCCGCAACCGCGGCGATAATCGGCTTGCGCACGCGCGCGAGCCGGTCGTAGTCGCCGGCGAAGTCGCTCATGTTCGCTTCGTGATACGACTTCTCCGCCATCTCCTTGATGTCGGCACCGGCGGCGAAAGCGCGCTCCGAGCCGGTAATCACGATGCAGCCGATGTTCTCATCGGCGTCGAAGCGCTCGGCGGCGTCGAGCAACTCGTCCTTGAGCTGCTCGTTGAGCGCGTTGAGCGCCTGCGGCCGGTTGAGCCGGATGAGCCCCACGCGCCCGTGCGTCTCCACGCTGATCGTTTGGTAATTCATGGCCGTGCTCCTGACAGATGCCAGATGTCAGATGTCAGAGGACAGGAGAGAAGCCCTTCGGGTAAAACCCTATCTGACCTCTGACATCTGTCATCTGTCCTCTTCTTTCACTTCTGGCACACGGGGCAATAATAGGTCGAACGGCCGCCCTGCACGATGCGCTTGATCGTCCCGGGACAACCGCGGCGCGGGCACCGCTTTCCCTCGCGATCATAGACGCGGAAATTGTGCTGAAACTCGCCCAACGCGCCGCTCGTCTGCCGATGGTCGCGCAGCGACGAGCCGCCGGCAGCGATCGCTTCTTCAAGCACCGCCTTGATCGCGCCGACCAGCGCCTGCGCCCGCTCGTTCGGAAGGCCTGATTTCGTCGCGATCGTGGACGCGCGCCGCCGAGGCGAGAGGCACGCCCGGTGCAACGCCTCGCATACATAGATATTGCCGAGGCCGGCGACGATGCGCTGATCGGACAGCGCCGCCTTGAGCGAAGTCTTTTTGCCGCGGCACAGTCGCGCCAGCCGCTCGCCGTTGAACTCTCCGGCAAGCGGCTCGGGGCCGAGCGCGCGCAGAAGCGGCTCCGTTTCGAGCTCGCGCGCGGACACGAGCTTCATCATGCCAAAGCGGCGCGGATCGTTGAACGAGATCACCGCGCCCGACGACATATGAAAGATCACGTGGTCATGTGCGGCATGATTGCCACGCGCATGATAATACTTGCCCGGCGCCTGTTCGCCTCGGCCACGCCTAACGCGGAACGAGCCCGACATGCCCAGATGCATCAGCAGCACCTCGCCGGAGCTGAGCTCGGCGACGAGATATTTGGCGCGCCGGCCAAGCCGGCTGACGGTCTGGCCGGTGAGCCGCGCGGCAAAACGCCTGGGCAACGGCCAGCGCAGGTCGCCGCGATGCGCGATCACCGTGCGGAAGCGCGCATGCTCCATCACGGGAGCAAGCCCGCGCCGCACCGTCTCTACTTCCGGGAGCTCCGGCATGTTTACCCTCGTGGGCGCAGAGATAGCGGGCCTGTCTGCCCCGCGCTATGGTCATCCGCAGAAGCTGGCGCGATGCTCACACGCGACGAAAAAAAAACCCCGTTCGATTTTGCCGAAAGAGCCCCCGGCAAGCGGCAGGCGCAGGTCGACGCCATCTTCGCGGACGTGGCCACGCGCTACGATCTGATGAATGATCTCATGTCGGGCGGTCTGCACCGTGCCTGGAAAGACGCGCTCGTCACCGCTGTCAATCCGCCGAAAGATGCGCAGCCGTTTGCAGTGGTCGACGTCGCCGGCGGCACGGGCGATGTCGCGCTGCGCATTGCGGCTGCCGCGGGCGCGGGCACGCGCTGCACGGTCGCCGACATCAACGCCGACATGCTCGGCGTGGGCGAGGCACGCGTGCGGGAGCTCGGCTACGACATCGACTTTGTGGAAGCCAATGCCGAAGCACTGCCTTTTGCAGATCGCAGCTTCGATGCGGTGACTATAGCGTTCGGCATCCGCAATGTGCCGAGCATCGAGGTGGCGCTCGCCGAATGCCGTCGCGTCCTGCGCATCGGCGGCCGCTTCCTGTGCATGGAATTCTCAAACCCGGATATCCCGGGGTTTGCCACGCTTTACGAGCTGTATGCGTCCAATGTGATTCCGCTCCTCGGGCGCGTCGTGGCGCACAACGAAGACGCCTACCGTTATCTCATCGAATCGATCGGCCGTTTCCCGGCGCCGCCGCGCTTTGCCACCATGATGCGCGCTGCCGGTTTTGCGCGCTGCCGTTTCGAGCGCATGACCGGCGGCATTGTCACGCTCTACTCCGGCTGGCGCCTGTGATCGCAAGTCTTTCGCATCTGTCGCGGATGTCGCGCGCGGGATTTGTGTTTGCGCGCGAGGGCGCGCTGGGCGCAATCGATACGAGCCGGCTTCCGTTTGGCGCGAGCGCGGCGCTCGCGCTCGCCCGCCTCATCGAGCGCCCGGTGAAACCTGCCGGCAATCGCGTTGCGGCGGCGCTCACGCGGCTCGGCCCCACATACGTCAAGCTCGGGCAGTTTCTCGCAACACGACCGGACGTGGTCGGGGTGGCGCTCGCGCAGGACCTCGAGACGCTACAGGACAGGATGGCGCCGTTTCCGCAAAAGGAGGCCGAGCGTGCCATCGAGCTTGGGCTCGGCAAGCCGCTGCATGAGGTGTTTGCGTCCTTCGGTCCGTCCATTGCGGCCGCGTCCATCGCGCAGGTGCACCGGGCGGAAGTCGCATTGAACGGCACGCGGCGGCCGGTTGCAGTGAAGGTGCTGCGACCCGGCATCGAACGCCGCTTCAACGCGGAAATCGACGCGTTTGCGGCCGTGGCGCGGCAGGCCGAGCGCATCTCCGGCGAGGCGCGCAGACTGCGCCTCGTCGAGGTCGTGGACACGATGCGCCGGACGGTCGCCCTCGAAATGGATTTGCGCTTCGAGGGCGCGGCTATTTCGGAAATGGCGGAGAACACGAAGAACGATCCGGATTTCCGCGTGCCCGCGGTGGACTGGGACCGCACGGCGCGCGATGTGCTCACGCTGGAATGGATCGATGCGGTTGCGCTCTCCGACCGGACGCGCCTCGAGGCGAAGCGCCTCGACCTGAAACAGCTCGCGCGCGCCGTGCTGCAGACTTTTTTGCGCCACGCGCTGCGCGACGGATTTTTCCATGCCGACATGCATCCGGGAAACCTGTTCGTGGACGATGCCGGGGACCTGGTGGCCGTCGATTTCGGCATCATGGGCCGGCTCGGACCCAGGGAGCGGCGCTTTCTTGCCGAGATTCTTTACGGTTTCATCACGCGCAATTACTGGCGCACCGCCGAGGTGCATTTCGAAGCCGGGTACGTGCCGCCGCATCATTCGGTGGCGAGCTTCGCCCAGGCGCTCCGCGCGATCGGCGAGCCGATCCACAACCGCAGCGCGGAAGACATCTCGATGGCGCGGCTGTTCATGCTGCTGTTCGAGATCACCGGGCTGTTTGATATGCGCACCCGCACCGAGCTCCTCCTGCTGCAGAAGACCATGGTCGTCGTCGAGGGGGTGGCGCGCAGCCTCGATCCCAAGCTTGACATCTGGGCGACCGCTGAGCCGGTGGTACGCGAATGGATCGAGCGCCATCTCGGCCCGCTCGGCAGCCTCGAGACCGCGGCGGAAGGGGTGAGCGAGATCGGCCAGGTTCTCTCGCAATTGCCGGCGCTGCTCACGCGCGCGGCTGCGCTCACCGCCCAGCTCGATGCGATCACGCGCGACGGGCTCGTGCTCGCGCCCGAAACCGTGGCGGAGATCGGCCGCGCGGAGGCGCGTCGCAACCGCGGTGGCACGGTCGCGCTCTGGGTGCTCGTGGGGCTGCTCGCCTGGCTTGTGCTAACGGCCCGCAGCCTGCTTTGATTGCATTGATTGCATTGCAATCATTTGGTAGAATGTGGTTGGTAGCCCGGATGAGCGAAGCGATATCCGGGTGCTCCCGCATGTCGCTCTGCTCATGGGGGCTACGGTGCTCTGCAGGTGTGCGATGGGCAGCATCACCATTCGTCAGCTCGACGACACGCTTAAAGCCGCGCTGCGCATCCGCGCGGCGGCGCACGGGCGCTCCATGGAAGACGAGGTGCGCACAATCCTGCGCACGGCCGCCGCTGCCGAAGCACCAGCCGCAGTTGCACCCGCACCGGAAAGGAAATTCGACGCGCGCCCCGGCGCGCCGCGCGTGCTCCTCATCATCGGCGGCGGCATTGCCGCCTACAAATCGCTCGATCTCATCCGCCGCCTGAAAGAACGGTCGATCGCGGTGCGCTCCATCCTCACGCGCGCGGCGCAGGAGTTCATTACCCCGTTGTCGGCAGGCGCTTTGTCGGGCGAGCGGGTGTTCACCGATCTGTTCGACAGCGCGGCCGAATTCGACGTCGGACATATCCGGCTGGCGCGCGAGGCGCATGTGGTCGTGGTCGCGCCTGCGACCGCGGATCTCATTGCCAAGATGGCCAACGGGCTCGCCGACGATCTCGCTTCCGCCGTGCTGCTCGCCACGCGGGCCACCGTGCTGCTCGCGCCGGCGATGAACCCGGGCATGTGGCATCATCCCGCCACGCGCCGCAACGTTGAAATGCTCAGGCGTGACGACGTGAAGCTCTTAGGCCCGAACGCCGGCGAGATGGCGGAGGCGGGCGAAGCGGGAATCGGCCGCATGGCGGAGCCGCTCGAGATCCTCGCGGCGCTACTGCCTTTGCTTGCACCGGAAGCACGCAAAGGGCCTCTCGCCGGCAAGCGCGTCCTGGTGACGTCGGGCCCGACGCACGAGCCGCTCGATCCCGTGCGCTACATCGCGAACCGTTCATCCGGCAAGCAGGGCCACGCGATTGCCGCCGCGGCCGCGACAGCCGGCGCTGAGGTAACGCTTGTCAGCGGTCCCGTGACGCTGCCTGATCCACCCGGCATAAGCACCGTGAAGGTCGGGACCGCGCAGGAAATGCTCTCGGCTGTAACCAAGGCGCTCCCCGTCGATGTGGCCGTTTTTGCAGCCGCCGTCGCCGATTGGCGCGCGGCCGAACCGAAGCCGAACAAGATGAAGAAAGACGGCAGCTGGGTCCCCACGATCCGTGTCGTCGAAAATCCGGATATTCTTTCGACCGTCGCGCATATGAAGAAGGGTCGGCCGCAGCTGGTCATCGGGTTTGCGGCGGAGACCGAGCACATCATCGATAATGCGAAAGCGAAGCTCGCGCGCAAGGGTTGCGATTGGATCCTGGCCAACGATGTCTCGGCCGACTCGGGCGTGATGGGCGGCGACGTCAATCGCGTGCACCTCGTAAGCCGGCACGCTTGCGAGTCGTGGCCACCGCAGAGCAAGGAGGCGGTTGCGCAAAATCTCGTCGCGCGTATTGTCGATGCGCTGGCCGGTAAGCACCGGTGAAGAGAATCGAGATCGGCATCGTGCGGCTCCCGCACGCGCGCGACCTGCCGCTCCCTGATTATCACAGCGAGCAGGCCTCCGGCCTCGATCTCATGGCCGCTGTTGCGGCCGACGCGCCGCTGACGATTGCTCCCGGCGGGCGCGCCAGCGTGCCGACCGGAATTGCGCTTGCACTTCCTGCGCGCGTCGAGGGCCAGATCAGGCCGCGCTCCGGACTTGCGGTCCGGCATGGCATCACGGTGCTCAATGCACCGGGCACCATAGACGCGGACTATCGCGGCGAGGTGCATGTTATACTTGTGAATTTCGGTGCTGAGGAATTTGTCGTGCAGCGCGGTGCGCGCATCGCACAAATTGTTTTTGCGCACACCTTACGTGTCACGCTTCACGAACGCACAACACTTGATGAAACTTCGCGCGGAGTTAGGGGTTTTGGTTCTACGGGCACCGGGCGGGAACAGCGGTCCGGGTAACACGGTCTGGTATTCCAGCAGACCGCATGCGCAGAGCCCGTCCCCATGTCGCTTCTGCCGCGCAAGAGCATTTTGGCCATTGCCGCCGTCATTGACATCGCGGTTCATGGCCGCGGACGCCCCGTGACCGCCAAAACGTTGGCGCAACGCTATGGCCTGCCGGCACGTCACCTGGAGCCGGTGCTGCAGGCGCTCGTGCGCAACGAGGTGCTGCGCGGCATACGCGGACCACGGGGCGGCTATGAATTGGCGCGGGAGCGCTCCCGCATCACCGCCGAGCACATCGTGCGCGCCGCCGGTTCGAGCGATGCAATCAACGGCTTTCCGGTCGAGAAATCGCACCTGGTCAGCAACGTGGTCTTGCCCGCCCTCGGCCGCGCCGAGCATGCTTTCTCGGATGCGCTCGCGCGCATTACAGTCGAGGAGCTCACCCACTCCGCCGAGGCGCTGCGCAAAGGCGCGGCGTAACCTCGGTCGTCACGCCCGGCCTCGTGCCGGGCATCCACGCCTTCCGTGTCGCCATCAAGACGCGGTCCGGGACGAGCCCGGCGATGGCGCGCCCATTCGCACTCAGGTGTAAAAGGAGTAAGATTGTAAGAAGGATGCTCACGAGAACAGAAGATATTGCCGCGTCGGTGGAGAGCTGGCTGACCCAGTTCGAGCATGCGCTCGCCTCGCCGGACAATGCTGTGCTGAGTGCGCTTTTTCACAACGAAAGCTATTGGCGCGACGTGCTGGCGCTCACCTGGAGCATCAGCACGACAATCGGTGCGGAGAATATCATTGCTGAGCTGAAAGCATGCAGCGCAGGCGCGGGGCCGAGCGGGTTTGTCATCGCTTCCCGGCGCACCGCGCCGCGCCGCGTGAGCCGCGCCGGCACCGAAGCGATCGAGGCGATCTTTCAGTTCGAGACCCGGCAAGGCCGCGGCAGCGGGGTTCTGCGCCTCACCGCCGATGCGCGCGACCGGGCGCGCCTCAAGGCATGGACGCTGCTCACGGCGCTCGACGAGATCAAGGGACACGAGGAGCATGTCGGCCGCGCGCGCCCCACCGGCGAAGCCTATGCGCGCGATTTCCGCGGGCCCAACTGGCTCGATCTGAGAAAAGTCGCCGCCGAATTTGCTGACCGCGATCCTGCCGTGCTCGTGGTCGGTGGTGGGCAGGCCGGCCTCTGCATGGGCGCGCGCCTCGCGCAACTCGACATTGACAGCCTGATCGTCGACCGCTGGCCGCGTATCGGCGACAACTGGCGCAAGCGCTATCACGCGCTGGTGCTGCACAACCAGGTGCACGTCAATCATCTGCCCTACATGCCGTTTCCACCGAACTGGCCGACCTACATCCCGAAAGACAAGCTCGCGTCCTGGTTCGAGGCCTATGTGGAGGCGATGGAGCTCAACTACTGGACGGCCACCGAATTTTTGGGCGGCAGCTACGACGAGAAGGACGGGCGCTGGTCGGTGGCGGTTCGGCGCGGCGACGGCAGCACGCGAACCATGCACCCGCGCCACGTCGTGATGGCGACGGGCGTGAGCGGCATTCCCAACATTCCCGACATTCCGAGCCTGCGCAATTTCGCCGGCCATGTGCTGCACTCGAGCCAGTACGAGGACGGCGAGGCGTGGAGGGGCAAGCGCGCTCTGGTGATCGGCTCCGGCAACAGCGGCCACGACATCGCCCAGGACCTGCATTCGAGCGGCGCGAAGGTGACGCTGGTGCAGCGCAGCTCGACCATGATTGTCAATGTCGAGCCGAGCGCACAACTCCCCTATGCTCTCTATGACGAAGGGCCTCCGCTCGAGGACTGCGACCTGATCACGACCTCGATGCCGCTCGCGCTCGCGCGCAAGAGCCATATCCTGCTCACCCAACAGGCACGCAACATCGACAAAGATCTGCTCGCCGGGCTGGAGCGCAAGGGCTTCAGGCTCGATTTCGGCGAGGACGGCTCGGGCTGGCAATTCAAGTATCTCACCCGCGGCGGTGGCTATTATTTCAATGTCGGCTGTTCCGATCTCATCGTCAAAGATGAAATCGAGCTCGTTCAGTTCTCGGATATCGAGACGTTCGTGCCGGAGGGAGCGCGCATACGCAGCGGCGAGATTCTGCGCGCCGATCTGATCGTGCTCGCGACCGGCTACAAGGGGCAGGAGCATCTCGTGCGCAGGCTGTTCGGCAAGGAGGTTGCCGAACGCGTTGGCCCGATCTGGGGTTTCGGCGACGCGCAGGAGCTGCGCAACATGTTCGTGCGCACGGCGCAGCCCGGGCTCTATTTCATTGCCGGCAGCTTCGCCCAGTGCCGCATCTATTCCAAATATCTGGCGCTGCAGATCAAGGCCGCCGAGCTCGCCCTGATGGCAAAAGGCATGAGGCGTAGCCTGGATGAACAAGCGAAATCCGGGATCCCGTCCCCGCATATCGCTGACGCTCATGCGGGCTACGATCCACCTGCCCGCCGGTAGAGGCGCCATTTGTCGTTGCTCTCGACAAGCTGAAACAGCGGGCTCGCGGCAAACGGATCGGCGATCCAGGCGCCGTCCTGAGAAGTGAGCAGGACAAGGCGGCAGTCATATCGCGTGGCAAGATCGCGCAGGTCATCCGCTTGCGGGTGGCCGGCGAAAATTCGCTCAAACTGCTGCTCAAGCTCCATGCTGCGCGCCTGCGGCATGGCAACAAAGGGCGAAGTAAGCTCGCGGCCCGCAAAGCAGGACGCGCGTTTCGCCATCAGCGCCCACGAGATATTAACGGGCCAGCCGGTCATGTCCGCGAGGAACAGCGGGTTGTTGGCGATGCGCTCATCGGGTGCACTGTGACGGCGCACTGCGGCCCACAGGGCTGGCGTCTCGGCGAAGACGCGCGCCGAGGCGGTCGGCCATGCCGTTACGTCTCCTGAAGCAATGCCAATCGTGGCGGGCAGTCCCAGGAGGACGAGCACGACGCCGAGGGCCGCAAGCGCGGCACGTCGGGTTGCAAGCCAAATGGGCAAAGCAGCCGCGGCAAGCACGATCAGCGCCACGAATGCGGTGAGCGCGCCGCGCCAGCCGAGGTCATTGTTGTCGGCGACCTTGCTGGCGATGAGCCAGCACACGACAAGACCCGTGGCCGCAAGTCCTGCGAATATGAGCGCCGAGAATTTTTTGTCGGCGTCGAGGCGAGGCGAGCGCGCGAGGGCGCCAGCTGCAAGAAGCCCCATGATGTAGATGGCAGGCACTTCGAGCACGAGCAACACGAGCCAAAAGGCGGGCAGGTCGAGCACCCGACGTATCGGCTGCGGAAACGCAAAGCCGAGGACTTCGTAGGGATCGAAGGCAATGGGCGCGGCGCCTCCACGCAGCATCAACGCGGAAAACTGCTCGTGCAGGAAAGGCGCGGCAACAACCAATGCGGCGAGCGCGGCAACGCCGGCCCATATGCCGAACTGAATGCGCTCCCCGGCTGGTAGGCAAATGAGAATTATCGTGCCTGCGACAGCGGCGGCCAGGGGAAAAAGCACGCCGCCTATCCATGCCGAGCTCTCGCATGCGGCAGCTGCAAGAAGCGCAAGGATTGCAAGCAGCAAAAAGCTTCGGCGATGCGCCGTCTGCGCAATGACAAAGATCGCCAGAACGGCGCTTGAGGCCCCGGCGACGTGCTGGGG
>JBKPOZ010000312.1:0-6192 GCA_046733355.1 Pseudomonadota bacterium | reverse complement strand
CGATTTCCGCGCACGTGAAGCCTCCGATCACCAGCACCGCGATCATGGTGGAGACCTCACCCTTGATGTCTCCCGTATAGGTAAAGCCGGCCAGCAGTGCGACGAGGATCACGTAGATCGGAATCGGCACGATGCCGATTCGCGTGTCGACGATCTTCCACCACCCTTGCGGCCACCATGGCGCTGCGTGCACGCTATCGGGGGATGCCGAGACGGCGGAGACGCTCTGCTGCATGGGTTCCTCTCCCGGTAGGCTCTTCGGCGAAGAGCGCTTCGACTTCCTCTCCAATCAGTCCTGGAACGAATTGATATCGATCTGCGGACGACGCTCGTCGCGTTCCAGATCGCTGTTTGTCGGATCGTCGAACAGGACGGTGGCGCGTTTGACGAAACGATCGTCGAAGGTTTTCTGCAGGTCGATCTTCCTGTCCTTGAGGGCGGGATCGAAGGTGGTCATCACCTTGAGCGCGCTGCTCATTCCCTGAGGGGTGATGATCCCGGTACGCGAATAGACCAGCAGGTTGGCTTTGAGCGCCTTGATGTAGATAGCGCGGTCGCCAAGGAAATATTCGGGCGGCACGGTGTCCACGATCTCGTCGGTTGTCGCGGTCGCGATCCAGCGCAGGGCCTTGTAGAAGGCGTTGACCAGCGCCTGCATGGTGACTGGATTGCCGGCGATGAACTCCTGCTTCGCGTAGAGCACTGCCGCCGGGTTGGTTCCGCCGAAAATCTCGTAATTGACCCGCGGATAGCGGCTGTCGATGAGGATGCGCACCGCCCCGTCCTGCTGCAGGCGCGTGATGACCGGATCGAGGTTGGAGATTGCGTCCATCTCCCCCGCTTTCATCGCGCTCACCGCGCGCTCGCCGCCGCCCACCCCGACGAAGCTCGCATCTGTCGGCGCAAGCCCGGCCTTGGCCATCAGGTAGAGCACAAAGAAATGGCTCGACGAATTGGGAGCGGTCACGCCGATCTTGAGTCCCTTCAGATCGGCCATTGATTTGAAAGCCCGGTCGTTGCTGATGGCGAGCACGATCCCGGGAAACCGGCCGAGCTCGATCACGGCACGGACGTCCCGTCCCGCGGCCTGCGCCCGCAAGGTGTGCTCGTACGCTCCTGCGGCGACGTCGACCGAGCCGGCGAGCAGGGCGTCGAACGCCTCGCCGCCGCCCTCGAAATCAATCAGCGCGGGCGCAAGGCGGTAATCGAGGAAATGGCCTCGCCGCTCCGCAATCGTGACCGGTAGATAATAGAGGTGCGCCTTGTTGGCGACGCCGAGCCGCAGCGATGAACGCTCGGGCTGCTGCGCGCGAGCCTGCCTGAGGCGCGCGCAGAACGGCAGGCTTGCTATGCCCGCCGTGAAGGCCCGACGGCTGTAAGGGACTTCCACGATGGGCCTCACCAAAGAATTGCACTGACTGGAGAATACTATTCAGCCGAAGTTGCCAATTGCAACAGCTGCGTAAAGTCCAAGATTCCCAATGGCTGAGTGGCTGTCGATGCGATACGCTGGATCTCGGGCACGCTTTATGAATGCGCCAGTCGTGTGCAATAAGGGGTGAGCATCTGAAAACCGCAAAGGCGCTCGGCATTGAGTTGCCGCTTTCGCTGCTCATGCGTATCGACGAGGTCATCGACTGATGCCGGCCGGAGATTTCTGGCGAGAGCGGTTTGCATTCGGAAACCTCTCCTCCGGGTATGAACAGGACGGTTCACTCAGGACCGCCCAGGTCCTGCGTGAGGAAGCGCAGGAAATTCATCCGTATCATCGCGAACGGTTGGATCAGACCAGCGATGCTGATCTCTATCGCGTCCTGAACGAGCTGAAATCTGCCGCCCTCTGCCTGTCCGGCGGCGGCATACGCAGCGCTGCCTTTGGCTTGGGAATAATCCAGGCACTGGCGACGCACCCCCGGTTGTCCGAGGACGCGACAGGCAAACGCAAGTGCCTGCTTGAGCAGTTTCATTATCTGTCGACCGTTTCCGGCGGCGGCTATATCGGAAGCTGGCTGTCGGCGTGGTGCGCGCGCCAGGGGGTCTCCTTCGAGCAGATCCGTAGCGCTCTCGTCGCACGCGAGAAACCCGATGTCGAGCCGCCGCCTATAAGCTGGCTCCGTTCCTACAGCAATTATCTGACGCCTCGCCTCGGCGTGACCTCGGCGGATTTCTGGGCCATCGCGGCGGTCTACATCCGCAATCTGATCACCAACTGGCTCGTCATCCTTCCTTTTCTCGCCGCGGCGATCCTCGCATTGAAGATTGTGGTCGTGGCCCTCACCGGCTTTTCCCATCTCGATCGCCCGCAAATTCAGCCGGGGCCGGGCATCCTCATTCTCATAGCAGGAATCATTTTCCTGTTTGTGGCGCTCCGGTTCATGACTGCCCACCGGCCTTCACGTCGGCTGCAAGAGGCCCCGCAAGTCAGTACGTCGGCCGAAGATCATGACCGGGTGTTTCTCCGCCAGAGCCTGCTTTGGTCACTGCTGTCCGCTGTGGCGTTCACGCAGGTCCTTGCCATAGCCGACATCAACTGCTGGCCCACGGGTAGTCCGCGATTGGTCTTCCTGGTGCTCGCTGGCGGAGGCGCGGCAATTGGCGGACTCGTCTATGCAGCGAGCTGGCTACACGCGCGGCCGGCGAATCGCGATTCGGCGGATTTCGCCGCCTGGACGGCGTCGGGCGTCTTCTATGGCACGGTGATCGGGCTTGGATACTACTTCTACCCGCTGCCGCAGCAATGCGGTGCCGAGCTGCCCGCAACAAGTGCCATTCTGAAAAACCCGATGTTCTATCTGATTGTCGGAGTCCCGTGGATGCTGATGGCACAGGGTGCCGCGACGCTCGTGTTCTCCGCACTGACAAGCTACAGCGCCGGATTCAACGCCGATCAGGAGTGGCTGGGACGCGCGGGAGGCTGGTTGCTGCTCACCGCCGTGGGCTGGGCGCTCGGAATGTTTGTGGTGTTTGCGGGGTTTCTCCACCCGCTCACGCCGCACTTCTATATTGTCATGACCTACTGGATTGTGCCGATCACAGGGTTCATCGGACTTGTCATCGCGCTACTTGGATCGAGCAGCTTTTCGAGGTTTAATTTCGGTGCCAGAGGGATCGTCTCGATCCTCATGGATGTGTTCTTCAATGTGGCGGCTTCGCTGTTCCTGGGTGCATTGATCTTCAGCATCTCCGTTGCTCTCGATCATGCTCTCTTCAGGCAAGATCTTTTTGCCGCTGGGCCAAATTACATGTTTGCCGGCCTGAAAACGAGCCTTCCCAAGTGGCTCTGGGTATTGCAGCGCCTCACGTTCGCTTTCCTGAGTTGCGCGTTTCTGGCATTGGCAACGTCCCTCTTCATCAACATCAACCGATTCTCGCTGCATGCACTGTTCCGCAACCGGCTGGTGCGCTCGTTCCTCGGCGCCTCGCGACCGCGCAAGCCCGATCCGTTCACCGGATTTGACGAGCGCGATGATCCGCGCATGCATGAGCTGTGGCCCAGGGATCGTAACGATGCACAGGCGGCACGTGCTTCGTGGCGGCCGTTCCACATCGTCAATCTGACGCTCAACGTCGTATCGGCAAAGCGGCTCGCCTGGCAGGAGCGCAAAGCGGCGCCATTCACGGTAAGCCCGTTGCACTGCGGGACCAGCAGCAAGTCCGAGCCGTCACGGCGCGAGTCGGGAAGTGAGGGAGACTCACCGCGCGGGGCGTATCGCCCGACCGAGCTCTATGGCGGACCGCGCGGCATATCGCTTGGCACCGCGATGGCGATCTCAGGCGCCGCCGCCAACCCGAACATGGGCTATCACTCTTCGCCCTGCGTCACCTTTCTGATGACGATTTTCAATCTGCGGCTCGGCTGGTGGCTGGGCAATCCAGGCGCGGAGGGCGAGCGCAGCTACACCCATGACGGGCCGAAACTCGCCATCCTGCCGTTGCTGCAGGAGATTTTCGGACTCACAACCGACAACAGGATGTACGTCAACCTTTCGGATGGCGGGCATTTCGACAATCTGGGGCTTTATGAGGTGGTGCGCCGGCGCTGCCGCTTCATTGTGATCAGCGATGCCGGCCGCGATCCCGACTACACGTTTGAAGATCTTGGCAACGCGGTACGCAAGATTTCCATCGATTTGGGGGTGCCGATCAAGTTTCACGCACTGCAGTCTCTGCGCCGACGTTCCCTCGACGGCAGCGTCTTGGCCGGGGAGTGCCATTACCATGCGGTCGCCGAGATCGATTACAAGACCGCCGACAAAGGCCTGGCGATTGAAGCGGATGAGGGCGCAAAGGTCGAAGTGGACAAGGGTCCAAAGGTCGAAAATGGCGTCATCCTCTATATCAAAGCCGGCTATCACGGCACCGAAAGCGCCGGGGTGCGAAGCTACGCCATGGCGAACCTCGATTTCCCCCACCAGAGCACGGCGAATCAATGGTTCAGCGAGTCGCAGTTCGAAAGTTACCGCTCGCTTGGCTTCGAAATCACGGATGACCTGTTAATCCGGACGATGCGGGAATCGCCGCGCTATGCAGAGGAGCCGTCTCTGGAAAACCTGTTCGCCGTTCTGCTGGGGCCGTCCTCCCCTGTTGAACCAAGGGCGAACGTCTATGCCCTTGATCAGAGAGCTGGTTGACATTGCGACGCGCGCCTTTGCCCACCTTACCGCCGGACCAATGAACCTGTCGGCCACCTCGCATCACTAAAGCAATACCGGCCCAACAAAAGAACGCAAAAGCCGGTTGCGAACCATCCTTAAGCCCACGGATAGGCGCCGCTTGCGTCAACTTCCCTCGCCGCTGGGCGAGGCAATGGACCATTTGGAGGGGGCGTTGCTCACCTTTTCGCAAAATATGCCTAACGAGCCGGCGCGCAGCCGGTCTGCAATAAGAGTATTCCGTGCGGCGCTTCTGTCGGGAGCCGCACTTGCGTTCCTGGTCGCCTCGCTGGCGCCCGCCGATGCTTACCGTCCCAAAGCTGCAAGCACCGCCAAAAAGCCCAATCCGGAAAAGGAAGGCTTCGGCGAAGCCGCCAAGAACAGCGTGCTCCAGATCGTCGTGTCGATCGGCAGTCAACGGGTGACGCTGTTCAGCGACGGCGTGCCTATTGCGCAGGGCACGGTCTCAACCGGCACGCCCGGCCATCTCACCCCCATGGGCGTGTTCAGCGTCATCCAGAAGGACCGCTATCACCATTCGAATCTCTACGGCAACGCGCCCATGTATTACATGCAGCGCATCACCTGGTCGGGCGTGGCCATGCATCAGGGATTTGTTACCGGCCATCCGGCCTCGCACGGCTGCATCCGGCTGACGCACAGCTTTGCCGCGGCGCTGTGGCCCACAACCAAGCTCGGTGTCCGGGTGATCGTCGCCCGCAATGACCTTGCGCCGGTTGCTTTCGAGCACCCGCTTCTCTTCACGCCGCGTCCGAAACCGGCTGATCCGATGGTCGAGATCGCAAAACCGAGGCCCGGCGAGGAGCCGGTCAAGGTTGCGGAATCGACCGGCCGCGCGAACGACGCCAGTGGAGTGGACGTCAGCCAGGGCAATGGAGAATCCGCAAAGCCCGCCGGCAATGCTGTCGACCCGCCGAAAGGCCCGGTGACGACCCCGAAGGCTGTGCCGCAGCCGCCGAAGAACAGCGGCCAAGTGGCGGTGTTCGTAAGCCGCAAGGAGGGCAAGGTCTCCGTGCGGCAGGGGTTCGTGCCGCTGTTCGACATGCCGGTGCAGATCGACGAGCCGGATCACCCCTTGGGCACGCACGTATTCACCGCCATGGGCACCAAGCCTGACGGCAGTGGAATGCGCTGGAACGTGATCACCATCCCGACGCAGTCGAACGCCACTGTCGAGAAAAGACGGGTGCGCGGCAAGAAGGAGGCGTCTCCACCAACCGTAGTCGCGGCAACTCCCCCATCCACGGCAGCGCAGGCGCTCGATCGCATCCACCTGCCCCAGGAAGCAGCGGACCGCATTTCCGAGATCCTGGTTCCGGGCTCGTCCCTGTTGGTCTCCGACCAGGGCGCCAGCGGCGAGACCGGACGCGGCACGGACTTCATCGTACTCACGCGCTGAGCATCGCTGCGGCGAACTCCGTCAAGTTCCCTCTCCCGAAGGGAGAGGGTTAGGGTGAGGGGTTAAAACGATTCATTTGGTGACCCCCTCACCCCGACCCTCTCCCCGCTGGGGAGAGGG
>JBKPOZ010000311.1:0-5751 GCA_046733355.1 Pseudomonadota bacterium | reverse complement strand
GATCGAGGCCGGTGGCCCTCTCACGGTTACACACCCGGACATGGTGCGCTATTTCATGACCATTCGTGAGGCGTGCGATCTTGTAGTCACGGCGGCGAGTCATGCGCTTGCGCCCGGATCGGCGCCGGTTGCCGTATACGTGCTGAATATGGGCCAGCCGGTGAAAATAGTTGATCTTGCGGAGCGTATGATCCGGCTTTCCGGTCTGGAGCCTGGACGCGATATAGACATTGCGTTCACCGGCATTCGCCCCGGCGAGCGCCTGAACGAGATCCTGTTTGCTCGTGAGGAGCCTATGCTGCCGATCGGCATCGACGGCATTGTCGCTGCCAAAGCGACAAGTCCTTCTTTGCACGCGATGCGCCGGGCAGTTGAAACCCTGGAGCAAGGGTTGGCTCGCGAGGACAGAGGCGTTATTTTCCGGGTGTTGCGCGAAGCCTTGCCGGAGTTGGACGATAGCGCAATGGAAGCCGGCGAGATCAGCGCGGCCGCGCAAACGCTCGAAGCAGCGATCCAACAAGAACCGCAGCGAACGCCAGCGCCGGCAAGGCGGCATTCGGCCCGAACATCGAAATGAATGCGAGCGCAGCTAGCGCAACATTGAGCGCAAACACGCGCGTGATAATCTCCATGACGGAAAAGCCGTTGTCGAGCGCCCGTTGATAGAAGTGGGTGCGGTGCGCCTGCCAGAACGGCTCTCCTTTGCGAATGCGCCTGCCGAGCGTAATAGTCGCATCGGCGAGATAATAAAGCGGCAGGATCAGCGCGGCGATGAGATGCCCGGTGGCCGCCAACTGCAGCAGCAGCCATCCCAGCAACAGGCCTGCTGGCAGGCTGCCCACATCTCCGAGAAACAATCGGGCGACCGGCTTGTTGAACGGCGCAAATCCGCCTATCGCCCCGAGAAGCGCGGAGGCAAGCAGTGCGGAGTGCCAATCCAAAGTACCGGCAGCGCCGAGCAAGCTCAGCGCTATGGTCAACGGAATGAATTCCGCGACCGTCATCCAGTCGATCCCATCCATGAAATTGACGATGTTGACGAACCAGAGTGCTGCCACGAACAGCAGAGAGCGTTCCGTCCACCAGGGCACATGAGGCAGCAGCCGCATGTCGTGCGGCAATGCCGCGATGAGCGCAGCCACGGCAACTCCTTGCACAATCAGCCGCGCCGCTGGCGGCAAAGGATGCATGTCATCGATCGCGCCGACAATTCCGAGGAGCAGCGCTGCCGCTGTAAGGGTGACGAGCGCGTTGAGCTCATGGCTCGTAGGCATCGAGAGCAGGATCAGGGCACCCCACGCGGCGAAAAGCGTTGCGATCAGGAGCGCGATGCCGCCGCCCTGCGGGGTCGGGATATTGTGAGACGAGCGTGCGCTCGGCCGTGCCAGCGCGTGCCGCACGAGCCAGGGCCGCAATAGAATGCTCGTTTCGAAACTCACGCCAAAAGCGAGAAGCGCGATCGATGCAAGAACGAGCAGACGTGAAACAATCTCTGCCGGCATGGCTCTCCGGTGCCTGGTGATGTCGAACCTAGCATTTGTGGACAGCCGCTACAGCGCCTGTCGAAATGAGTTATTCGGCAATCGCTGTGCACCTCGACCGAGATTGCCTCAGTCTCTAGAAGCGATCAGAAGCCGGAGTTTGGACGGAACAGAATGTGCGGCATTGCCGGCCTGATTGATTGGCGCGCGGCTACTTCCGGCGATGCCTTGCGATATGCCGGCGAACGCATGATTGAAACCCTGCGTCACCGCGGTCCGGATGCGGGCGCCGTCTGGGCTGCGGCGGAGCAGGGAGTTGTACTTGGCCAGCGCCGGCTTGCGATTATCGATCTGAGCCCGACGGGCGCACAGCCCATGCATTCGGCCGACAGGCGCTACGTCATCACGTTCAACGGCGAAATCTACAACTACCGTGACATGCGCCGTGAGCTCGAAGCGGCAGGTCGCTCGCTGCGCGGCAACTCCGATACCGAGGTGCTGCTCGAAGCATGCGCGTTGTGGGGAGTGGAAAGTGCGATCGAGCGCAGCATTGGAATGTTTGCATTTGCGCTCTGGGATTGTGAGACGCGCACGCTTGTGCTCGCTCGCGATCGCCTCGGCATCAAGCCTTTGTACTACGCAATCACTCCGGACCGGACGTTCTTCGCCTCACAGCTCAAAGCCTTTCGCGCGATCCCGAGCTGGAAGCCCCGCATCGATGCCGATGCCGTCGCCGCTTACCTTCGCTACGCCTACATCCCGCAACCGCACACGATCTACAGCGAAGCGCGCAAGCTCCCGCCAGGCCACATCCTGACGCTTCGCGCGGGATTTAACGACGACCCGAAGCCGTTCTGGGACCTGTGTGCCGTAGCTACCGCCGGGCAGCGCAGGAACGATCCCGAGCCGGACGCCCAGCAAGCCGTCGAGCAGCTCCATAGCCTGCTTGCCGACGCGGTCAAGTTGCGCATGATTGCCGACGTGCCACTCGGCGCATTTCTGTCCGGAGGCATCGATTCGTCGACGGTCGTCGCGCTCATGCAGGCGCAGAGCGCGCGGCAGGTCAAGACCTTCAGCATCGGCTTTCACGAGAGCGATTATAACGAGGCGGCTTCTGCGAGGCGTGTTGCCGAGCATCTCGGCACCGATCACACCGAGTTTTACGTGGAGCCGCACCACGCGATTGATGTCATACCGCGATTAGTCGAGTGGTTTGACGAGCCGTTTGCGGATGCATCGCAAATTCCCACCTATTTGATCTCCGAGCTCACCCGCAGGCACGTGACCGTTGCACTGACGGGAGACGGCGGCGATGAGGTTTTCGGCGGATATAATCGGTACTATTGGATCCCCCGACTCGCGCGTGCGCTGAATGCGGTCCCGCGCCCGATTTCGCGAGTTTCGGCAGGAGCCTTGTTACGCATAAACCCGGAACTCTGGAATCGCCTATTCGCGTGCATCCCGGCAGCCTGGCGGCCGGCGCAACCCGGGGACAAAGTGCACAAGCTTGCCAGGCTCCTGCAATATCCGGATGCGGATGCCATCTATCGGCGGGTGATCAGCCAGTGGGACGAGCCGGCGACAATAAGCAGAGCCGGCCGGGAGCCTGATGATGCGCTCGATGCTCGCCTGCTGGCACAGGACTTCCCGGACCCGCTCGCACGTATGCAGGTGCGGGACATGCTCGGCTATCTTCCCGACGATATTCTCACGAAGGTCGATCGTGCAACAATGGCTGTGGGGCTTGAGGGAAGGGTGCCCCTCCTCGATCACCGCGTCATTGCCTATTCCTGGAGACTGCCGGCGTCCTACAAGGTGCGCCTGACCGGCCGCAAATGGCTGCTACGGCAGGTGCTCGCGCGCTATCTTCCGAACCGGCTCGTCGATCGACCCAAAATGGGATTTGGCGTGCCCCTTGGATCGTGGCTGCGGGGTCCGCTGCGCGACTGGGCTGAGAACCTGCTGAGCCCGGCGCGTCTTGCGGATTACGGGCTCGTTCGCCTGGAGCCAGTGCGCCGTGCCTGGGCCGAGCACCTCTCCGCGCATCACAACTGGGAACATCGTATCTGGACGGTGCTGATGCTGCAGGCTTGGCGCGAGCGATGGTCGTGAGCAGGCTTGTTCATGCTTGCGCGCGAGCGGCCGGGCTGACTTGCTTGTTCGCATCGTTGCCGGGAGGAAGGCACGCAGCAGGAGGGATCGGCTCCCGCGCCTGCGCGATCATTTGCGCAACCGCGCGTGTTTCGAACAACCTCGATTTCACTGCGTGCAGGCAGCCCGCCAGCAGCGGCCGCAGAGCATAAGGGCGAAGCACCAGCGCCATCCACATCATCAGCGCATAACGAGCGAACGGAAGGCGCGCCAGACATTGCAACACTGTACGCTGCACGCCGGCAAAACGAAGCGCCTGCGCGAGACCTGCAACATCGATCGACTTGCCGCCATACACGAGCCACAGCCGCGCCATGTTGAAACGCAAGCGTCGATCGAGGACGTCCGCATAGGCATTGCTCACGTCGGCAGGAAAGCTTGTCCTGACCGCAGCCCCGGCTCGTGCAACCAGATTCGCATTTTCTGCGACCGACAGGGCGGTGCGTGCGGAAAAACTATGCGGCGAGACTTGCCAGGCAACGACCACGGTCGGATCGAAGTAGAAGCCGTAAGTGAGAGCCAGGCGCCGCAGAACGATGCCGTCTGTGAACGCGCCCATTGTTTCGTCAAATCCTCCCGCCGCAAGCAGCCACTCGCGGCGATAGACCACTGCCGGACCGACACACCAGTTGTCGCTGACGGCGAACTGTTTGCGAGCGTCTGCGGGCGTGAGCAAATGCGCCTGCGCCGACGGCCACATGAATGGGCGAAACCCGAGGATATTTCCTCCACCATCAGCCAGCACCGCGCGGCCGCAGAAGAACGCTGCCTCCGGAAACTTGTGCAATGCGCGTGCTGCCGTGGCGAACAAGGAGGGAAAGCAGAAGTCGTCGGCGGCAGCAAAATAGATCAATTCTCCCGCTGCCAACCGCAGCCCCTCGTTCATCGATGCGACAACACCCTTGTTTTCCTTGTGCTGAATGGCATGAATGGATGGGAAAGAGGATTGCAAGGACCGGATGACATTCAGGCTGTTGTCGGTCGAGCCGTCGTTGATGAGAATTAGTTCGTGTGGCCGCGGATCTTGTTGTACGAGCGCACGCACAGCTCGCGGCAACAGACTACCGTGATTGAAATTGGGGATGACGACGGAGATGCTCATTCGGTTGTCATCGTCGCGCTTGCGTGATTATTACTGACGTTCCGTGCAAACTCATGATATCCGCGCTGTTGAAACCGGGCAGTCGACGAGCGCGTCCGCGGGTCTTCAATATGTTCTGATCATGCCCGTGTGGGGCGATCACCATACTGACCTGTTCCTGAGATACTGCATTCCGTTTCTGCTTACGCAAGGCAATATTGGAAGCTTTCCCGAGAGGCAGTTGCAAGTGCATGTCGCTTCGCGGCGCGCGGATTTCATGCGCATGCGGCGGGATCCTGCATACGCGCGCTTGCGCGACCTGGCCACAGTCACAGAGGTCATCATCGACGGCATCATTGATGTGACAGTTCCGCATCGCGCAATGACGCATTGCTATTTGCACGTCGTGCGCACGCTTGCCTGCCCCGATCAAGTGGTAACGATCTTTCCGACCCCGGACTGCATTTTATCGCGCAACGCCCTGGGTCGCATCAAGCAGCACATCGAAGCAGGATTCCGGGCTGTGATGCTGTGCGGGCTGCGTTTGGAACTCGAGGCGGTATGTCCCTTGCTGGACCGAATGACTGCCTCCACTGGAGGACCGGATGCGATTGACGAACGCGCATTGACGAGCGTCGCTTTGCAGCATTTGCATCCGATCTCGCTGCAGTGCGATGTGAGCTCGGGCGAGTTCTGGATCGGCTGGCCGTCGCATTTGTACTGGATCGCGCCTGATCGCCGCTGGTTGCTCGCGCATTGTTTCCATCTTCATCCAATGGCCGTAAGGGGTGTGCCCAGGAGCATCGATATCGAGAGCACGATCGACGGCGATTATTTGCTCGCGCTCGGTCTTGCACCGAGCGAATATTATTTCTGCGACTGCTCGGACGAATTGCTTTGCCTTGAGCTTTCTCCCAGCTCGAAACGAATTAACACGAGGACAGGGCGGCTGCACAATTGGCACGTGTCCCGATTTCTGGCGATTGGCAGCAATCCGCTGCATCACGCATTCTTTGCGAAACCGATTTTGTTTCGCGG
>JBKPOZ010000310.1:0-24677 GCA_046733355.1 Pseudomonadota bacterium | reverse complement strand
TTTTGCTTGTGCTATATGGGCTCGCCCGCTTCGGTCGCCTTTACAGGCCGTAAAGGTCGCTCCTGGCCGCCTCAGATCGGCTTGACCGCTAGTTGCTGGGCGACACCAGACGTTGCCGAGGAACTGGAAGATTTGACCGTGCGTTTCTTTCGATCAATTGGTTTGACAAACGGCTTTGCCAGCATGGAATACAAGCGCGACCAGCGCGACGGCAGCTTTCGGATTGTCGAGCCAACCGTTGGACGGACGGACGGGCAAGTGGAGATTTCCGCCCTGTGTGGCATCAATCTCTGTCATGTGGCGTATTGCGATGCCCTCGGGCAGCCGAGCCCGCCATTGAAGCTTGATCCAACGCACGTATGGCGCGATGAGTTTAGGGACTTCATCTCGGCCCGAATTCTCGGAACCAGCTGTTACTATCCACCAGGTCATAAAATTCATAACGCCTATTGGCGGTGGGACGACCCTGGTCCAGCGCTGCTGGAGCTAGCGAAGGGCATGAAAGAGACATTGCGCAGTCTTATCGGGCACTCTCTCAACAGCATGCAATCAGGGACAGCGGATAAGGCACTAATTCGAGCCGAGTGAGGGAGACGTCGATGAATCGCGTCGAAGGGGACGTGCGCTACGGCCCTAATTGTCCGCCCCACATATCTCAAATGCTGCAGGACGATGGTGCGGGTTCTTGGATTGGTGCTCGCGACGAATCGGAGCGACCAATCGCTAGTGGTTTTGCGCGATTCTGATGTTTGTCCACTCGAGACTATCGGAGAGAAATTTTGGGCTTTGAATGCGGCACCGCACAGCCTGGAGCTGGACCTAAATCCTCCTTCCGAAAGCCCTTTCGGGAGCTACTCCAATCGGTTTACTCCCTCAGTCAAATTGTCCGCCGTACCGAACCGGGGCACCATGGCCTATACTACTGTACGAATGTGAAGGGTTTTGAGTGACTATCAACAGCTAAGTCGGCCCTGTCCAGACACCCCGGGCCGCAATACGCAAGGCCACTGGACTCTCGCTGTAACAATGGTCTGGTCAGTCGCCTTACCAAGATGCCACGAAGCCTTCCAACAATCGTATCCGCAGAGATGGGCACGACCGCGAGGTATGGAGGACGTGAACCTACCGTCTGAAGACCTGAATTGATGCCAATCGCTCAGGAGCGCAAATTAGAAGGACATCGAACATGAACGTCTTCAAGTCCATCGCGCTTATCTGCGGGGAGACGAGCAACGGTGTCCTCGGGCTAGCGATGCTCGGTATTGGATTGGGCCTCGTCCCAACTTCTTTTTCAAACATTAATCCGTACCTGCCAAGGATTGTGAAATCCGTTGCGGTCGAGGCCAAAGCCGCCATTCCGGGCAGGGCTCGGTCATCCACCGCACCACCGCAATCGGGCGCGTGTGCGCCGGCTAGGTCCGCGTTGGCCCGGAAGGGCGCCTCCCACCACGACGTGAAGCGCCCAGAGAAGTTGCCAGCGACTTGGAGCAATATCGAAACCCGAACCGGTTCGCCTTCACTCGCGGTTAGCCGCCCATTTGCAGTCGGCGACAAGCTAAGGATTGTGTTCTACGAGCGGATCGAGGTTGAGGAAGACAAGTGGGGCCGGGTCACAACGGGTTTGCGCGGACTACAGCAACGCCCGGAGCTTAGCGGCGAGTACTCCGTTGAGGAGGACGGAACGATAGTGTTGCCGTTGCTCGGCCCTGTGCCAGTTGTGGATCGGTCGGTGCAGCAAGTGCAGCGTGGGATATCGAAATCTTTCGAGGACTCTCTGGGCCGCAAGGGTCTGGTGAGCATCTTGTCCGTGGAGCGGCCCCCCGTTTACGTGCTCGGACCGGTGAAGAACCCAGGCTCCTACAAATACGTGCCCGGCATGACCGTGCTTCATGCCATTGCACTCGCAGGAGGACTCGACCGGCGCGCGAGCGAGCCATGGGAGAAGATGGAAAGTATTCGGGCGATCGAGAAGCGGAGCGGGGCGGCCGATGCCCTGCCGAATTTGTTGGCGCGCTTGGCGGCGCTGAAGGCGGAACGCGACAGCACGGAGCCAAAGATTCCGCTCCGGCTAATAGAACTGGTCGGCACGACTGAGGCCGAAAAACTCATGAACGAGCAGAGCGAGCGGCGCAACCCCATCGTCACGGCCCGTCAGACCCGCGAGCGATCGATCCTCAGCGGGGTGGAGTCAGCCAAGCTGGATGTTGACGTGTATAGTCGCATGGAGTCGCTCGACGAGCTCGTCAAGCTGCGACAGGATCGGGTCAACAGCATTCGGGCGCTGGTGGACCGGCACGTTCTCAGCATGACGGCGCTGAATCAGGTACAAACCGAGTTGATGGAAGCCGAGCAGCGTCGGCGGGACGCGGTCAACCAATACGCGCTCGCAAAGCAGCGCCTTGCCTCTACTGAGGCTGATGCGCTGCGCGTTGCGGCCGAGCTCAAAGGCAATCTAGAGGCCGAGATCGAGGTTATCGAACGACAAGTCGCCGAGAGCGAGCGAGAGTTCAACAATAGTGAAGATGTCCTGAGCACGTTGTCGAGGGCTCGCACCCAATTTGGAAGCCAGATTGACGAGGTAACGTACCAACTCGTGCGGCAGACGGCGGCCGGACCGATCAGTATGAAATCCATGGGGATGAGCCCATTGCAGCCAGGTGACCTCGTCAACATCATCCCGGGTGAAAGAAAGCCGCAAGAGCAGGCCGGCTCGCCGGTCCCGACCCGGTTCCCGGGCGAAAGCTTGTCGGCGGGGCACGCCGCGAACCTTGAGGAGACCAGTCGGGTGATATCAGACCACATGATCGGTCCGAACTGAAGTTGGAAGGGATTGCACAATGCCGGATCTGCAGCGCGTCACGCAATAGCCCTTCAACGTGCAAGCTCGTCTGTCGAGTGGACCTTAGCTCTCGTTGCGCGCCGCTTTCCGATCCAGCTGCGTGGATAGCGTACTCCCTCAAATCTGGACGGACGGCCGCGGTCCCATCCTCACGGCAATGGTGTCCTTGCCCTCGAGCACGCGCTCCTTCAGTTTGAGCAGTGGGGACTCCATGAGGAACCACGATACCGTCGGAACGCACAGGCTCAGCACGAGCGCGATTAGCCCTTGAGCCCACAGAGGAATGGTCCCGAACCGCTCAATGACCGCGCTCGAGTGAAAAATCTTCAGGAAAAACACGTGCGTCAAGTAGATGCCGTAAGAGATTTTGCCAACGAAGCGCACGAACCTGTAGTGACTGAACCACGCGAGCAAGCCCGGCAGCTCCGCAGCAGCCTGGACTACGAGCCATGCAAAAAAGATTCCAACCGTCAGGTTGAAAGTGACATGGCGCAGGATGCCGTTGCCCCAGACGTACCAGGCGAGGCACTGGAACGCGAGGCAGACCAGGGCGAGCCAGCGCCAGCTCGGACCGGCCTGGAGATGGCTTCCGCGCTTAAACGCGGCATAGGCGAGGGCACCGCTGAGCACACCGAATCCCAGGATCTCAAAGTTGCCGAATATCGAGAGCTCGAAGGCAAATCGGTCGATCGAGGTGGCCAGTACCAAGCTGCGCAACAGGAACCCGATGCCGATCAGGAATAAACCCACCTGCACGGTATCGCGCCTGAAGAGGAGAATTAGCAGGGGCAGCAACAGGTAGAATTGCTCCTCCACGGCGAGGGACCAGAAAACCAGGAGCGGGCCACCCATGGCAGCGAGGTAATTGCTCGTGTAGGTGAGATGCCAAAGAATGAAGTCGTGAACCTCGGGCACGCCCAGCGCGAACAGGGCCAGCAGGGTGAGATAGTAGGCCGGCATCAGCCGTACCGCCCGCCCGATATAGAACCTGCGGATGACTTCGCCCGCAGATGCTCGCTCGAGTCTGAACAGCAAGTTCCGCGTGATCAGGAAGCCGCTCAGGACGAAGAACAGGTGAACCCCCAATGCTCCCGCCCCGATCGGGAAGTGCTCTCGCAGCCATGGCCCTCCGAAGTGCTCTATACCGACGAGTCCAATCGCGATGGCGCGCAGGCCATCTAATTGCGGTCGATATGCTTGCGCCATGAGCCCGAGTCTCCTCAGGTCTGGAGAGCGCCGGGGCGGGTTGCTACAACCAGAGTTGAAACGCCGAACTTGCGCAAAGGTGTTTTTTCGATGTACGGCATGAGCCGCCGATATACGGAGATCACGCTCGCCGGCAGCCATTGGTATAATTCGAATACCGGCAATACATAATCGACCTTCTGTATATCGAAGCCAGCCGAAGCTACGATATTGCGCAATTCACAGGGCCAGTAGTTGCGTGCGGCCATTACCTGCGCCGACCACGAACTCGGCAGCCAAGGCAGCAGTGGGATCGGGAAACCGAAATCGTGGCCCAGAAACCGCATGCCGTGCCCCTCGAATGGGAACCAGCGATTTGGACTCATCACGATGAGATAGCCGCCGGGGCGCAGTACCCGACGAATCTCGCGCAGCGTTGCCGCCTCATCGGCGACGTGCTCAAGAACCTCGTTCAACAAGGTTGCATCAATGGACGCATCCGGTAATGGGAAGTTATCGCTGCAACAGTGGTATTCGACCGCCTCTGGCTGTCGATTGAGCTTCGTGTCATTCACAAGTTTGCGCGCGATGGCCTCGTCGATTCTGGATCGCTCGGGATCGACACCAATGGCCTTCTCAGCACCCCAGGCGACCAGGGCCTCGGTGTAGCCGCCTTCAGCACAACCGCAGTCGAGCCAGACGCCGTGCAGCAGCCCGAGGTCTTTTAGCTTGCCGAGCCGGTAGGTAACATTGGTTCTAAACGCCGTCGAACCGCCTGGATGCGGATGGCGTGGCGCAGTACGCGCGCGCGACAAAGAATTCTCCTTCGTTGCGATGGTTCGCCGGCCATCCAATTGCGGTTCATAGCCTTGCATCATGAGCGGAGTCTCCTCAGATCTGGAGCGCCGCGGCCTTCGTGCGCAGGGCCGACGACGACAGAATCCGGTTTCGTCGCGCAGGCCAAAACAAGGGCCGCGCACGTACCTTCGATGCATACGATAAATGTCCAACCCAGGACCAAGCCTTGAAGCCCATCAAGCTTCGCTCCCGCGACCGCGAAACACAGCTCGAGCAATCCGCCAACCGCGAACCATCGAGATGCCTTGAGCATTGCGTCGACAAGCCGCGCCAGCGTGCAGGCATGAAATTTGAGGGTTGATCCCAGCAGGCTGAAGCCGAGGTACCGCAGGCTTGAACCGCCGATCTCCGGATAAGCCGGATTGAAGACCGCAAGTATATGCTGGGAATACGCGAAAACGACGGCGGCGCAGACCAGCGAGAAGAGCAATGATGCCGTCAGCGAGATGAGGATGTCGTGCCTGAATTGTTCTGGACTTGCTCTGACCACGGGGAAAAGGGTCGTGGCCATGGCTGCGGGAATCGAAGAGGCCATGGAGACCAGCAACCACAACGACACAAAGGCAGCATTGGTGGTCGGGGACAGGAGGACCAGCACAAGATAGGGCATGATGACGGTCGGGGCCTGCGAGGCGACATCGAGCGCGTAATGGTCAAACACCTTGCGTCGCTGCCTATGGAGCAGATGGAAATCGGGGATCCCAACCAGCCGACGCGCACTTCCCCGCGTCAAGAGATCGACGCCGATGCAGGACGCCAGCAGCCCGGCCACCCAGGTCATAAGAATGGCGGCAGTGGAGGCGTAGCCACCGGCCGCGGCCGCGGCGATCAGCATCAGCTTGAATGCGGAGAAGAGCACTTGCCGGATCATCTTGCCGGTGCTGCGCAGGGTACCGACGAATGCCTGATCAACCAGAATGCAGAAAACCGTCAGGCTGCAGCCGAAAACGAACAATACGCGCTCAAACCAACCGCCGATCAGCGTCCTTGAGCTGATGAAACTCGCATCCCCGAGAACAAACAACAACGCCGTGCCGACCGCCAGCGCAACCCCGACGGAAGCTACTGCGGTCACAAGGCCGGGCTGCTTGCCGGGATGCCGAACGATTTCACCCATCAGCAAGGTCCCAAGCCCGGCGTCCCCGAGCAACCCGACGAATCCCATTACGGCCAGCAGGGCGGAGGCACTGCCGATTACCTCTGGCGGAAAAAATCTGGCGGCGAGCCACCAATAGACGAACCCAAGAGCGGCTGTTGCCAGGGTTCCGATCGCCAGAGCGCTGGAATTCGTGACAAGCGCAGTGCTCTTTTGAAGCGCCCGACGCCCGCGCAGAAGGGCCGCCCAGGTGAGGTCTAGCGACATGCTTTCCCTTCCGAACGCTGGTGCACCCCCATCGCGGCCCCGCTTGCGGCAGGTAACATCACATCCCGGTAAACTTGCTCGATCCGGCTCACGACCGCTCCGGCCTTGAGGCGTCCTACCCTGGTGAGGCTTGCCTTCCCGAGGCGATCCCGCAAGGAGCGATCCTCCAGCAGCATCTGCATTGCATGGGCGAGGGCCTGCACGTCACCGGGCGGAACGACAAGCCCCGTTTCGCCGTGATCGGCGTGCCGCCGACCTCGGTTGCAACGACGGGCTTCCCGGACGCCATCGCTTCCATGATCACTGTCGCGCAGGCTTCCGGTCCGATAGAGGGCAGTACGCCGAACAATGAGCGGTGCCATGCATGCATGATGGCGGAATGCGGCCACATGCCGAAGGCACGGGCATTCAGTGGGAACTCAGTTGGCGTGTCGGCGGCACGCCGCCCGATCAGGACCAGGGGCGGCGCTTGCTTTAGGCAGGCATAGGCCTTCAGGAGAACATCAATGCCTTTGAGGCGAATCATGTCGCCGACGAACAGGATGAAACCATTCTCCGGCAGCTCTCGAAGACAGGGATCTTCGGGGCCAAGCGCATCGACATCGTCCGGCACGAAATTGGGAATGACCTCGTAGGGAGCGGGTCCTTGGCTGAGTCGGTTGTCACGCGCTACCGCGTGGCTTACCGCAATGAAACGGTCCACCGCGCCCCGAGCAGCGAAGCTCGAGGCCCAGTTGCCAAACGTGATCGCGGGTGCCTTCACGGACCCGTAGTGGGCGGCTGCGCAGGGCAGGCACTTCGCGAATGACGGGCCACTGCAGAGATGGGTGCCCAGGTGCATGAAATTCTTTTTGGCGCAAATCAGGCCGTAGTCGTGGAGCGTAACCACAAGGCGGATACCAGCCAGAATCTTCAGCGGCAGGATCGAGGCGTAGATCCAGTTATGGGCGTGCACGATGTCCGGTCTCTCCTGGGTGAGCAGCCGTTTGAGAGCCAGCACCAGTTCGGGATCCGGGAACGGTGGCGCATGGCGGCGCTCGGAATCGGTATGGAGGCCTGACAGACGCTGAAGCGTGCTGCGCAAGCGATGCACGCGGACTACGCCGTCGAGATCAGTTTCGGGCGACCCAGGATGCAGCAAGGTCCCGACGCTCACATCGTGACCGCGCTGCGCCAGCGCCCTGCCGAGATTGCGGACATGTCGCTCTTCGCCGCCGATCACCGGGGGATAGAATTGGGCCAGCAACAGGATGCGTATGACTTATCTCCCTTGTGCTCAGAGAGGTGCCACTGTCGTCGAAACGCTTCGATAAAGTCGGTTATCGTCCGGCCGATAGAGCCGCGCCTCAGCTTTCTGAGGGGTTCCGGCGACGGGCACCGGGATTTCGCGCGTCCAGGTGTCGCCCGGCACGATGGTGAGTGAGCGGAAGACGGCGAACAGCTGTCCGTCGAGTGTGATTTCCAGGTCGAATCGCTGCGTTTGGGTTTCGGCGCTGCGAAGACCGACGGTGAGTTGGCCCGGATCGACACTGGTCGACGACAACAACCAGAACTCAGTGTACTTGAATTCCCGATGGGTCGCTTCGTCGTAGAGGGCCAGCGAATAAGCTCCGATCGCCAGCAGCACCGCCAGCGCAATCGCGGCTCCCTGCCAGGGCCGGACCTGCACCGGAGCAGGCCAGGATGGCAGGTCGGGTACGTTGCGGCGGCAGGCGGCGATCGAGGCCGCGCTGGTCGTGGCAACAGATAGCCAGACCGCCCAGCCGAGCGGCGTCAGGAAACCTGTGGCGTTAAGAACAAACCCCCCGGCGATGTCCGCGGCGAGGCTTGCTCCGACCGCGTAGGCGAAGTGTTCGGACGCGGACGTGGTGCTTACGCCAAGGGCCCGCAGCACAGAATGGCCCGAGATTAGTAATACCATGGGCACGCCCAGAACGGTGCGCAGGAGCAAGCTGTCGCTGACCGCAACGGCCGCGACCGTGGCCGCCGCCCACAAGCAGGCGGCGAGCAGGTCTCGATTACTCGGCGCTTCCATGCAATCCCCGCACGTCGTAGATTATGATCCAGCCGTTGTCGTAGATGCGGGCAATGCCCCGGACGTCATTGAACTTGAGCAACTCAATCCCTGAGAGCGGCTTTCGCTGCGGCGCTTGCCATGGCTCGAAGTAAAAGCCGAGCACCGCCGGAGCGGTGGACAGGCGTAGGTCGACCAGCAAGAAATCGATATCGCTTCTTGCCAAGGCCCAGAACTCGTCGTGGCCCAATTTCTCGGTCTCGAACAGACGGGCAGTATCGATGTCGTCAACGATATTCACCCTGACGTCCTGCCGACCGTAGCTCGCGAGCAGAATTCGGTTGATGCGGTCGGAAACGAAGCGGTTGCCAGCACCGAGCCATTGCTTGGTCCAGCGTGCGGTTTCGATGCCCATGGGCTCGAGGGATTCCTGATCTGCCGCCACCCTGTAGCGCCCGTGAAGGGGATTTAGCGAAGAACTCGTCACGCCGCCCAAGACAATGGCCGCTAGAGCAGCAGCGGGTGCGATGCGGCGCCATCCCCGTGGCGCATGCCCCTGCCAGAAATGGACGATGCTCACTGCAACCACGAGTCCGACGGCGATAAACACGAACGTTCCCATGCGGTTGCCGATCTCCCATCCGGCGATGGTCAGCCGCAAAAGCACCGAGATCGGGAACCCGAAGGCCAGCAGCGCAAGGAGCACAATGTGGCTGTCGCGCCAGCGCCGTTCGAGAATATATTGGATCGGACGCCAATCCCCCCGTACATCACCCGGCGCTGCGATAGCGAGCGACCGAAAGAATCCCGTTGCCAGCCCGAGTGCCAACACCATTATACCGAGCAGGGTGGTCAGCCGCATTGCGACGGGTTGGGAGGGCGTGAACGACTCCGATGGTGGGGTGCCAGCGCCCATAATCTTTCCGTACAACGTCGCGAAGCCGTTTTCGACCACGGGTCCAAGGTAACTTGCGAGAAGGTGGCCGCGTGCCTGCATCCATAAGAGCGGCAGGGCCACCGCCAGGGTTGCCATGATGCCCATCGCCATTCGAGTCTCGATCCGCAGGGACCCATGCCGCCGCAGCGCCTCGAACGCCGCTAGTGCTCCGAAGTAGATGGCGGCAAAGGCGGCCGAGAGGTGATGCGTGACTGCCAGGCTCGCCAACAGCAAGGCGACCAAACAGAGCGCCTTTAACCTTGGTCGCCCAACGAGGTCCTTGGACACTGCCTCGACCGCGAAGGCCAGCATGCATAGCGCGATGCCCAGGCTTTCATAGGAGAACATCGACTCAAACAAGGCGAAGGTTGTGCAGCCCATATAGACCAAACAGCCAACGGCCGAGATGCGCGCAGATCCGGCGATCTTTTCGTAGAAGAGGAACAGGGAACAGACGAACGTGCCCTTCAGAACGACCAACAGCAGAGTCCCCGCCGCAAACAATGGCAGTCCGGTTACGTCGACGATTGCCGTCGTGATGATTTCCAGGGCCGGGTAGCTGGGCCCGATTGGGAGGAGCGGATTCGAAAGGAATAGCCGGCGGGCCGTTAAGAGATCGTCCGTCGCGACCCAGTGCAAGAACTCGTCGTAATAGACGAAGCTCGTAGGGGAATAGATCACCTTGTAGTAGAACAGGGTTTCGGCCAGCAGAACCACGAGAAAGAGGCGCTCACCGTGAGCGACCGTCGGCCACGCGATGCGCAGGCTGGTCGGGATCACAAGCAAAGCGACCCCGCACCAGAACAGTAGCGGCGCTATTGCGTCGCCCCGGCGCCCGGCCCCGTGCCCGGTCACGATGATGAGCAGAGCCGTAGCCGCGGTCAGGCAAAGAACCGCGATCCATCCTAAGTCCGCCGGTTGCGGCAGGGTATCGGCGGTGCCGCCGCGAAGGTCTGGGCCGATAATCCTGAAGAGAAATTGGATTCCAACCTGGAGCGGGTTGGTTCGAGTACCTGCGGCGGAATGAGCGGCCATCGTCCGCACAGCATCATGCCCCAGTTGCAGGAGACCATGGCAGAACGCCGGCGGGAGCGTGTGCTGTCGAGCGACTAGCCAAAACATCAGTATAAAGATCGCTGAGCGCTTGCGCACAGGCATCCCAGTCCGGCAACGCTAGATCCGGGATTTGCCGATCAGCCTCCAATTCCTCGGCCATGGCCGCGGCCAGCTCTCCTGGGTTGGCGTCCCGCGCAATCGAGCGGCACAAACCCTTGGCGGCAAGCTCCCGCAGTCCGGACGTGTCGCTGACGAGAACCGGACGGCGCAGTGCCAGGGCTTCCATCACAGCGACAGGATGAGCTTCGTACTCGCTGAACAGCACGAACAGCCCGGCGCTAGCCAGCAAGTCTGCCATTTTCTGCCGTTCGGACCCGGGGATAGCCGCGAACGTAACCCGCTTCTCCAGGCCGAGCGTGCGAACCAGTCGCCGCAACTCGCCCTCGTACGGACCTGTGCCGATGATATGAAGTCGCGCATGCGGCACCCGTTGAATCAACTCGGGTAACGCCGCGATCGCGCGGTGATGGCCCTTATAGCGCTCCAGTCTGCCCCCTGAGAGAATCAGGTGGGGATTGACCTTGACGTCCGGACTCGGAACCGGCATTGCTGCGCCGTTCGGAATGACAACGAACCGCTCTCGGGGAATGCCCATTCTGGCACTGAAGAAGTCGGCCTCGAATTCCGAGACACCGATCAGCCGCGCGGCTTGGCCCACCAGCGGCTGGAGCAGCGCGTGTTGGGTGCGGCGCAGTATCTTGCGCAGCCGTGAGGAATGGCCGCCGCTGTGGAAACTCAGGACGAACGGCACGTCGCCGCGGACGGCTGCGAGTAGCCCCAAGGGCGCCACGAAGCTGTTGTAACCTTGGAAATGAATGAGATCCCACACCCCGCGACGGATGGAACCATAGATCGCGGGCGCGAAATAGAAATCTCGATGCTTCGGCCATGCCGGCACGCGCTGCACACGCATGCCGCCCACTTCCTCCTCGACCGGCAGCTCCCGGGACGCATCGGTCGTGAGCACGTCAACCGCGTGGCCACGCGCCACCAACCGGGGGCCGACCTCCTGGATGTGGGTTTCGATGCCGCCCATGAAGGGATGGCAACGAGCGGCAACCATAAGAATTCGCACAGCCTATTCACCCCCACATGCATCTCTACCGACATCACACGGTCTCGAGCGGATCTCCTGCTATCGGTTCATGGAAATCCGTAGGCAACGAGAGAGACTGGGAAGAGCACCCTCTCGCGCAAGATGGTCTTGAGGACACGCCAGCCGTCCGGGATGGCGCGCAGATTGCTCGCACCGCTGATGCGCGTGGCCTCGAAGCTCGCGACCTCGACGATCTTGAGCCGGTTCTTCAAGGCCCTGACGTTCATGAGCGTTTCGATCTCAAAGCCGTCGCAGTCGCAGTTGAGCGCAGCGAGGTGTCTGGTCCAGAATGCCATGTACCCGTAGCACAGGTCGGAGAAGGAACTCCCATAGAGCAGCCGGACGATCAGCGTCAGTCCCCAGTTGCCGAACATCCTGAACAGCGACATGTCATCGGTCCCGGCACCTTGGAGGAAGCGCGAGCCCTTGACCATATCCGCGCCGGCCATCAGTGCCCCGACAAAGACAATCGCCTCCTCTGGAACCATAGAGCCATCGGCGTCCAGCATGACGATGATATCGCCCGTGGCGGCCCGGAATCCCGCTTGCAGGGCGGCGCCCTTGCCTCGCCTGGGCTCCATGACAACCTTGACATCCTTCCATAGGCGGCGCGCGACAGCGACTGTGTCGTCTGTCGAACGACCGTCGACAATAATGACCTCGTAGGCCCAGTTCGGTATTCGCGGAAGAAGCCAAGGAATGTTCTTCGCTTCGTTGAGCGTGGGGATGACAAAGCTCACTCGGGGCAGAGCCAGCGACCGTCGCAGCGCAACATCGATTGGGTCAGATGCCGATGCCACACCGACAGGCGTAAGAATGCTGGGGGTCGGCGCGTTCATGGTGACACCGTTTGTTGGAGGGGTCGGATCCGTGAAACACTTTGGAAACGAGCCAAGACTGCCGACAAATATGTCGCGAGATGCCGGGCCGGGTAACGGGTCCCGTAAACGAACCGACACACGGGCCCGAAGCTGTTTGCGGCGGCGGGACCGATGAAGTGCAGGCCCGGGATCGAGGTCTCGTAATGAGCCGAGAGCTGCGGCGCTCGATCCACCAAGTGGATCTGGCGCAAGAGCGTTGAACTCAGGAAATCTAACCGGCTCACATCGATCTTGTACCCGGTGGCGAAGATAACATGGTCTGCCCGCAGCGAATGCTGCGCGCCGCTGCCATCAATTAGAGACAGCAGCACCTTCCCGTTACGGATTTCAGTACTCTGAAGAGTGCGACCGAGCCACACGGGCAGTTTCCCGACAACGCGGTCTCTTACGAAGGCGCTCCCCAAAGGGCCTAGCGCCTTGGCGTTGGCGAGCTGAACTCGCACGCTCTCCGGCAGTATATGAATCAGGTGCGGATGTTTGGCACAGGCCCTTATTGTCCAGCCATGGCCGATGCCACTGATGGGGGCCATGACGCGCTCAACGAAGGTTCGGTGCCGAGGCCGGTCGGCGAAATTCAGCCGAAATGCGCGGGCAACGAGCGAAACGGAGTTTCCCCGTTCACGGAGCAGCGCGGCCAGATCAGTTGCGGATGATCCGGAGCCGACCACGATCACTTCCTTGCCGTTCAGCGGCTCGAGGGAGCCGTACTCGGTACTATGCGAGCATAAATCGGCAGGCAGATGCTCGGCCTGAAGCGGGAGGTGCTTGAATGGATGTAGGCCGACAGCCAGCACGACGCGGCGCGCCTGGACCGTTTCGCCGTCATTGAAACTGGCGCAAAGGCCGCTCGGGCAGGGCTCCAGCGCCATCAGAACCTTGCGTTCCACAGCGGGCACGTAACGCTTCTGGAAGGCGTCGCCATAGTCGATAAACCGGCTAAGCGGCAACGGCATCAGTTTGTCATGATAAGGCAGAGCGCGTTCGGTGCAGAAGCTCTTCAGCGCGAATTCCGATACCGGATCGGACAGATTCGACGCCCAGGGATAGGACTTGAGCAGCATACCGGGGGGCATGTTGTGCTTCCAGGCCCCCATGGTCTCCCCGAAAACCCGATGATCGACACCACGCGCGCGCAAATGCGCGGCTAGCGACAATCCGTAGGGGCCAGCTCCAATCACAGCCACATCCACGGATGTGCTGAATCTAACCATATGCCAAATCCCAGGTACACTGAGGAAAACAAAATGATCGGAACACTGAAATCTTGGGCCTGTCTTGACCTGAGTTGACCCGAGCATCACTGATGCAACGCCAGAGTGGAAGCGCGATGGATGGTTAACTCTTTGTGGCTATCCCTCCCGGTTAGTATCGGCCACACCAGCAGCTCAGAGGCACCGGCAGTGGGCACCGATCATTCTGAACGGTTGCTTTTGCTGTACTGGAGAATGCGCTGCGTTCAGACCACGGAGGTAAACGCATTGCCTTGTGTTCAAGGCCAACCACAAGAAAGATCAACCCGCGGCCGACACAGCAGATTACCGGCGTCAACTTCACTGAGCGACTCTGGACCCGAATGGGGAGGGCGCCCCTGGTTCTTGGCCGGCCGATGGGAATGCAAACGGCTCATAGGAGGCCTTGACCTGTCGTGGACCCCGGAGATCACCGAACAGGTCGATGACCTCGAGGCCGGACTGGTGGTCGTAGTTGTAGGTGTGGCACCCGAACCTTTCGGACCGAATGCGGCCGATCGGGGTCTGGGCAAATTCGGACTCGTCTAGCGCATCGATTTGGCACAACGTCAGCGCACCGCCATAACCGCGCCCGCAGTCTTGGACTGGCCGGAGCGTGTGCCCGCCGCGCCGGATGCATGCGCCTCCAGGGCGGCTGAGCCTGGCATCGATCAGGACAGGGTTGGCGACATGAGGAGTCCATGCTCCGGCGAGACTCTCGGCACGGTAGAGGCTCAGGCAATCCCAGGATGTGGACCTCCAGTGCCTGAGGCTTACGAAAAACCAGAAACCGCCCTTGTCGCCCAGAGGGGTGATATCATATGCCTCGATTCCCTGAATGAGGCAGGCCTCCCGCGTCCACCGATACGGGAAGGCTACTGCCCGGTAGAGGCTGACGTTTTTCGCAGCACCCGATTCCGGAATCATCCAGATCTGCCCGTCCTCCTCGAACACGAGAGGGTACGAGAGGTGATACGGTTCCTCGACCACGATGTGGGGTGAGCCGATCGTGCCGTTCCGGTCAGCCGTCATAACAGCAATGCACCCCCTGTTTTTCGAGTAGAGGTACTGCTCAACAAAAATAAAATCCTGTCCTTGGTGCCGGAACGGGAAGGGGTCAGCGAGGTAGCTGTGAGTATCCCCGCTAAGGACCGAAAAGGCTGCTTCGCGCCTATCCAGCAGGCTTGTCCTTTTGTCAAAGCGCCAGCCGATTCTCCACGCTTTTCCACCCCTCGCCAGAAGATCTAAAAACCTGATTACCTTCGAAACCACCGTGCCGCTCGCCCACATCACGCTCGAAAGCGCACCAGGGGGAGGCATGACCGTCCGTGAACGGGAGAGACCGGGCGCAGCCAAACCCGTTTCCTTGCGCAACGCTTTCATGATGAGCGGGACAGCGCAAGAAAGGGCGCTGTCGAGGCCGGCTGCAAACACTTGACGGTCTGAAATGGCCGGACAGGCCATGAGTATCTGTGGAGGGCAGGCGGTATCGTGCAGTTCAACGAAAAGGTCCTGATCGTTCGCTATCGCAGTCATGACCCCGATCTCGCTGGGTACACCGTTGAAGATCGGGGTCAGGACGCGGCGTCCGGCCGGAACCCGCTCCTCTCCGCTCAAATTGATTACTACGTCGATTTCGCCATTTAGACCGGGCAGCAGGAAGGGCAGCGCAGCCACTACGGAGTCGGTCGCGCCGTTCTCGCTAAAGCCATAGATCAGCCGTTCGAGTTGAAGCAGCAGCCGAAATATCGACGGAAACGGGCGCCGAGTGGCAGCGAACGCGCAAAAGACCTCGTAACTGGGTATTTCGGACAGCGCCTCTGCAATCCACAGATGCCAGCGCAGTATCCGCGACGGATCTAGATACAAGCAAATGCGCATCGTTGTCCTGCCCTCTATCTTTGCGTGGCCAAGCTGCCGCCGCACTCCGAGGACGTTCAGTTCACCACCGATCAATCCAGAAATTCGCCTGACGCCCGACGCGCCGAGCGCTTCGTCAAACCAGCTGTTGCCAACATGAGGCTACTCTGAAGCAACTGCAAAGACGCCGAGCACAGTACCCCGATCGCGTCGGGGTGTGCGAAGCCGAAGGGGGTAATCCATCGGGGCTGTTGTGCTGGGACTCGGGCAGGGGTCACGTGGAGTGATGAATGGCGGCTGGCAGTGGGTGAAGGACGGGCTATGCGACGCGGTAGTGCGTGTGCTGGTGTGCGCGGTGCTGTCTGCTTCCGCAACGGTGAGCGCCGCGGACCATCGGTCGGCAGCGTCCTTTATCAAAGCGTCCGGAACGAATTTCACGTTAGAGGGAAGACCATTCTTCGTGACCGGCGTGAACAACCACTATCTAACCTATGGGTCTCGGGGTGAGGTCATCCGTGTTCTCGACGATGCGGTAGCGATGGGCGCCAATGTGGTCCGTACCGTCCTCCAACCCGTGATCGGATCGCTCGACGGAAGTATTCCGACCATCTGGAATTGGCGGCTTGAAGCAGATGCCAACGATCTCTCAGTCAAAGGCACGTACCTGCTCTATTGGGATCCGAACCGAAACGAGATGGCGGTCAATGACGGCCCCAGCGGGATGGAGAAAGTTGATTTTCTCCTCGCTGAGGCCGGCAAGCGACGCCTGAGATTGATCATCGGTTTCCTCGATTTCTGGGCTTTCACGGGCGGTGTTCAGCAAATGCGCGCTTGGTATGGAAGCCGGGACGAGTCCTGGTTTTTCTTCGAAGATTTACGCACGAAACGCGACTACATGAGCTGGGTTACGCACGTCGTGCAGCGGGTCAATCCGCTCACCGGGCTCGTATACCGCGACGATCCGACCATCATGGCCTGGGAGCTCTTGAATGAGGGCAATGCGCAGCCGGAGGCATTGCGGCTGGCTTGGACTGCCGAAATGTCGGCCTACGTGAAGTCGCTCGATCCCAATCACCTCGTCAGCTCAGGAAACGCTAACATCACCGTGAGGCTGGCTGATCTGAATATTCCGACTCTCGATTTCGGGACCTGGCACGGCTACCCGCTCTTCTACAATCTTACGGTGGAACAGTTCAACGACATGATCACAGAGTTCTGCCAGTCCGCCGCGCGCGCTAACAAGCCGGTGCTTCTGGAGGAATTCGGGTATGCCCGCTCCAACCCAGACTCGGCAGAGGCTTACGCGATGTGGCTCGACACGATTACGCGCGATCGCAACTGCGCCGGCTGGATGGTCTGGAAACTGGTATCTCTGCAAGACAGCGGACGCTATCCCGTCGACGAACACGAGCAGTTTGACATCCATAATGACGGAGGCGCGCTCTGGAAGGAGTTGCAGGCTGCGGCGGCTGGAGCGGCGCAGACCCGCGGAACGGGTAACCAGCAGTCGCCATGACCTCAGATGTCTACCCGGGTCTCAAGATTCTGCACTCACAGGCTCAACTGTTCGCTATTCGACCGCGGCGATAGGCCGGTTGTCACAACCGGTAAACCTGCATCTAAAACCGGCAAGACCGAGAATGGTCGCGAGAATGGAGCAGGCAGCGAACACCAGCAGGTCCCGCCTGGCCCCGCCATATCAGTGATAATCTGTGCCTACACGGAGTGCCGATGGAAGCTGATGCTTGACTCGGTGGGGTCCGTTCAGGCGCAGACCCTACAACCTTGCGAGATCATCATATGCATCGACCATAATGAAAGCCTCTTCCACCGTTGTGTCGCGTACTGGGCTGACTTCGTCACATCTGCGCCGCCGATACGTGTGATTCAGAACAGATACAGCGGGCATCTCGGGTCCGCGCGAAACACGGCAGCCGAGACAGCCGCCGGAGAAATCCTGGCCTTCTTGGATGACGATGCGGCGGCGGACAAGGACTGGCTCGAGATCCTCATCACCTCCTACCAGCATGAATATGTCAGCGCCGTCGGCGGGCGTCCGTTACCAGTTTTCGAGACTGGCCGCCCGAGGTGGTTCCCTGCGCAGTTCGACTGGGTGTTCGGGTGCGCCTATGACGGCCTTCCGACCAGCCGAGGACCTTTGGCTCACCTCATAGGAGCCAACATGTCAGTGCGGCGCGCTGTCCTCGAGCAGGTGGGAGGGTTCCATTCCGATAATCATGATGACATGGACATGTGCCACCACGTGGCGCACATGAATGGCCGTGAGGCAGTCATATACGAACCGGCGGCGACCGTCCGCCACTTTGTGCCAGCGTCGCGGCTGACTTGGACGTACTTTTGGCGCCGCTGCTTCATCGTCAACAAGGGAAAGGTGGAGGCCTTCGCCCGAATGGGCGATGCCGCGACCCTCGGTGCAGAGGCCCGCTTCGTCTGGTATTCGCTGAGCAAATGCATACCGAGGGAGATTTGGCGAGCAGCCCGGGGTGACGCCCACGGACTTGCCCGGTCCGCGGCGATAATTGCTGGCGTGGCGCTCGGTGCCGCGGGTTACATTGCGGGCCGGATAGAACTGGCGTGGCGATTGCGGGGCCAACGCACACAGGCAGCCAAGCAGACACTGCATGCACGCCAGCCAGATGGTGGGCGAGAGAAGTAGATGCCGTCTTCGATTATAATCGGTTCCGGACCGGCTGCAGCCGCCGCCGTGTTGGCGCTGTCCGAGAGGCCCGACGAGAAGATACTTATTTTCGATCCGGGCACCGTGCTGGACGCAGAGACGCAGCAGGTGATCTCCAGGCTGTCCAATCTACGTATTGACGACTGGAATGAGGAGGACGTGCACCGGGTCGGCCTACAGCCCAAGCAGATTCAGTCCAATTCGTTGCCTGAAAAAAGGAGCTACGGATCCGATTACCCATTTGTCAACAAGGGCCAGCTCGACGGAGTCCACTCCGAGGGTAGAGTCAACTCAGCTGTCATCTCGAGCGCTTACGGAGGGTTCAGCAATGTCTGGGGCGCCCAGATCATGCCCTTCAGTGCCGCCACGTTTAAGGAATGGCCGTTCGGTTTCTCGGACATGGAACGGCACTACGGCACGATACTGGATCATATTCCTTTCAGTGGAGAGTCCGATGATCTCGAGGAGTGGTTCCCGCTCATCAGATGCCCGGACCCGCTCCCGCCGTTGGCACCCCGGACACAAATGGTCCTAGCAAACTACGACCGCCATCGGGAGCATGTGCGCTCCACAGGAATAAGGATGGGCCGCGCGCGGCTCGCCTTCTCAGCGCCCGAATGCCAACCCTGCAGTTTATGTCTGACTGGGTGCCCGAGGTCGCTAATCTTCTCGGCGTCGCACAGCTTTGATCGCTTCAGGCGCAGCCATAGGATCGATTACCGTAGCGGGCTGCTCGCTGTGCGAGTCGATCAGGAAGCCGACACGGCCGTGGTAGAAGCCCGAGAGCTCTCCAGCGGCCGGATCCAACGATTCACAGCCGATCGGATTTTCGTGGGCTGCGGAGCAATCGGAACCACCCGGCTGATCCTGGGCTCGCTGCGATCGGAGCAGCCGCTACAACTTTCAGAATCGGCGCAGTTCGTTATTCCAATGATGTCCATGAAGCCGACTCCCGACCCACGTACAAGGCGCGAGTTCACGCTCAACCAGTTCAACATGGTAATTGCCAGGGATGACGAGGGATTCGATGTCTCGCAAATTCACTTCTATCCGTTCAACCACGCATATTACGATGCGCTGCCCAGCTTCCTCCACCACCGCGCCGCCGCCTTCGTGACGAATCGGCTTCTGAGCCGGTTGACGGTAGGCCTGGGCTACTTGCCATCGTGGGCATCGCCGAAGGTCCGGGTCAGCACCAAGTTATCCGCAGCTACTCACGAGTTACCCCAGATCACCCTCACTCCGGAGGGCTTCAGCAAGGCCGAAGTCAGAGGCAAAGACGTGCCCCCAATGCTCACTGACGTGATAAAGCGGATGTGGAGGGCGGCACCTTACCTCGACTTGTGGCCAGTCACATCGAAAATGCTGTGGTCGGGCGCGGCTAAGAGCTATCACTTTGGAGGTACCTTTCCCCACACGAGTGAGCGGGATATTGGCGATGGGCGGACAGACCGCCTCGGGCGGCTCGCGCGTTGGGACCGGATCCATCTTATTGATGGATCGGTTTTCCCAAATGTTCCAGCTACGACCTTTACCCTGACGGTGATGGCCAATTCTCATCGCATCGCCTGCGAAGCGATGGAGCTGACAGATTGAGCATCGAAATGCGAGTCGGTATCACTGGAGCTAACGGATATGTCGGGACCATCCTGCGAGTCGCCTTCGCTGAAAAAGGCCATGAGGTCATCGCGTTCGTCCGTCCGAACCGGATAAGCCCCGATCTTGCCGCCGAAGTGGTCGGCGTCGCCGAATGGCGATCATACGAGATGAAGCGTCCGCCCTCAGGGGCCGCATTCAGGGACCTAGATGTGCTCATCCATGGTGCGTGGGATCTAAGCCTGGTCAGCGCCGGCGACTTGTGGGATGTCAATGTGTCCGGCTCGCAGCGCCTCCTCCGCAATGCTGCCGACGCAGGGATTCGCCGGGTCATTTTTATATCCTCGATGTCCGCTTTTAGGGGAACGCGACAGTTATATGGTCAGGCGAAGCTGGCCTGCGAGCAGACCGCCAGCAGTCTGGGGCTTGTCTCGACTCGCCTTGGACTGGTGTACGGCCCCGGTTGGGGCGGGATGGCAGGCGCGCTTCGGACGCTCGCCAAACTGCCGGTAACACCTCTCATCGGGGCACATTCTCATCAGTTCACAGTGCATGAGGCGGACATGGCAGCCGCGATGGTGCGTATTGCCGAATCGGACATGCCGCTGCCGGAACCGGTAGGGCTGGCCAATCCTGAACCTGTAACCTTCCGACGGCTCATGAGAGAGATCGCCGCGTCACAAGGCAGAACACTTCGTCCCGTCCCGGTGCCGTGGCAGCTTGTTAGTTGCCTCCTAGCCACAGCAGAGGCTCTGGACATCCCCGTACGCTTCCGATCCGACTCCATACTTGGGCTCATACACCCGGCGGCAGAGGTTCCTGGTGTCCACGCACTCAAGGAACTCGGAATCGAGTTTCGGAGCTTCACCGTGGATGGCGATCGATTCTAATCTAGGATAAGGCCGATTTGGTTATTGAAACCTGGCTTGGCGAATTCGGTATCTCGGGGCATGGCTGGGAAGTACTTCTCCCCCTCAAACGAGCCGTCCGTAGTCGTCTTCGATCCGAACGATGTCGTCCTCCTCAAGGTACGAGCCCGACTGCACTTCAATAAGTTCGAGAGTCTCCTTGCCAGGATTTTCGAGCCGATGCACCCCACCGATTGGAATGAAGGTGCTCTCATTCTCTCTCAGTAAAAACGTCTTTGCATCATGAGTCACTTTGGCCGTTCCCTTAACCACAACCCAATGTTCGGCACGGTGATAATGATATTGGAGCGACAGTTGGTTGCCCGGGGCCACGGTAATCCTCTTCACCTGGTAACGCTTGTCCTGCGCCAGGATCTCATAAGCCCCCCAGGGGCGCACCACTCGGCAATGGTTCTTAACCTCTGGGCGCGCTGCCGCTTCAAGTTCGCCCACGACTTCACGCAATTCGGACAAGTGGTTCACGTCCGCGACCAGCAGTGCATCTGCCGTATCAACAATTATGGTATTTTTCACGCCGATCACCACGGTGAGGCGATCGCAGCTCCTGACATATGTGTCGGTCGAGCCATCCATCATGGCATCGCCAACGATCCGATTGCCGCCCTGATCGGCTGGCGTCAATTTTGCGATCTCATCCCACGATCCTACATCGCTCCATTCCCCGAAATAGGGGATGACCTTCAGGTGTTGAATCCGCTCGAGAACGACCTGATCGAAAGGCAGGGCTGGGCAGGCGAGAAGGTGTGCAGCATCTAAAAAGATTGCGCCATGCCGGGTTTCGCCGTTGGCGAGCGCAGCCCGACAATGCTTGACGATTTCGGGCGCATGGGTTTCCAAGGCGGACACGATGTTTTCCGCGCGACCGATTACGAGGCCTGCGTTCCACAGAGCTCCCTTGTCGATGAGACGCGCCGCAGCATCCATGTCGGGCTTTTCAAGAAATCCTTCGACATCATATGAATCCGCCGCCTCTGTGCGCTGCGAAAGAATATAACCATAATTGGTACTCGGATGTCTCGGCTCCACCCCGATCACCGCCAATGTATCGCGTGCCTCTTCGATAGCTCGACCGATCGTTGCGATCAGTGCCCCTGGCGTCGCAACATGGTGATCCGCTGGCATCACGACTAACACGGCATTGGGATCGCTTTCGGCAACAAAGAGAGCCGCGATGGCAATAGCTGCAGCGGTGTTGCGTGGCTCAGGTTCGAGAATGACCTTTGCAGGCACTCCGGAAAGTGCCTCCTTAATCATAAAGCGATGTGCTTCGTTTCCAATGCAGACCATCTCGTTTTCGGAAGCCCAGTGCTTCGCGCGCTGGATTGTCAACGAAAGCAAATTTGCGCCGTTGATCAGCGGGACGAATTGCTTCGGATGCTCACGTCGGCTCAAAGGCCACAGACGTGTTCCGCTGCCGCCGCACAGAACCACAGGAATGACTCTTATCATACTACCACCTCTGTCAGCTCACCCTGCGGTTCATCTCTTGCTCACCGACGAAGCGGTGCATTCCGGTTACCACTTCACCGCATTGATGAGTCGCCTCGAGCGGACGCTAGCGCCCCTGCGGAAGGATCCGATTACGATACGCTCTCGATCGTCCGGCGAGGACCGTCGCCCACGCCGCCCCAAAGACTGTAAGCGTATGGTGCTCCCGTCGAGTGCCCCCGGGCAATGCGCCTGAGTAGGTACTCCCGTTGGAGTCGGGGCAATTCTCGGGTAATCACTAGGACATCTCGAGACCGAGAGTTTCACCAGGAGTCGCGTCGGCTGGTTTCCAGTTATAGCCATGGCGGCTGGCCCAGATGGCGGCTTGTGTGCGGTTCAGCACTCTAATTTTTCGTAGGATCGACTTGACGTGGACCTTCACGGTTGCCTCCGACACCCCGATTGCACGGGCAATTATCTTATTAGAGTTTCCATCAACTAATTGGCGCAGAATGATCCTCTCCTGAACTGATAAGCGCGGGACGTTGCCGCCCTCAGATGCCGGAGGTATTTCCACCCCTTCGTTCATCGCCGAACAAGTGGCTAGGTCTACGCTTCTGCTGCGCTCCTGAAACAGGCCCAGGATCCTGGACAGCATCGCCGAGGTCAGCAACCTCTCCCCGGCCACGACGAGCTCCAGCGATTTGATGAGGGTGTTTTGGCATGTGAGCTTGGCGAGGTAGGCGTCCGCCCCCGCGCGAAAGGCCGAGAGGACATTGTCTGCTTCGTCATTCTCGGCCACGACAGCAATGTGCGCATCTGGATACCGCAGCCTGAAGGCCTTGATTTCCTGAGCGGTCGTTGCGGGCTCGTCCTCGCGGGAGCCAAGCACAATGAGAAGCGGGATGTTCTGGGGCAGCGACATTGCCCCGATGTCGTCCACGCTGGCCAGCGTCGCCGCAATGCGGAACCGTTTGCTTGCGATTATCCGCATCAGGCCCTCGCGAAGCAGGGGCCTCCTTTCGACGATGACAACCCGGCATTGGCCCAGTTTAGCTGCGTTGCTTCGTTTCGAGCGTCCTGATGTGAACTTCGACACCCGCTTGTGGACGCGACTTGAGCTACGAATTGCGTTCCCGGCGATTCTTTTCAACATGCTATTTGCACCGGATCGGGACTTTTTTGGTTACTACACACACTCGCCACGTCCACGTGCTGCCGCTCACGTCGTAACTCTAAGATCCGCTGCCTGATTCCATGAAAACGAATGGATCCGGCAAATCAGTAGCTTTGGCAGGACCACAATTGTGGTTATTTTCGTGTAACATCGTGTCTATTTGCTGGTCGGTGATATGCATCACACCAATTCAAATTTAATTTTAAATATCGTTGTTGCGACGCGTTAAGCGCCAGAACAATGCCTAAAAAGCTCAAATTCCAGATCGGGGCTGCATTGGGGCCAGTTCGCGGCATGTAGGAGTACCAGGAACAACCCCACCTTGAATCTAATTGTATGCTTCGAGATAGAGGAACAACATGAAAGTCCCTGTCTCCGGCAGTTTGATTGGATTTTCAGAGACACTCTCCTCAGAGCTGTTTTCGCGCTCAACCTTAAAAAGACTCACGGCTGGCGACGCGCTGTTTGAGGCGGGGGACAAGGGTGATGGCTGCTATCGGCTGGATAAAGGGTTTCTAAAAGTGGTTCTGAGATCGCGCCACGGCGAGGAAAGGATACTCTCAATCCTTACGCCAGGCAGTGTGGTCGGCGATCTTTCGATGATCGATGACCTGCCAAGATCAGCATCCGTTGTGGCCATAAGCGACTGTGAACTGTATTTTGTTTCCCGGGAAGCTTTCAGGAAATGTACCGAAACATATCCTGCAATTCACGAACATCTTACAAGGCTCTTGGCGAGGCGTTTACGGCAAACCGACGAGACAGTAGCAGCATTAGCCTTCCTTACATGGAAGGGGCGCGTTGCCCGCGCTCTCTTGGAAATCGCTGAGAGCCTGGGTAAGACCAGCAAGTCTGGCGAAATTGTCATCAACGACATGATCAGCCATCGAGAATTGGCCGGAATGGCCGGAGTTGCACGTGAAAACGTCAGTCGCGCTTTCGGTGAGTGGAAGCGGTCCAAAATAGTCAGTCGTTCAGATCACTCGCTACACATTCATAAAAAATCCGAGCTGGAACGGGAAATGGAAAGCTAAGACAGCCTGTCCGAACAGAGGACACGTCGCATTAAGATCGCCACACCTCTGGTGAACAGAGGCCCTCAGCTAGCACTACTCTCGATCGCTTCGACGAAACAGAGGCTGTCAGGGTGCCGGTACCTTCCCGCGATTAAGGTCACGGTTGTCCTTCTCGGCACCAGGGGAATAATCGCCTGATTCGACAGCGAGTATCGGATCGGGCCAAATACTCAATATCTGTTCTCGTTGAAATTTTAATATTTGCCAGGTCGTCGCGCCCTGTCGTCATGAGTCCTTTGGCGCCGCGAGCACTATGCCTCTGAAACAAGGCAGCAGCCGCGGCATGCTGGCAGAGCTACTTGCAGGGAAAGGCTTGCGACAGGCTGGTCAGCGCCAGGTCGGTGAACTCCTCGTCCAGCTCCTTCGGATGGTGTTTTGCATAGTCCAGGAAGATG
>JBKPOZ010000309.1:0-20117 GCA_046733355.1 Pseudomonadota bacterium | reverse complement strand
CCCCGATGTCACATTGCAGGAAGGTTAACATGTGCCTTTCTGACCTCTGATCTCTGTCCTCTGTCCTCTGAGTTCCGACATCTGCTATAGCTTCCCGACCGGAGGCGGCATCCAGGTCTCAATCTGCAAGCGCTTTTTTGGGGAGTAGGTCCGGTCGGGGCCGGACATGTCGTGGAGGTTGCGTCGTGGAGGAAAGCGGATCGAGGAATCCCGGTTACGGCGCCGACAAGTTCGGCTTCCGGGATCTTTCCGCCGTTCACTGGAATCATACCGCCCCCGTGCTTTACGAGCACGCGATCTCGCGTCGCGAGGCGACCATCGTGCAGGGCGGCGCGCTGTGCGCGCATACCGGCGCCCACACCGGCCGCTCCCCGCGCGACAAGCACACGGTCGTGGATTCGCTCACCGAGAAGAGCGTCTGGTGGGACGGAAACCGAAAACTCACGCCGGCGCATTTCCGGCGCCTGTTTGACGATTTCGTCGCGCATGCGCGGGGCAAGACGCTCTACGCGCAGGATCTCTATGGCGGCGCCGATCCCGACTACCGCATCAGGACACGCGTATTCACCGAGCTGGCCTGGCACTCGTTGTTCATCCGGCAGCTGCTGATCCGTCCCGAGCGTTCCGAGCTTGGCTCCTTCGTTCCCGAGCTCACCATCGTGGATCTGCCTTCTTTCAAAGCCGATCCCGAGCGTCACGGCGTGCGCAGCGAGACCGTGATCGCCATCGACTTCAGCAAAAAGATCATTCTCATCGGCAACTCGTCCTATGCCGGAGAGATGAAGAAGTCGGTCTTCACTACGCTCAACTTCTACCTGCCCGCGCAGGGCGTCATGCCGATGCATTGTTCGGCAAACGTGGGCGACGACGGCGACGTCGCGCTGTTCTTCGGGCTGTCGGGGACGGGAAAGACCACGCTTTCCGCCGATGCCAACCGCACGCTGATTGGCGATGACGAGCACGGCTGGGGACCGAACGGCATCTTCAATTTCGAGGGTGGCTGCTACGCCAAATGCATAAGGCTTTCTGCGCAGGCGGAGCCCGAGATCTATGCCGCAACCAACCGTTTCGGCACAGTGCTGGAGAACGTCGGCTTTGATGCGGAAACGCGCATTCCGAATTTCGACGACGATTCACGAACCGAGAACACGCGCTCCGCCTATCCGCTCGATTTCATGCCGCGCGCCTCGCGCACGGGACGCGCGGGACATCCGAAAAATATCATCTTCCTGACCGCGGACGCGTTCGGCGTGATGCCGCCGATTGCGAAGCTCACGCCGGCGCAGGCGATGTATCATTTCCTTTCCGGCTACACCGCGAAGGTGGCCGGCACCGAGAAAGGCCTCGTCGGAGTCGAGCCGATTTTTTCGACCTGCTTCGGCGCGCCGTTCCTGCCGCGGCCGCCAGGCGAATACGGCAACCTGCTGCGCGAGCATATTTCCCGGCACGACGTCGACTGCTGGCTGGTGAACAGCGGCTGGACGGGAGGCATTTACGGCGTCGGCCGCCGCATGCCGATCAAGGCGACGCGCGCGCTGGTGACCGGCGCGCTCGACGGCTCTTTGAAAAACGTCAACTTCCGCACCGATCCCTATTTCGGGTTTTCCGTGCCGACCTCGGTGCCCGGCATCGAGCCGCATCTGCTCTATCCGTTCAAGACCTGGCGCGACAAAGCCGGCTTCGACCAGACCGCGCGCAAGCTCGTCGGCATGTTTCAGCAGAACTTCACCAAGTACGAGCAGCAGGTGGACGCCGAGGTGCGCTCGGCCGCGCCCGAAGTGCGCATCGCCGCGGAGTGAAATCTCTAAGGCCTCCTTACTGCGTCAAAAACTCATATCTCAGCCCGTCATCCTCAGGTGCTCGGCGCAACGCGCCGAGCCTCGAAGGATGCATGGCCTCCGCAGCGAACCGTCCGCACATGTGAGCATACATGAATGCACTCATGGTGCGGCTGGCTCAACTCCATGTCCTGCCACGTATCGTGGCCGCGTCCTTCGAGGCTCGCTCACGCGATCTTGGTTTACCCGAGATCGCATACTAAAGTTCGCATGTCGGGCAGGCCCGACATGCGTGCTCGCTCGCGCCTCAGGACGACGGGGCAACATATGAGTTCTGACGCAGTATGGTAGAGCGTCATCCCGAAAAGTGGGACCGGTTTTCGGAAACGATCATGTACCACCAAATAATTAGAGCGGATGACCATTCGAAGAAAAGTCATCCCGCTAATGCTTACGCCAAGCCGGCCTTGCGCAGTCCTTCGACGATCTTTTGAAAAGCTTTGAGCGTGTTAGTCGACAGGCGCCAGTGGTAACTCGGGCACGCCGGCGGTGATTTTCTTGGATTGGGTGCTGTCGATCGTGCAATGAAGCGGTCATGAGCAGCGATCTTTTGAAATCCGATGTGGCACCCCCTGTTCGGCCGGTGCATCAGCCCGTTCGTTCACGGCTCGGGTGGCTTTGTGCTGATCGTCTGCGGCCTGTTGGCTCTACCGAGCGCTGTTGTTTATCATTCTATGCTCTCGGCGCAGTTGATCGAATTGCATACGCTACCGCTGGTCAGGAAACCCGTGGCAGCATAGGCCTTCACTCGATCACCTCGTCAGCACGGGCGAGGACGCTAGGCGGAATGTTTATGCGGAGCGATTTTGCGGTCCTTAAATTGATCATGAGGTGGAATTTCGTTGGCAACATCACAGGCAACTGAGACGCCTTCTCACCTTTAACAATCCGGCCGGCGTAGTTGCCGGCTTGACGGTACGCATTGTGTCGGCTGGCGCCATAGCTCATGAGACCGCCGGCTTCGACGTGCTCGCGATCCCCGAAGATTGTAGGCAGAGCGTTACGTGCCATCAGCACGACTAATTGCGTGCGTTCGGTGAAGAAAAAAGGATCAGAGCTTACAAGCAGTGCGGCAATATTCTGGTCCTCAATCATTGCGAACGCCTCGTCGATCTGGTTCTGCGTACTCGCGCGAAGAACCTCCAGCTTCTGGCCTACGGCCATAGCGGCTTTCTGTACCGCTGCGCCTTGCTCGATGCTTGGCGGATTCTCTGGATTCACCAGCACCGCAATTGTCTTGCCTGGGGCGATTAATTCGCGTGCCAGCTCCAGCCGCTTGGTCACGACTGGTTCGCTATAAAAACTCACGCCCGTGATGTTCCCGCCAGGATGGCTGAGGTCGGAAACCAGCCCAGCTGCTATTGGATCGCTGCCGACGGCGAAAACAATCGGTATGGTCGTTGTAGCGGCCTTCGCGGCCAGCGCTGCGGGAGTGCCGCTAATTGCCGCTATGATTGCAACCTTTTGCTGGACGAGTTCGGCCGACAAAGCTGGCAATCGCGTGTAATCTCCCGCCGCCCAGCGATATTCAATTGCAACATTGTGCCCTTCAGCAAAACCTATGTCTTCGAGGCCCTTGCGGAATGCCGGTACAACCTCGTTCAAGTCGCTTGGAGCGAGACTGCTAAGAAACCCGATGACTGGCAAACCATACTTCTGCGCTCGCGCCGCGAATGGCCACGCCGCCGCGCCGCCGAGGAGCGTCACAAACTCACGCCGCTTCAGTTGACCGAACATCCGCTGCTCCTAGCCAGGGAGTGACAGCATAATGGATTAGCCAGGATCGAGGGAGGTTTGCCGCGGTGCGGGATTTTAATCCGGCTTAGGAACGGTTTGGGTCAATAACGGCTGTCCCGAGCACATTTGGAGTAGATCCGCTCACCCCAATGATCAGTCATTAGGCGACGAGCTTATGAAGTCGCATGAGTGTCAAAAGCCGACAATCGATGTGCCAGCTACAATACCTGAAAAACATCCAGCGTTCGCGCGTTCGTCGCAAGCGAACCGGAGGCGACCGCACAGATACGGTTCATCCAGCCATACTTTTCCGAGCTTGTCTCGAAATACGGTGTGGCGCGGAAATAGTAGGTACCAGGATCGACGTTTTCACCGCGACGCAGCCGATCAGTAACGTCTTTCGGCACGTCGCGGAGCGCCCTCCAGTGCATGTAGATTTGATGCTTGTCGGCGGACTCAAGCAGCAGCCGCATTTCGATGTCCAAAACGTCGTCGCGGCGCACGAGTGTCCAAGCGCCGCCGCCCGGTAATACCGTCCCTTTGAGTTTCGGGCCCTCGAAGTTGCCGCTCTTGAGCCTTGCGATACGTCGGATGCCATAAGGCGTATCTCCAAGAACAGAGAACTCAAAATCGAGGTCGATTGTGAAAAGGAACTCGGTCTGAATCTTGGGCATTGTGCCTCTAGGACGCGTCGGCTGAAACTTACCACGTCGCTGCGCCCATGTCCGCTCGGGGTCAAACTGGGACTATCGCCATCTGAGCCCCTACGTCTGCCTTGGCCAAGTGCAGACATTTTCGTCGCGCCGCTAATAAGCTATCCAAGGGGGGACCCCTTACTTGGTCGGAATAGCAAGCCGCCTGGATCGCACCGGCCTTGTCTAGCGCACGAAGCGACTCGTCTTTTCCGCGTGCCTCTCACACACCGTGCTGTTGCCGACCCGCAGAGTATCGGCTCACTCCACTTCAAAGCGCCGAGATCATAGAAAACGTGCGCACCGGGGCACACTTGATCCGAGGAGAGCACGATGAATCAGCGTAGCATTCTTATCATGTCTGCAGTAGCGTTGTTGAGTCTTGCATCGCTGCAAGCAAAAGCGATCGCCCAAGCAGGACCGGAAAACGCGCCTCCGTCATACGTTGCAGATCCTGCAGTATACAAAAAAATTGGGGAGAACGATCAGTTCCTGGTTATTGCAGTCACCAGACCCGCTGGCAAACGGGACGCGTGGCATTCACACCTGCCGTTGGCCGTCTACTACCTCACGGATTGCGACACCCGCATTTATACACCGGATGGCAAGACCAGAGAAAACAAAGCGCAGGCAGGTAGCGTCACATTCATCCGGCTACCCCGTCTCATGCGACAGAGAACATCGGCACGGCTGAGTGCCGCCAGCTAATTGTCGAGCGCAAATAGCCAATTCTCAGACCGTTGCTGGAAGGAGGCCTAGTGCCCATCACAGCGCTAGTCGCACGCGCATGTCAGCTTGGGGTCATGAGCTCCCTTTACGAGGGGGGAGGCGCTGCAACCGCTTCACCCCAATGAGCGGACCTTACCTCGGTCCGAATGATACGGCCGAGTAGTGCCAACAGCGGCTGAACTATCGCCTATTCTATGAACTCGTCGGGGTGGTAAGCAGTTAAGAAGGTGTAGAACTTCTCAACAAACGCAACCAGTTGAAACGGCATGCCGCATCTCGCGCGACGGAATGCGCGCTCGCTCGACGGCGCTGCTGAGTCGAAGCGTAATCTCTCGGGGGATTAAAATAGGCGAGGCAGAATAACACGCAGCCGAGAGCCAGCGAGAGGGTATGAGGGATCTGCAGCGTTTTATAATGGTAGCGCTCGGTGCAATGCTCTTATTGCCGGCCGCCTGTTCCGCGAAATTCACCCCATTGCTTGTCAAGAGTGCCTCCGGGGGCGATCCGCTCGGCATAGATGCCCGTCCTTGGGAAATGTTTTTCGTTTTTCTTTATTTCGTGCCGATCGGCTATGCGATTGCGCTTTGCGGCGGGTGGTTCATCAAGTGCGCCTTTTCTCAGGGTGGCCATATCGTGCCGCGCTGGCTCATGGTAGCGGCCGGCCTCCTGTTACTAATGCCAGGGATTTCGGTCGCGGCGCTGTTCATGCAAGGTGAGGTGGAGAGAATCTTGGATCCCAGGAATCCTCAGACAGCATTCAATCTCGCTGTCGTATTATTTGGATCGCTGCAGTGTGCTGCAGGACTCCTATTGCTATGGCGGGCCAAACCACAGCCCTCTAGCTAACCGAAGGCAGGTTCGGTCTTCCGCATCGCTGTTCTGCTGTGCGCCGGGCTGCAACAAAATATGTAGTGCCGGACAGCGATTTCAGGAAAAGGTGTCCTGCTCTAATGGCCTACGTCGGTGTTCCAAAGCTTGAGCGTATGATCCCAACTGGCAGAGAAGGCGGTGCGCCCGTCCGGCGCGAAGGCCAGCGAGCTCACGTCTCTCGAATGGCCTGTGAAGGTGCGGATCACCTTGCCGGTCGCGGCGTCGAAGAGGATGATCTTCTCGCTATCGTTCGCGAGCATCGTGCGGCCGTCCGGCGAGAACGCAGCGGCACGAACTCCACGCACCTGGAGGTCCCTGATCATCTTGCCGGTCGCGACGTCCCAAAGCTTGAGTACGCGGTCGCCACCTGCCAGCGCAATGCGGCCATTAGGCGATAAGGCCACCCCCAATATCCAGTCTGAGATTCCAGAAAAATTGTGAATCTCCCTGCCGGTTGCGATGTCCCATAGCTTAAGCGTTTTGTCGCCGAGCGGGGAAATCGAGACGTCCCAACTGCCTGACAGCGCGGTGCGGCCATCGGCTGAAATGGCGACCGCGCGGACCGAATATGCGTGCCCTGCGAACGCGCGAAGCTGCTCGCCCGTGCCGATGTCCCAGAGCTTGAGCGTGTGGTCGTCGGAGCCAGACAGTGCGGTGCGACCGTCTGGCGCAAGGGCGAGCGCGCGCACAGAGTCCTGATGAACCTCAATCGAACGGACATGATCGCCGGTTGCGAGGTCGAAAACGCTGATACCCCCGTCGCCGGCCGAGAGCGCGGTGCGACCGTCCGGCGCACAAGCCACCGCATACACCCATCCGGTGAAGCTGCGGGTCGCCTCGCCGGTGGCGACGTCCCAAAGTTTGAGCGTCCCATCGCTGGAGCAGGAGAGGACGGTGCGCCCGCCCGGCACGATGGCCACCGAGTTGACATTATCGGTATGCCCCGAAAAAGTTCGGATTGCACTGCTTGACGGATCCGGTGCCGACCGCGCCGGTTTCAGCTCTGCAAACGCAGGTGTGCTGGCTGCGCCGTTCGCCGAAATGGAGCTCCAGCCGATAGTGAAGCTTGCCGAAGCCCCACCGAGCAGGACGGCGCGACGGCTCTGTCGTCCTTCGTTGCCATTCACAGTTCACCTCGTCTGTAATGCCCCGCGGCACTGCCGCACCCGAACAAGCACGCTGCTGAGCGTATTCAAGCGATCAGGGCACAACAAGTGCGTGTGCCATGAGCCCGAAATCGCGTCGACGCATCGCCTTCCCTAATGGCTCAGGTATCATACGATGCCATTCAACTTAGGCCATCAAAACAGGAAAGGACGTTCGTTGAGCGAAACGGCTTGCCAGTGCGGCAAATGTGCGGCGCACAATCCCGACGGAGCGTAGGTCTGAATCGGGGTGAAAAGCGCCGGTTAGAGCGTTGAAGGTCTCAGGTCCGCAGCACGCCTGCGCGGTATTGGCAGACACGCGGGCGCTGGTGACCGGGGCGCTCGACGGCTCGCTGAAAAACGTCAACTTCCGCACCGATCTCTATTGCGGGTTTTCGTGCCGGCCTCGGTGCCCGGCATCGAGCCGCATCTGCTCTATCCGTTCAAGACCTGGCGCGACAAAGCCCGCTTCGACCAGACCGCGCGCAAGCTCGTCGGCATGTTTCAGCAGAACTTAGCGCTTACGCCAAGCCGGCCTTGGCCAGTCCTTCCACGATCTTTTGAAAATCACCCGGGTTCTTGTACGGCAACACGCGCGCACGCTGCTGCAGCGAGAATCCCGGGTTCACCTTGAGCAGCTCCGCCCAAGCCTTGCGCGCGTCTTCGGCGCGCCCAAGATGGCCGTAGCAGGACGCCAGCAGCATGCGGCTTGCATCGGTGCCGGGCATGCGGACGATGCGCTCGAGCAGATGCCGCGCCGCGGTCTCATAGTCTCCCAGGCTGAAATAGGCCTGCGCGAGCGTGTGCAGCACCATGGGCGAGCCGTGCGGATCGAGGCGCATGGCCATCGCGATCGGTTCGAGCGCCTCGGCCGGCCGGCCGCCATACATCAGCGCCATTCCGGTCGCGCTATAGCCCACGGCAAAGTTGTGATCGAGCGCAGTGGCGCGGCGCAACTCAACCAGCGCACCATCGTGATCGCGCCGCCACATCAGCACACAGCCAAGTGCCAGATGGCTCGCCGGCTCGTGATTGTTCAGCTCCATGGCGCGGCGCGCCGATTGATCGGCCTCATCCAGCGCCCGCGGCGGATCGGGTGCCCAGTCGCTCACGTAATCCGCGACCGCCGCAAGCGCCAACCCTGCATACGGTGCTGCGAAATTCGGGTCGATCTCGATTGCCCGGCGGTACATTGCACGCGCCTGCACGACCGACTCGCGCGTGCCTTGCTTGAGCAGCTCGCGCGCACGCAGCCAAGTCTCGTACGCCTCCACATTGGCGGTCTCACGCTCCCGCAGCTGCCGCTCCTCGCTCGGAGTGAGCGTAACGGAGAGCGCGCCCACAATCTTCTCGACCACCTCGTCCTGTGTGGAGAAGATATCGGTGAGCTCGCGATCGAACCGCTCCGCCCAGAGGTGCCCGCCGGTACGAGCATCGATCAGCTGCCCGGTGATGCGCACGCGATTGCCGGCCTTGCGGACGCTGCCTTCAAGCACGAAGCGCACGCCCAGGTTACGCCCGATCTCCTGCACCCTCTCTGATCTGCCCTTGTAGACAAACGAGGAGTTGCGCGCGATGACGAACAGCCCGCGAACCTTCGAGAGATCGGTGATCAGATCCTCGGTAATGCCGTCGGCGAAATACTCCTGCTCCGGATCGCCGCTCATGTTCTCGAACGGCAGGACTGCGATTGATAGCTTCTCGGGGAGCACAGGCGCTGATCCCAGTGCTGGCGTTCCATGATCAAGCCGGACGCGGTAGGCACGCACCGGCCGCGCGATGTTCTTGAGCTGCTGCTCACCCATGTCTTCCCAGGCAGATTCAACGCGTCCGTTGATTTCCTCATGAACCTTGCCTGAGATGCAGATCCCGCCGGGATCCGCGATCCCCTCCAGCCGCGATGCCACGTTGATGCCGTCGCCGTAGATACGGACATCGTCATAGACCACGTCGCCGATATTGATGCCGACCCTGAACTGCATGCGGCGCTCGGGCTCAACCGCTGCATTGCGCTGCGCCATCGTGGACTGGATCGCGAGTGCGCATTTGACGGCGTTCACGACGCTGGCGAACTCGGCGAGAATGCCGTCTCCCGCGGTATCGATAATGCGCCCGGCAAACTCCCCGATCATCGGGAGCACAATCGCCTGGTGTCCTTTGAGGTCGCGCACCGTGCGGGCCTCATCGGCGCCCATCAGCGCGCTATAGCCTGCGATGTCAGCCGCGAGAATGGCGGCAAGCCGCCGCTCCATACGCTCTTCAGGCATTTCGGTCGCGCCTTTGCTATCCGGGTCGAGCCCCTACAGGCGCTAAGATAGGCTGCGAAGTGCGTTGCGCCATGCCGGGCTGCCGCGGTGGGGCTGCCGCGCGCCAGCTTTCGTGACGTCGGGCTCTCCACTTTGGTTCATTCCCACGATTGTGAGTACCTTCTTGTGCCCCACGTGGCGCGCGATTGGAGCGGATTTGATTTCTGTCGTCACTTTATTCATCACAACGTGTACTACTATCTCACCAGCCGTGGTGCGATCTGCTTGAGCAGCTCCATCAGTTTTCCAAGCACGAAGGTCAACCCGGTAATGTTCCCCCCGGGATGCGGCATACTTGAGAAAAACCTTAGCCAACTGGATCGTTTACAATCACGAAGACAATCGGGATCGAATTAGTTGAGCGCTCTTCGGCCAACACAGGGGTGCTGTTGGCAATTATTAGGTCTGGTGCGAGTCAGACCAACTCTTTGGGATCAGTTGGGATGCGATCTACATCGCCGGCAGACCAGCGGTATTCAACGCGTAGGTTGCGCACCTCAGTCCAACCCAACTCATCAAGGCCCTGCCGGAATGCCGCGACGCGCGCTTGGCCGTCGGGATCGGTTTCGCTAAGGACCATCAACAAGCCAATGCGCCCCGCTAAGTATACCTGCTGCGCGCGCGCCGCGACGGGCCACGCCCGCCGCGCCACCTGCAAGGAGCGATATGAACTCCCGTCGCCTCACTCGGTCACCTCGTCAGCGCGCGTGAGCAGCGTGGGTGGATTTCGAGGCCGCGCGAGCCGCTGAGTTTCAACCGTAGGTGGACGTCAGCGAGGCCGCCGCTCGCGACCGATTTGTCGGTTTCAGCTCGGAGCTTTCCGGGAGATTTTCTATTTGGGTGTTTAACAGCACTCCGGCGCACGGCTCACAATCTAGCAACGCTGGATGAAAGTCGCGATTGCAGGAGGTCCGGTTAGGGTCAAAAACGCGTCTAAGCCGGTCGCACGGAGCGGCCTCTGCTTAGCCCAGCGACCGGACCTATTTTGCATAAATCGTTTCGGCCGAGTCGTACCAGAGTGACACCCACCTTCCACGCGCGGCGAGAAAGGTCGGCGCACAGCTCGTGAAGTCGCCGCTTACCGCCGCGTCGGCCAACGATACAAAAGCGGGAATTTGATGAATCCAAACCCGCCTGCCGGGGTCGTGTCAGAACTCCGCGACGCGAATCCCCGCCCGCTCAGCGGGAGTTCCTAGCCGGCAGGAACGCTCATTTCACTGCGCGTCCCCCGGATGGGTGGTAAAAAGGAAGCATGGGAAGACAAGCAGTCGTCGTGCTTTACGTGCTTGCGCTGATAACTGTTGTGGTCGGCGTGGACGTCCTTTTCTTCAGGAACCGGTTCTGGGAGCGGCTGATGGTGAACGTCGGCATTGTCCTGGTGTTCTGGGCGTTCTATTTGAGATTCCTGAAACATCCATGACTGCAGCTGCTTGCGCGCAGCACTCGCTACAAAGCCGACGCTGCTCCTTTCGGCCGGACTCGCAGGATCGCACCAGCTTTGCTCGGCGCACTCACTCAATGACCTCGTCGGCGCGCAGCAGCAATGGCTCCGGGATGCTCAGTCCGATCGCTTTTCGCGGCAATCAGATTGATGGTCAGCTCAAACTTGGTGGGCTGCATCACGGGCAGGTCGCCAGCCTTCTCCCCTTTGAGGACTCTGCCGACGTAAGTTGCAACCTGATGATACACGGCGGGAAGGCTCGAGCCGTAGCTCACCAGCCCGCCGGCTTCTGGAAACGAGCGCCCCTCATAGATCGCAGGAATGGCATGCCTCGCGGCAAGCAACGCAAACTGCGCGCGCCGGCTGACAAAGAATGGATCCGACTGCTCGATGAGAGCATCCGCTTGCAACGAAGGCAGCTCGGCAAATGCGGCATCGATCTCGGCTGCCGTGGCCGCTTTCAGCTACGCAGCTGCACCCCTCTGCTGCGCGCCGCTTCTTCCAGGCCGCGCACGACGCGTTCGGTCTGCGGACTGTTCGGGTTCACCAGGAGGGCGACCGCTTTCGCCTGCGGAACGAGCTCGGTGATGAGCTCGAAGCGCTTGCCGTGCAGCTCCACGACGAAAAAGCTCACGCCCGTGAGATTCTGCCCCGGCCTCGCCAGGCTGGTTACGAGGCAGCTGACCACCGGATCATCGCCGCTGGTGAAAACGATGGGGATTTTGCTCGTGGCTTTCTTGGCCGCGAATGCGGCGAGGTCGCCACCGCTCGCCGCAATCACATCGACGTTGCGGGCCACGAGGTCTTCGGCCAAGGCGGGCAGCCGGTCATAAACGCCCTCGGCCCAGCGGAATTCGATTACAACATTCTGTCCTTCGACGTAGCCGCTTTCGCCCAGTCCCTCCCGGAATGCGGCGAGAAAGGGCGCAAACGCCCCGGCGGAGCCACCGCTGAGATAGCCGATAACCGGCTTTGCCGGCGGCTGCTGCGCACGCGCCGCGCGCGGCCATGCCGCAACTGCGCCGCCAATGACAGAAATGAGCTGCCGCCGTCCGATGCTGAGTGGCACGTGCCGTTCCCCGGCCGCAGGGTTGGGTGGCAAATGAATGATAGCACGCGGTCCGCGAGCGGTCTTCTCATTGTGGACCCGGTCAGCTCAAAATTGCCTTTCATGCGTTCTCAGGCTGACAAAGAACATCACGCTACTGCCAGCGTGACCTGACTCTTTCGAGCATTGGCGTTAGTGAATGCAAACGAACGCCCGCCACAACGCTGCTCGCCGCCAAGCTCAGCAGCAAGGTACCACATATCACGATAGCCGCCTTTATAGGTGCAACAAGTGGCACATCGAGAAGCGCATATTGCAGCCACAGCACAAACCCGTAGTGGAAAAAATAGATGGGATAGGCATGCTCGGATAACACACCTAGAATCAGCGACGGTTCTGTCCAATATCGCAGGAATATCGCTGCCAGCGTGAAACAAGCAGCTGCAGAGGCCACGCTAAAACCCAGACCGGCCAGAACCTGGAGAATTGAGCTCAGCGAACTTTCTGCTCCAGCACTCATCGCGGTTCCCGTAATCCACGCGATAAAGCCGAGCAATGAAAGGGCTAACCATCTCGCCCAGCTCTGGGCGAGCTTCCCGCCTGCACTGAAAAAACTCCTGTCTATGCCAAGAACCCCTACACCGACGCCGACATAGAAATACACGGTGTACAGCAGAACAAAACTTGGCTGAAAACCGAACGGCCCGACGTGCACCCATTGCCACGGCTTGAACAGAAGAGATAAGGGCACGTACGCCACTGCGGAGGCTGTGACCACGATCGAGAAATACCGGCCTGGCTCCTGTTTGCCCGTTGCCGAAAGCCGGCCCAGGTACTCGGCGACGCCTGGCGCAAAGACGTAAAGCGCAGCGGCCGATAGATCGAGAACCAGCAGGCACCACAAAAACCAAAGATGGCCGGAAGGCCAATAGTCCAATGCAAGCCACTCGATCCAGAAACCGGACCAGCTCCGAGCCACATTGTTGAGCAGGTATATGGGGAGGTTCGCCAAAGGCATCATCAAGTACACGCCAAGTAGAAAAGGTATTCCCAGGCGAACGACGCGGCGCCGTACAAACCCCAGTGCTCCTCTGCGGGCAAGGCTGGACCACACAAACAGACCTGACAGCAAGAACATGAATTGCATCATGTACACGTATTGAGATGCGCAGATCAGGTCGAATCCGATCCAGCGTGAACTGTCGCTAATGAGTGGGGGAGGATAATACCGAGGGCGGGGAGCTGGATTGTATGCCGTATAAGCGAACACAGAATGGAAGGCGACAACTATGCAAATTGTAAACCCCCGCACATTCGCAAGCGCCACGCTGGTTCTGGAGATCGCTCTCTGAGACTCCACTTCCGCTTCCTCGGTCAGTCGCTCTGCTTCACCTCAGTATTGGGCCGAAGCAGCCCCCGAGCAGCCGTTCGCAAACGCGGCATGCAGAGCTACACGAGCTGCTATTCGCAAACGTCCTCACCAAGTGCGGAAATCGCAATGTGATCGGCCGCTCATCTGGTGAACGCAGTTGCAGGGTCGATACGAGTCACTTTAACGATTGCGCCCATGGCAGAGACTACGCACATTGCAATTGTAAGCATAAAGAGGGCGCCCATAAGTTCGGGCGTGAGGACGACAGGTAAGGCGGAATTCGTGCTTTCCTTGGCAATGACAAGGCTTACGACACTCGCAATACCGAAACCGATAAGGGCATTCAGAATCGCCTGCCAGATAATCACCTTATAGATGTACTTTGACGGAGAGCCGATGGCCCGAAGAATGGCGAACTCGTTGAGGTGGTCTTTGGTACTGGCGTAAAGGGTTTGCGCAACGATCACCGTCCCGACTATCACTCCAAGGAGAGCGCCGGCAAACAGCGCTGCACCAGCTCCGGTGCCGAAAAGCCAGAACGAGCGGCTCTTTGCGCGGAATTCGTCGGGGGTGAGGACCTGGACGTCCAGAAGGTTTGCCCGGATTTCTCGCCGTATCGCTTCGAGATCGGTGCCAGGTTTCAGGCGAACTAAAAAATAGGCCGTCCTCGACGCGGATGCGCCGGTGTACGTGCGGGCACGCTCAATTGGCACGAAAATGTACGGCGTCGTTGTAAACGAGCGGATGCCGCGGGTGAGCGCTACAATTTGTACCTCGTGATCGCGAATTTCGGCGTAGGAACCGAGCCCGCTCACGCCGAGCCGATCCAGATAAGTTTCGTCGGCTGTTACTGCGCCCGGGGTTTCGAGCTTTGCAACGTCCCCGGCTACAATATCCCAGGGGACCAGGCTGCCAGCTCGCACATCTGTCCCGATGATGAATACCGGGGATCTGCCGCCGTTGGGCATCCGCCATTCCGCAAAACCGATCACCAGAGGTGCGACATCGGCAACTCCGTTGAGCGCCATGGCCCGAAAGCGCTGCCGGTCATCCATCAATATTGGGTCTTCGAAGCACCTGGTTGACAGCGGCATTACCCAGAGGTCCGCGTTTGCATGGTCGATCATCGTCGTGACCATGCGGCCGAAGCCGAGATAAAGGCCCATTTGTATCGTCACCAAAAGGATCGAGAATACGATCCCAACAACGGTAGCAACAAACCGGAGTCGGTCATGAAATAAGTTTCGGGAGGCAAGCGTGAGTATCAGCGGCATATTCTTGCACAACTAATCAGAGTTTCACCTGGAGGAAAGACGCTCAGCCCGGCAGTTTAGTCGCTTCAGTTCACGGCTTATCGGCGGTGGCGATGATGTAATCCATAGGATTGTTCACAACCCAATTTACATAACCCGCAGCGGCCCACCGCGCGATGGGGTGCATGCGCGCGCGGATCTCTGGTTGATGCAGACGCTTGCGCGCGAAGCGGCCAAATGGCGCGAACACATTCTTTGCGATGCTTTCAACGCGTACCGCTGTAAATCCTGCATTTTCGAGCCGCTGCACATAGCCGGAAACCGTGCCAGGCGGAACCATGAAGGTCCTTGCCGGGCGCTGCCACCACTTTATCGGCGGACCCCCTTCGAGCGGCACCACGTCTGCTGTCGCCAGACGCCCGCCATTTTTCAGAACCCGAAACGCTTCTCGGAAGAACTCTTCACGTGTGTCGTACTCGAAAGCGGTCTCAAGCGCCGTTACGTGATCGAAACTGGCGTCCGCAAAGGGAATGCGGGTGGCAGAGCCCAGATGGACGCGGACGCGCTCCTCCAGCCCCGCCGCGCGCATCCTCTCACGCGCTGTTTCCACCTGTACTGGACTGATTGTGAGGCACTCGATCGATGCAACTGCGAAACGCCGAATCCAGAACATGGCGGCGTCGCCGAAACCGCAGCCGCAATCCAGTACGGCACAGCCAGGACGCAGCTGCGCCACCTCGCCCAGGACCTCAGCCAACCGCTCGCACGCTTGGTCGTAACCCGTCGCGACGTCGTCCCAGTATCCGAGGTTAAGGTAAAGGCTGGAATCTCCGAACTTGAAGTGTGTTGACAATGCATCGTAGAAGCGGGCCGAACGCTTGTTGCGGTCGGGAGTTAGAATTCCGGGAAGCCGAATGAGCGGCTGCAACCAGTTCACGGCAAAGCCGGCCGCACTGTCATCAGAAGGTTGCCATTCGTAATATCCAGCAGTCGCATGATCTGGATGTGAATAGATTCAGACATAAGGAATTCGGGTCGCAAATAACGAGCTGACAAAAACATTGGCGCTGTAGCCCGGATTGAGCGGAAGCGAAATCCGGGGAGCGCCGGCCCCAGATTTCACTTCCGCCTTCGCGCTCTGCGCTTCGACCGACTGAAACCCGCCGCAGCTCGCGACGCGAGCGGAGGCGGGTCGTTCAATCCGGGCTACGGCCGCCACGCGTCAGCGCGTCAAAGCGCATAACGAATGCCGGCGATCCGCTCAAGCTCGTCGAACAGCCGTTTGCCCGCATCCGCATCGCGGGCGAACGGCGACGGCTCGGTTTCGGTCGGAGCGCCGCGTATTCTCAGAAAACCGCCGGGCCCGTAATAGCCGCCCGGCTTCGCCTGCGCGGACGTTGCGGCGAATAGGACTGACTGCGCGCCCTCTTCCGCGGTCTGGATGATCGCCCTCGTCACCCGGAAGAGAACCCGCATGCCGAAGATCGAGCCCCTCGGCAAATTCGTGTCCGCCACCCCGGGGTGGCAGGCCACTGCCAGCACGCGATCGCCCGCGCGGCGCTGCAGCTCGCGCGTGAACAGGATGTTCTCGAGCTTTGTCTTCGCATAGGCCTGCATCGGCCGGTACGCGCGCTCGGAGTTCAGGTCCTGCACCGGTCCCGCCCCGCGCAGGGTGTGCGCTTCGGACGAAACCGTGACAATGCGCGGAGCCGGCGCGCGAAGGAGTGCCGGCAGCAGCAGACCGGTGAGAAGAAACGGGCCCAGCACATTGGTAGCGAACTGCCGCTCGAATCCATCGACCGTGACCTCGCGTTCCGGCGGCGCCATGATGCCCGCATTGTTGACGAGCGTATCGACCGGCCGCGGCTGCGCGAGTGCAGCGGCGGCAAATGCGCGCACGGTCGCGAAGTCGGCGAGGTCGAGGAGCGCCGGCTGCACGCGGGCATTCGGCACCCGACGGCGGATGCGCACGGCCGCATCCTGTGCTTTCGCCTCCGTGCGCGCCGCGAGCGTGACTTCGGCGCCGGCGCGCGCAAGCTCGAGTGCCGTGTGCCAGCCGATGCCGCTGTTCGCACCGGTGACGATGATACGCTTGCCGTTCTGCGGCGGCATGTCTTTGCTCGTCCGGTTGGCCGATCCCGACCCGGGCGCTATACTCGTCACTGCATCCACTTCGCTCGCTCGCAACACGGACCCAAAGGCGCCCGTTACCGCGCAACCGTTGTGAGCATAGGGGTTGAACGATGCAGAGCGGAACCGCCCCCCTGCTGCTGACCGATCCGGTCTATCGCCCGCGCCGCTTGCGCGCTCCCGAGCGCGCGCTCGCGGCGATCGTGCACGACCCGCGCGATCTGCCTTTCGCCTCGTTCATTGCCGCCGTGTCGGCAACGGTTGTGCCGGCAGCGGTCCTGCTGATCCTCGCACCTGATTTTTCCTGGTGGCTGGGCAGCGCCTATCTGCTCGTGCTGATCGGCGTCTGCCAGGCCCGGTTCCTCGCTATCTACCACTACATCGCGCATCGATCGTTGTTCACCCCGCGCGCCGCCTTCCTCAGGCACTATATCGACTGGATTCTCGGTCCGCTCTTCGGCGTCCCTCCAGGCGGCTATTACGCCCATCACATCCTCATGCATCATGTGAAAAATAACCAGCAGGAGGACCTGAGCAGCACAATGCCCTACCAGCGCGACAGTGTGCGCGACTTCGGGCGCTATGTTTTCAAAGTCGTAGCCGGAGCCTACTATCATCTGCCGATGTCCCTGCTGCGGCGCAAGCGCTACCGGCTGGCGCGGCATGTGTTCATCGGCGGATTCAGTTACGTCGGCTTCGTGGCGGTACTGGCCTGCTTCAACTGGAGAGCGGCGCTCGTCGTCTATGTCATACCGTGGGCGGTGGCGATGCTCGGCTTCTGCTGCACCACCTGGGGCGCGCACGCCTTCATCGACCCGGCCGCTCCCGACAACATCTATCGCGGGGCCGTCATTTGCCTCAACAGTTTCTACAATCGTGTCGCATTCAACGACGGCTACCATATTGTGCATCATCTGAAGCCGAATCTGCATTGGACGGAAATGCCCGGGGAATTTCTGCGCAACCGCGCCACCTATGCGCGCGAGGGCGCCCTCGTTTTCCAGAAACTCGACTATCAGGCCATTGTGTTCCTGCTCATGACCAAACGATACGACGTGCTCGCGCGATATTGCGTGCAGCTCGGCGCGCGGCGGTCGGAAGAGGAAACGACGGCCATGCTGCGAGCGCGGACCGCCAGGTTCGCGGCCTGACTTCAGGGCCCGGGCGCCGCGTTCAGCGTTTCGTTCCACCCCGGCGTTGAGAAATGACCAGACCGCCCGTCGAGGCACCTTGGCTCACGCAGGATGAGCGACGCAGGGTGCTCCACGAATACCTGTCGCTGCACGCCGCGTCGGGCGAGACGCGGAGAACGAGCTACATGCGGATGGTCAATCAGTATTATGACCTCGTCACCGACTTTTACGAGGCGAGCTGGGGACAATCATTTCACTTCGCGCCGCGCCAAAAGGGCGAGTCGTTCCGCGCATCACTCGCGCGTCACGAAATCCATCTGGCGCAGATACTGGGGCTCAAAGCCGGCATGCACGTGCTCGACCTCGGCTGCGGGGTGGGCGGGCCGATGCGCACTATCGCCAGATTTTCAGGCGCTCGCGTGACCGGCATCAACAACCATGCATATCAGCTCGAACGAGCGCGGAAACATAACCGCAAGGCCGGGCTCGCGGAGCGCTGCTCGCTGCTGCTCGCCGATTTCATGAATATCCCCCTCCCCGACGGCAGCTGCGACGCCGTATATGCGATCGAGGCGACCTGCCACGCGCCCGACAGACGCAGGCTGTTCGCCGAAATCTTCCGGGTGATGAAGGAGGGCGCGCATTTCGGCGGTTACGAGTGGTGCCTGAGGCCCGAATACGACAGCAGCAATCCTGAACACGCGGCGATCAGGAAGGGCATCGAACAAGGGGCCGCGCTGCCGGAGCTCGGCTTGGCGCAGGAGATAACCGGCGCATTGCGCGCCTGCGGGTTCGAAATGATCGAGGCGCGCGATCTCGCCGGCACCTCACATCCGCAAAGGCCGTGGTGGCTGCCCCTGTGCAGGCGATGGCCCATCTCGGCCCTGCGGCGGAGCAAACGAGGCCGGCGGATTCACGAGCAGTCGGTCAGACTGCTCGAGGCTGCGCGCATTGCGCCCCGCGGCTCGGCTGCCGCCTTCCATATCCTCAACGAAGGAGCGTGGGCGATGGTGAGAGGGGGAGAAACCGGCGTCTTCACGCCGATGTTTCTGTTTCACGTGCGCAAGCCGGACCGCGCCATGCGTCCGTAAAGGTTGCCAAGCGCGAGACGGAAGGACGGCGAAAGGGAAAGCGTGACGCAGCCGTGCAGCAGCAGGAGCACGATGAAGATCCAGTGCACAAAGATCGCCCCGTAGGCCAGCAGGAACATGGGCCAGAAGAAGCAGTAGAACTCCATGAGCATGGTGTATGGCGCCGGCATCATGGATGCGCCGCTTTTCTTCCGCAGCAAGGCGAGCACGGCAAGCGCCGCGGCATAGATAAGCAGCCCGGAAACCGTGCGGCTGCAAACAGCCAGAACGGCAACGAGCACGCATGTCTCCACCGCGGTCAGGAAAGTGAGCGCGCGCCAGGTCCGCTTCACCCCGTATTGCGTGACAAACGTCCGCACCGAGGCCTCGAGGTCGTTGCCGTAGTCGAGGATCTGGTGAACCAGGATGCCGCGCAGTCCCGCGAGAGAAAACAGCCCGATGAACAACGGCGTTTCCCAGGAATAAAACCCGAAGAGAAGAAATACGAGTAGCTGGGGCAGCGCGAATTGCGTGAACGCGATGGTCAGGGGTCCGAGCAATGGCCGTTCCTTCAGGCGCAATCCTGGAACCGAGTACGCGACGCTGAGCAGGTAGATCAGCGAGCCAAACAGCCAGAACCGCTTGTCGTAAGAGCCAAGCGCGGCGAGAACGATCAATGCGCCGGCGCTCAGCGCCACGAGGAGCGCAAGCAAGCGGCTGCGCGGCCAGGCGCTCAGCGCGTATCGTTTGCCTGCCTTGCGGTCCTGCGCCAGGTCGCCCACCGTGTTCAGGCTGAATGCGAAGGAGCCGCAGAACACCCCGAAAACCAGAATTAGCAAAAAGCCGGCGATATAGCTCGCATACTCTGTGTGCCTGAGCAGCAGCAGGTAATAGAACGGGACGAGCAGCGGATAGAATGTAATCGCGATCCATTCCTGCATGCGGAAGAGCCGCGGCAGATCCGCTGCGCTACGCGTGTTGATGCCGGTCGCGAATTCAGCCATCGCTCAGTGTTGCGGAGCCCGCATGAGCGAAGCGATATGCGGGAAGCCGGATGCTGCGTCGCTCATCCGCGCTACATACACGGTTTCACATGGGGCGCAACGGCGCGACAGAAGCGTGCATCGCGTCGCGCAAAACCGGCCTCCCGCCGGTGCGCATACCGCCCGCGCGCAAGCGGCATTGTGCCTGTGCATCCCCCCGCATAACATGCTGGCCTGTCGCATCTGCGAGGTCGCATGCCAGTCGCGTCCCAAGGTGAATGGATCGCCAACCGCGCAGGCGGCCTGCCGACATCTGCGCCGGAACCCGGTGACGAACTGCAGTGCGTCGAGCGACTCATGCGGGACATGG
>JBKPOZ010000308.1:0-7609 GCA_046733355.1 Pseudomonadota bacterium | reverse complement strand
GGACAAGGTCGACTGCCTTCCTGAGCAGAGGATCGACTGCTTCGAGCGCCACCTCGGGAAGCAACTGATCGATCGCGTTTACCGAGCTGACGAAATCTGCGGTCAAGATCGTCGCTTGACGTCGTGTTCTCCGGATGACCGGCGCGACCATCCGTTCTTCCAGCACTTCGCTGGCGAAGGCTGTTGCCTCCGCAATGAACTTCTGGAAAGCGGGCTCCTCGGCGAGCAGAATGTGATTTGCGCTCTCCAATTCGACAAAGCGCGCTTTCTTTATCGCCTTTGCGAGCTGCACCCCCTCCGAGATCGGCGCGACCCGGTCGCTGCGGGCATGCAGCACCAGGGCCGGAACCTGCAGATGATGAAGCTGCCTGGATATGTCGATGTCGGCCAAGGCGTAGGTGATTCGCCATGCATTTTCCGGCGTTAGCGTCCGGCGCTGCAGCTCATTGAACCAGTCCATCTGGTCGCGGCTTGCACCAGGTATGAACAGGTTCGTAAAGACCTGGCGAAACATTGGATCGTCCTTGCCCCAGCTCTGGCGCATCAACACGGAGATCGCCTCCCGACGGGCAATCTCCGCGCCATCGCCGCGCGCCCGCCATCCGCGGACATAGCCGCCATAGAGCACAAGACCGGCCACCTTTCCCGGATTCCGTACCGCATATTCGACCGACAGGGCGCAGCCTTGCGAGATCCCGAGCAGCACGAAGCGGTCAAGCCCGGTCGCCTCAACGACACATTCGAGATCACTGACAAAGCTCTCGAACGAAGCCTCCTCGCAGACGGTGTCGGACAGCCCGTTCAGTCGTCCATCATAGCGGACATAGGTGAAGCCGCTGGATATTGCTTCGATCCAATGTCCCCAGACCGGACTTTCCCAGTCGAACTCGAGGTGGGACATCCAATGCGATGCACGGATGATTGCCGGCCCGGACCCGCTCACGGCATAGGCAATTCGCGTCCCGTCCCGCCCTCGCGTATAGCGTATCTGCTGTCTTGCACCAAGCATCGTTGCCGGCGTAGCGGGCTGGAACGCTCGCTCGTGCTCTGCCCCTGCGGAGTGCTCCACAGGTGATCGGACAGTCTGTTCGGAAGCTTCGACACGGGAGGGGAGCATCGCCGCGATCTGGCGCGCCCGTTCGTTAATTCGCGAAATCTCCTTGCTGAAGTCTTCCTCCGGAAGAAGAGATTGCAGAGCGTGCAAATACACGAGTGCTCGTTCCGGCTCATCCCCGAGGCGATTGACCAGCGTCCGCAGCGCTTTCAGGCGCAGGATATCGGTTTCATTGGCGCAGTATACGCGCCAAGCCTCGTATGACGAGCAGCGGGGAAGGTGCAGATCGGAAAGAAACGAACCCGAAAATGCTTGGGCGATCGTCTCCAGTCGTTCTGTTGGTAGCGGGTCGATTGACTCCGGCGATAACCCCCGGATCAGATCATAATCGAGGCGCACCGAGCTCGGCATGAGGTAAACGGTGTTGCGATCCGCTTCGAGACGGGTCTCGCCGTCCGCATTGAGGATTTGGCGCAGCTTGGAAAGGCTCCATCGCAACGCCCCGCGCGGGTCGTCGGGAACATCCCAGAACAGTTCGCACAGCCGTTCCCGGCGCATCGGCTTTGCATTGACCGCCAGATAAGCGAGCAGAGCGCGGGTCTTGCGCGATTGCGGCAGCGGCACCAACGCCCCGTCGCACAGGACCGAGAAGTCACCGAAGACCCTGATATGAAACGCCACGCTCATCCGGCCACCTGATCATCAAGGCGGCATTGTAGTAAGGCAGCTTTGTAGTAATCAATCTCTGGAACGTGCGCGGTCGCACATAGGGGACCGAGCACCCTAGGTGTCGTGGATTATATCCAGGATTGCGATGCCAAAACGTAATGCTGTCGGAATGCCACCAGCCGATTGAGGTGCTCGCGGACTGCCTCGGTCGGCGGACCCTTGCTATATCCGCCCAGGCGGTGGAAGAGGGCCAGGCGAAGATACCAAATGAGGTTGTCATGGTTCGGCTCCTTACTGAACAGCGGCCCATGCCGCTGAGTGTCACGAGCTTCGGGCTTTGCCATTGAAGCCAGCGTTTGGGTGAGCATGGAAACTGGCCCCATCTTTTAAATCAAACGGTAGAAGCGGTGGCCCCTGTGGGTCAGGCGACATCGCGATCGAGAGGAACCGTATAGGTGGCCGCCGTGCCGCTGAGGCAGACCTCGCCGGCGGAGTTGGCAATGCGGGTAGCCAATGTGCAAATCGGCTTGTCCTCACGTACAGTGAGGACTTCCACTTGCGCTGTTATTTCCTCACCGATTCCCACGGCTCTGAGAAACTTCCACTCCACCCCGAGGAACACCGTACCGGGGCCGGGCAGATCTTCAGCCACCACCGCGTTGAGGAGTCCCGAGGTCACCCCTCCCTGGACAATGAGGCGGCCGAACATCGTTCGCGCTGCCAGTTCATTATCGTAGTGAATTGGATTTCGGTCGCCGGTCATATCGCTGAACGCAATGACGTCGCTGGCGCGGGTCACGCGCCGCCGCTCTGCACGGGCTCCGACCTGAGGTTTACCAAAGCGGGTTCCGGCCCATCCGGGTTTCTCATTCGCATGTCTCATAGGTCTGCTCCGATTGGCGTTTGTGGAATTGATTCGATCTGCAGCGATGCCTCCGGAAGGCCAGCAAACGGCTGCCGACCGCACTGCGATCGAGCAGTCAAAAGGGCCACCTCAGCCTTCATCGAGTCGCTCAATCGCTTGTGGCGCTCCGGTAGATTGGCGAGCGACCAGTCGAACGCGCTGATATCGTCGGTGGCAGTAAGGATCGGGATTGCCATGCTGTCGCGTTCATCTTGGAATCGCCGCAACGCCGCTTCACTGCCGGAAATCACAGCTGTCGCACCGCCTTCGGCATCGCGCAGCGCGTCGGAGATGCCATGCGATGTCAGCGGGTCACGAAAGAAGCCAGAGTCGCCGACCAGCAACCAGCCAGGACCGTGCGCTTCCCGGAGTCGACCGGGAGCACCACGAAAAGCCTTCAACCGCTCGATACTGGCAGCGAGCCCGTTTGTTCCCAATCCCGGCGCCACGGTCGCCAGTTTGAGCTGGCCGTGGGTCGCCAGATCGGCGCGAAATCCGGAGTCGAAATGGCTGGTCGGAATCGAGACCACCAAACAGGCGAGCCCGTCATTTGTCGGTATCACCGCAGCAGCCGCATTCATCCCAAAATACCAATGGTAGCCATGGAGGTCTTTGGGCGCCGCCGCGTAGCCGAACACATGCGCCACCGATGCGCGGCCGGTCACCAGCGTGGGCGCTCCCACCCGGCGAGCGACAAAGGAGCCGAAACCGTCAGCGCCGATGACGAGGTCTGCGGCGACCTTGCCAATCTGACCGCGGGCATCTGCCACGACGACGCCGCGCACTCGGCCGCGCGAATCGAATGTCAGTTCATGGACCGTGGTGTCGTGCATTACCATTGCGCCGGCATCGCGGGCTGCGTCGACTAAAATGCGATCGAGCACGGTGCGACGCGGTGCGATCAGCCCCGGTATGCCCGGCTCCGGGCGGATCGGTATCGGAACTTCTTCATCACCATAATGGAAGGTGCTCGAACGGATCACCGGCGCACCGCTGCGGATGACCAAGTCGAGCAGCCCCCAGCGGGCGAGCTGCATGACTGCTGGTCGCATCAAGGCATGGGTCGAAAGCGTGTCCGAACCGTACGCCTGACGATCGACGGCAAGTACCCGCAGCCCGGCCCCGGCGAGCAACATAGCGGTGGCGGCGCCCGCACAGCGGGCACCAACGACCACCACATCGAAGCAGGACGGAAATGGGACGGTTTGCAACATGTCTGTTGTCCTCAAGCGGCGCGCCGCGCCTTTTTGTCGAGAAATGCCGCGATCTCCTCTGCAATCGCCGCCGCATCCGCGCCGACCCCGCCGATGAAATGCGAGTCGCGCTTGCGCAACAGCCTGAAACCCAGCGCGTAGAGACCGGGGACGCCGGTGACTCCTTCCCGGTGCGCGATTTCGCCATCAGCGCGTATCGCGGCAGGGATTCGCAGCCAGGAGAAATCTCGCCGGTAGCCGGTAGCCCATATGATGGTCCGGATGCCCTCTGCCGCGAGCGACAGCCTGCTCGGCGCCTCGCAGGACAGGTCGATGGGAGCAATGGCATCGGGCTTTGCTTTACCCTCAAGGCCGGCGAAGGCATCGATGCGGGCGAGCAGCCGATCTAGCCTCGCTTGCGCGCATTCCACGGTCGAGCGCAGATCATTGTGGAAACTGATCTTGTCGCCCTCCACGGCGGCAAGGCGCCCCGTCAATCTCACAGCTTGAGCCTGCAATGTGGACAGATCCAGGTTGGCGCGGTCACGGCGCCCGGCAAGCTGCGCTGTCGGCTGGCGCCTGGCTGCCTCGGGATCGGGCAGATCGTGGGCCCGTTCGGCAAGAATGCCCGCTCGGTCCATCCACCAGAAGATGTCGCGCCCGCGCCAGGTGCGCGGCACCCGAACATGATTCCCGACGGCCAGCGTAACGTCACGTCCATGGCGGCGGAGTTCTTCGGCGATCTGGACGCCGGAAGCTGATGCGCCAACGACGAGCACATTGCCACTCGGCAGTGTCGAAGGCGACCGATATTGGGACGAATGCAGGTTCGCGACTCGATCATCGAGCGACAGGCCGATAGCGGGAATGTGAGGGCGATCGCATTGACCGGTCGCGATGACGACCGCCCTTGCGTTCCAATCGCCGCGGCTTGTGCGAATGCAGTAGGCCTCGTGCCTGCGTTCGATGGAGATGACCTCCGCTTGCTGCAACACCGGCGCGGAGGATGCCGACGCATAGGCGCGCAAACGGGCGAGGAAGGCATCCGCGCGCATGAACCCGTCGGGGTCATCGCCTTGATACGGCGAGTCTGGCAGCCCGTTCAGCCAGTTCGGCGTGAGCAGTCTGAGGGAATGCCAGGCATGGGATTGCCAATTGGCGCCGATCTCGCCGCGTTCGAACAGGACGTGGTCGATGTTGCGCTTCACCAGCCATCGACTTATCGCGAGTCCGGCCTGGCCGGCGCCTATAATCGCGACATCGGTCGCATTCATCGTCGTCTCCATTGTGTCAGGGAGGCCCGGCCTTGGGCGCCGGGCCCTAGCGGTGCCGACCTATTTGACCGAACCCATGCTGACCGATACGGGGACGCCATTCGTCAGCACATCGAATACGGCTGACCGGGCCCGCGCCTGCTCCAGAACCTGCTGCAGCTTCTCGGGGGGAGCTTCACCATCGATCTCGAAGCGGATCGAGATGTCGCGATAGCCGTTGCGCACTTCGTCCGAGATGCCGAGAATACCCCGAAGGTCGATATCTCCTTCGACGAACGACCGTACGCTCGTCAGTTTGACGCCCCGAGCCGCGGCTATGTTTGCTATCCCGGCCGTCAAGCATGTCGCGAGCGCATGGAGCAGCCATTCGACAGGCGTTGGTCCGCGATCGCCGCCACAGAGCACGGTCGGATGATCGCCATCGGCGAAGTACGATTTCAGATGTTTCTGTTCGGCTCCGGCACCGTGGAAACTGAGCATGGCACTTCGACTGTGGGTACCCTCGATCCATTCGTTCGCGGCTCGGAACTGGAAGCTGGCAAGCTCTGGCTGTCCGGCGACGAAAGCGATGGTGCTGAGCAGGGTCGGGGTGTCCACCCCGTTAAGGGGCGGTCGGGGAGTTCTGGCTTGGATATTCATCGAGGTCTCCTAAGGGCTTCTGGCGGGCTCTCCAGCCCCGCAATTCACATCCTTTCTTTGAAGCCCACCCCGTTTGACTGAGCGTGGAAACCACAGTTGAATCGAGCCGAAACCATATTTAACACGCCCTGCGGCCACCTCTTGGCGCCACCGGTGTCCTGGGGCCCTGCGCTGCTCAGCATTGGAGATCCTAAATGTCGACAGACCAATCCAATTCTGACCCGTGGCGTAGTGGCATCACGTCCGCTTTGTGGCCCTAAGCCGCTGATCAGAGATGACCGCCTCGCACGGCAGTTAGTAGGCGCATAGCGGACCTGGAGCGGATATCCTCGAATCGACGCGATTGACCCCATCCGGAAGTCACCCGAGGGTGTCAGCAATATCGTTTAGCTAAAAAGCCCCCGCGGCATACAAATTGGGGTAAGTTCCCAGCTACGCGGGTCCAGAAACCTCCCGCGTCAGGAACCGTGCACTTACAATGGACATCGCAGGCTGGCTGCGAGGCTTGGGACTCGAGCGCTACGAGCAGGCGTTCCGCGACAACGCGATCGACGTCGAAGTGCTACCTGCTCTGACCGACGCCGACCTTGAAAAGCTTGGCGTCCTACTTGGCCACCGCAAGAGGCTACTGAAGGCCATCGCGGAACTCGACAAGGGTGTGGCGAGCACGGCATCTCTCCCCGAAGTACCTGTTGAGCTGGGCGTCCGTACGGCTGAGCGGCGGCAACTGACCGTGCTGTTCTGTGATCTGGTGGGCTCGACCTCGCTGTCAAGGCGGCTCGATCCCGAGGACATGGGTCTCGTGATCCGGGCGTACCAGAGCACCTGCACCGATGTGGTCGGGCGCTGGGGCGGGCACATTGCGAAGTACATGGGCGATGGCGTGCTGGCTTATTTCGGCTGGCCGCACGCTCATGAGGACGAGGCCGAGCGGGCGGTCCGCGCTGGGCTCGCGATCGTCAAGGCGGTGGCGGAGCTGGAGACACCTGTTAACGCCCCTCTCTCGCGGCCAGGGTTGGCATTGCCACCGGCTTGGTCATGGTCGGCGAGCTGATCGGCCAAGGTGCCGCCCAGGAGCAGACGGTCGTTGGCGAGACCCCGAACCTGGCCGCCCGGTTGCAAACGCTGGCGGCTCCGCGCAGCGTGGTAATCAGTCAGGCGACGCGCCGGCTGGTCGGCGACCTGTTTGAGCTGACTGAGCTTGGCCAGCGGCGGTTCAAGGGCTTCGCAGTACCCCTCGACGCCTGGCGGGTCGAAGGCGAGGGTCGCGCCGAGGGCCGGTTTGAGGCGCTCCATGGTGCGCATCTCACGCCGCTGGTCGGGCGCGAGCACGAGCTCGGAATCCTAATGGAGCGCTGGTCTTGGGCCAAAGAAGGCGACGGCCAAGTGGTGCTGCTGTCGGGTGAGCCTGGTATCGGCAAGTCGCGCTTGATCCGAGCATTGCGCGGCCGCCTCGGTGATGAACCATATACCCCGCTCAGCCACTACTGCTCGCCCGACCATACCAATAGCGCACTTCAGCCGGTGATCAACCTGTTGGAACGGGCGGCGCGGCTGGATCGCGACGAGCCGCCGGAGGCGCAGTTGACCAAGCTCGAGGTACTGCTTGGTCGATCGAGCAATCGGCCAGACGAGGCCGTGCCCCTCCTGGCGGCGCTCCTCGGGGTCCCGACAGGAGAGCGGTATCCGGCGCTGGCCCTGACGCCGGAGGTGCAAAAGCGGCGGACGTTGCACGCGTTGATCGATCAACTCATTGGCCTCGCGATGCAACAGCCGGTGCTGGCGCTGTATGAGGACGTGCACTGGGTCGACCCGTCGACACTCGAGCTCCTGGGCCTTGTAATCGAGAGCATCCAACGATTGCCTATGCTTGTGC
>JBKPOZ010000307.1:0-4372 GCA_046733355.1 Pseudomonadota bacterium | reverse complement strand
CGGTTGAAGGGAAAGCGCGGATTGGTCCAGAGCACCGGCAGGGACGGCACCGCCTTTTCCGCTGGGGGCCCAAGTGAGCGGCCTGCGGGAGTCTGGAAGCTACAATCCGCGCAACGAGAGAACGTACAAAGGCCCAATAAGTTTCCAGCCTGAATCGGGAACCGGCGCACGGGTTGCGCGGATCTAGCCTCAAGGGCTGCAATGCCCCATGCACCGGCCCCTTTTGCGGGGTCGCTGCCGCACCGTTTCGAATTGTTCGGATTTTCGGGCGAATCGTAGTATTTAGAAATGGGTGGTGTTTTCTCCTGACTTGGGCAACTTAGCCGCTCGGCCTTACCACCGGGCGGCTTTGTTATGGCCCTTGCGCAGCTACCCAGATCACACTGCGGGCAAGTTTCATTATCGTGCTGCCCCGGTGTTTGCCGCGCCGCCCTGCCCGGTTGAGCTAGGTGCTGATTGCGTGGTGCTGGGGAGCTCAGCTCAATCGGCGCGAGTTCACCACCCTCGCAGGTGGTGCAGCAGCGGCGTATTTCGGCTTCTTGGCGACGCGACTCCCACGCGCAGCAGATTAGCAAGCCGGTGATCGGCTGCTCAAACGCCTTCGTACCAGGATTTGCGCGAAGGCGGATACGTTCCAGGCCAGAACATCGCAATCGAGTTCCGCACAATCGGCCGGAAACCGGAAAGCAGGCAAGCGGGTACGCATCTACAGCCGGCCGGGCAACGAGCTGACCCACCGCTTTTCGCTCATTGTCGAGCCCCTGTCTCGAATCGCGCGCATAATCCTGCATTCGGAGCTTGGTCCCGTGGGAACATGGGCTTTCCCGGAAAAGCGCGGGGCCATCTCACACTGCGTTCATCCGAAAAACCTGCATCGTTCGGGAACGGCTTGTTGAGGTGCAAGTTGGGACAAGGGGCCATCGAACACGCAAGTGAAATCTGCAGCAAACCTCAACAGGTAATCTATAGGACAACTGACATGGCCAATACCAACGGAAAAAGACGCAAGAGACAGGGAGGACAGAAAAGAAAAGTCAGCATGCTGAAGGCACGAGATGAAACCCGAAGGATGAGTGCCGCAGCCGCAGACGCGAGTGCATCTACAGCACGGGCAGCAACGGACTTAATGCGGGGCCAATTTGAGACGGTCCAGCGCGCGTGGGAAGTCGCTGCTGAAGTGGCAAGAAACGTTGCCGCGCGACCGATCGACCAGCTCTCGCGTGCCTCGGGACTTGTCGGCAAGAGTGGGGATCTCGGTATGCAGCAGTCTCTGAGAAATGTGGAAACAGTGATGGAATCCGGGACAGCTATTGCAAGCGCCATACACAATATCTCTCGGGAGTTTGTGGAACTTACGAGCAACCGCTTGCAGCAGAACATGAATGTTATTGACGCTCTCGCAAAGTGTCGCTCGCCAGAAGAATTCGTGCGAACCCAGAGTGAGTTTGTGCGGCAGCAGATTGGGGACTACGTCCAGAGCAGCCGTCGAATCGCGGCGATATCCCTGGACATGGCGGACGAGGCTGCGGATAAAGCGGGCAGAAGTGTTGGTCAGAGGTAAGTTCTATTACGCAGTCTTCTGCCCCCGTCGCCACCAAGCGAGTCCTTTTCTGGCGCGCCCGCTGCGATGATGGTTCGTTGGGCTCTCGCCGGACGACCCGGTTTGGGACCCAACCGTGTTCACTAAGAACCGGGAGCGGCTGCAGGAGGGCGAAGTTTTTCAGAAATTCATGAGCGCGCTTTTGAACCACCCGCGGGTCAAGCCGTTGCTGTCGGACGAGCATTTCTCGGTCGATGGGACGCTGATCGAGGCCTGGCCCTCGCACAAGAGTTGGCACTCACAGCACCCGCCAGCCATCCCCCGGTGCCTAGCGCCTCAATGAACGCCCCACTGCCTCTCCACCAGCCATAGCCTGCTATATAGCGGATAATCGTAATACTCCCAGCAGCGTTCCTGAGTGACCTTCAGACAGATGGCTCCAGAGACCTTCCGCGACCAACACTCTCTGCTGGAGTACCTCCAGGAGCACGATTTGGCCTAGCCTGGGAGGGCATGTCCTCGTTGTCGCACCGGCTGAGGACGTTGACCCCGGGGCAATATGAAATAAGAGGTTCGGACCAGGAGGGAATTAGACGCGCTCTGCTGTTCCCGAAGCATATCTTGCGCGCAGAGCGGGAAGCTGATGCACCGAGGCGCGAAGCGCTCGCTATTCAGCGCGAGCGCCTGCGAACGATCCGGAAGGAGCAAAAAAGCGCTCCTAATAATCGTTATATCGCAAGGTGAAGAACAATGGAGCAGTTTGAGAACCTCGGTTCGATCTTCGATGCACATGTGCGCGCGGAGTTCATTGAGCGCGATATCGATGCGACGATGGCCACAATGACCGACGCGCCATATGTCACCCACGTCCCCGTACTGACAGGCGGCTGCGGCAGCGACGAGGTGCGACGCTTCTACAGCTCATATTTCATCGGGCGATGGCCCGCCGACACGCAGCTCAAGCCAATTTCCCGCACGATTGGGCAGGGCCGAGTCATTGATGAGTTCATCCTGAGCTTCACACAGGACGTGGAGATGCCGGCGATGCTGCCGGGGATCAGCCCGACAGGGCGAAAGGTGGAGCTCCCGACCGTCGTCGTCATGGGCGTCGAGAATGGAAAAGTCACTCACGAGCATATTTATTGGGACCAAGGCTCGCTGCTCGTACAGATAGGCTTGCTGGATCCAGCGAAATTGCCGTTAGCTGGCGTGGAACAAGCGCGCAAACTGCTGGATCCGAAATTGCCGTCGAATGAACTCATTCATCGAACGGAGCGGTCAAAAACCTGATTCAATTGACAACCTGACAATGCTTCAGCGCCGCCAAACCGCGTGCACCGGCAGGTAAGCGCGATTCAAAGAGGATTGGGGCAGATCGCCCAAAACACAAAGGAGTAAGCGCGTTCAAGTCAATAACGCTGGGCCATATTCGCTCGCACGGCTGCGGAGACTTGCTGATCTCTTGCGACTCCATGAATTGCCATCACCGCAGCATCATGAATGCGGATCATTTTTACCGGATGATCTGCCGATCCGATCGCTAGGCCCTCGCATGGCGTCTAGCATGGCTCAGTCGCAGAGCGCCCACTATTCGTGCCGCTTGAATCCCGAGTGCGGGTCTCTTTGCCAAAAAAGGAGAAGCCGCCCTGACGGACGGCCAGTCTCCTGCTACCAAATGCGATCCGGCCCTTCAGTTTGTGAAGCGGTTCTCCGACACTTTGGCGGCTGAAAGCCAGTAGGCCCGCACAAGGACCGCGGCTCCTAGCGCTGCAATCAAGACAATCGCATACCAGCGCAGCGGCCCCGGATCATTGCTCTGAGGCTCCGCCGAATGAAGCGTCAGGCCGCTTCCGATGTTGTCCGCGACGCCTCCCTCAGTCCGTGAGCCGCGAACTTTCCCATCTGATGCGCCCCTTCCGCAATTCTTTCCCCGAACAGCTTGCTTTGTTCCGCAAGCGCCTGCGCCTGCCTGCTGACGAACTCACTCTGCAGCTGCAACAGTTCCTGCGGTTCCCGGGCGTTTATTGCCCGATGCGCGAAATCCATCGAGTTTGTGAACGTTTCCTTTGCCATGGAGAGGGACCGCTCTCTGAGCGCGGATGCCTGCTGGTCGAAATTGTCTGCCGTGGTACGGACGGTGTCCACAAACCGATCGAACATTGCCGCCGTTTGAGTCAGGCTCTCCTGCGTCGCCTGGCGTATCCAGTCCATTCCCAGGTTCGCTGCCTCTCGGGCATGCTCCGTACTTTGCTCAGGGATGGTTGGCTTCAACATGCTTTTTCCTCCTGGAATTTTCCCGGAATGTTGTACGACGAATTGTCGGATGCTCCCGCACGGTTGAGCCCGCGCGGCCTATCTTGCTCAACCGCCATCCGCGTCGGCCGTTCCGGGAACACGAAAACTAAGCGGCGGGGAGCCCTCCGTTACGCGTGGCCGCAATTAGAGCAAGCGCGAATCGACCACCGATGCCGTTGCGCGCCGGACGCGCTATGAGTTCCTCGACGGGAACGCGCCAGGACGAACCGTTTGAAGCGCACGCCTGTGCACGGTGCGGCCACCCGCGCTGACGTGCGGCCGGAGTGGCGGTCGTTGACGAACAAGCCGCACGTCTAACAGTTACAGCGCTCATCAATGTCTGCTTCCGCCGGCACCGGACATCCGGCCAAATGCAGTAAGGACCGAGAAGTGCCATGTGCGGACTTCTGGCAGTGCAGCACAGATCATCAATCGGTAACCTCGTCGGCGTCCGCAAGCAGCCTGGAAGACTGCGAAGCCGAGCGCGAGTCGGTGAGCAGCCGAGCGGCTGATGAGCATGAGACGCCTTTAAACAAT
>JBKPOZ010000306.1:0-20758 GCA_046733355.1 Pseudomonadota bacterium | reverse complement strand
CACCGCATGACTCATGGCGCGGCGCTTGCGGCCCATATCGCCTGGACATGTGTCGACATGCTTGCTCGTGCTTAGGGGAGCTTGCAGAAGCTTTTCTGTTTTACTTAATTAGGAACCTGCTGCGCGTCGGAAGCGGGCCGCATCACTCTCTCGTGCATCGCAGCGGGCATTTGCTCGACAGCTCGACCCACGCGATCTGGTGCGTGTTTGTCGGGACGCTTGTAGGGGCGGGTTTTAAACCCGCCCTGGCGTCCCAGTCTCCGTGCGAGGGAATTGTCGTCGTCCGCAGCTGGGTCGAAGTTCGTCTGGCATATTTCCGGAAGCCCGAATGCCGAAAGAGGGCGGGTTTAAAACCCGCCCCTACAAGAACTACGTCTTAATTCCATTATTTGTTTGCGGCTGGGGGCACAAGCGCGACAGCCTCGATCGCGCGGTTAATCCAGCGAGAAGCCGGAGCTGCGCACCATCGTGCCGAAAGCCTTGCCTTCGCGTTCGGCAGCCTGGCGGGACTTGTCCTCCGACCATCCGTAGAAATCGGCATATCCGAACTTCTCGGGCGCACGCTGCTTCTCGCGCGCGACCGGCGCCACCTTTGCGCGCCGGCGGTCATAATCATCGAGCTCGCGCGCAAAATCTGTGTCGTCATAGCGGTCCACATGGCGCGTCAGCGCTGGCGGAAGCCGCATGCTGATGTGACCATCGCCCGCCGGATAGCCCACGCAAAGTCCGGCCACCGGCACGACGCGCTCGGGCAAGCCTAAAATTTCCCGCACCCTTGTGAGATGATTGCGAATGACGCTGATCGGGCAGCAGCCAAGCCCGACCTGCTCGGCCGCAAGAATAAATGTCTGCATCACCAATGCGGCGTCGACCGTCGCATTAAAGAATGACTCAAGATTTTGATTCGGCGTCGGGTGGCCGCGGAGCTCGCAAATCCTCTGCAGGCGATTTGCGTCGGCACAGAAAACCAGGAACACAGGCGCGGCTCCGATCCATGGCATCGCAGGAACGAGCTCGGCCAGATCGTGACGCCGACCAGGGTCTTGCACCTCGATCACGCTCGCCTGTTGATAGTCGGACTTTGAGGAAGCCGAGAATGCAACGTTGAGCAGCGCATCCAGGAGATCTGCCGGCACCTGCTCATTGCTGTATTGGCGGTGCGTCCTTCGGCGCAAAATACGCGCGATTGCCTCATCGTGCAAAATGTTGTGCTCGGACAGATTTTGCCCGAAGCGGGCCGACAACGAACCTCCGGCCGAAGGCGAACACGCGCGCATCATTGGTGGCTGCTCCATGGTTCGATTTATGCGGGCGGGAATGCTGAGTTAAAATCTACGCCGCTGCATGTTTATGACGCCGCACCGTCTGGAGGATCTCGAAACCTTCAAACTGCGGATGGTCGAGGTAAAGCGGCTTGTTCTGGCCAGCATCCCGATGGGCGAGACGGAAGGCTTCCGATCTGGTCCAGGCCTCGAACTTGCTCCTGCTCTGCCAGAGCGAGTGCGATGAATAGAGCGTATAGTCTTCCTGCTCGGGCCCTTTGAGCAAATGGAACTCGACAAAGCCCGGGACGGAGCCCAGGTGCGTCTCACGGCCAAGCCATACTTGTTCGAACTCCTTCTCGGACCCTTTTTTCACGCGGAAACGATTCATGGCAATGAACATGTTTTCTCCTTTTAGACCACATTCCGATCAGACAGACGCAGACCAGTGCGTAGTAGCTATTCCTGCCCCTCACGGCCGCACCGCAGGGATCTGCATTTTCATGCCGTGCGCGCCCCCCATCAGATAGAGCTCGAGCGCGATGTATTCCGGGGCGCCGGGTGGATAGGGCTCGGCGCGCACGCCGAAGATGCAGCCGCGCAGGCGCCGTTGCAGCGAGCCGAGCGACTGCCATTCGAGGCGAGAGAGCGGATAACGCTGCCCTGATGCCAAGCGACTCTGGACAGTTGCAACTCGTAAAGTGAAGGACTGCCCTTTGTGCCATTAACCCCCTCCAGCACGGCACATGTGCCCGGCAGCTGGGCACGCGGGAAAGACGCGGATTGCTCCGCAAACCGACAGGGACGGCACCGCCTTTTCCGCTGTGGCGCCAAGTGAGCGGCCTGCCAAATATGCGAGGCTGCAATCCGCGCACTGCGGAAACGTACAAAGGCCGACTTGGTTTCCAACGAAAGAGCCCGGAGAATCGAAAAACAAAAGCGCTCGGCTGGGCAATCTTATCGCCCTTCCTGCTCGATAGCCTCGCAGTTCAGGCAGGCCGATCGGCGGCCCCACGATCTGTTATGTCGACTACATTTCCCCGCCTTTTCCGCCGAGTCCGAGAGGGCCTGTTCGGTTGTTCAAATAATCACTTCTTCTGGGGATCCCGCTCATTGGTCGAGGTGGCTTCTGACGAAGCGGTCGATTGCGGTGGAGTGAAGTAGTACGGAGCCGGACGTCCCGCCCGTATGTCGTCCACTGCTTTTTGCTGAGCATCGAGCATGGCTTTGGCTGCTTTGGCGGCATCCGATTCAAGCTCGTCTGTGGCTACTTCAGTGCCACCCGGCGGTCCACCGGGGACCTGATCTTCTTGTTTGCCGGCAATGTCAGTTGCGGTCCGTCGGGCGCTCTCCCCCAGTCCTCCCAGCACGGCGCCTTCTTTGACCATCGCTTGCAACTGTTCGCCTGCGGCCAAGGTCGCTTCGGTAATTTTTCCACGTGCGGTTTCGGCTGCTGCGCGAAGGCGCGCCCTGGCGGGGCCGAAAGCGGGCCGCTCGGGCATGGTGCCTGGAAGGGCAGCCGCGACAGCAATTCCGGCAGCCAAGCCGGCCAAGACGACCGCGACGGGCTGTTCCCGAATGAAGGTTCGTACGCTGCTCCAAAGCCACTCTGCAGTTGGTCGGTGGGTCCGAGTCGGATCATTATCCATATCTGCGCTCCGCGAATTTCTGCGCATCAGCCGCCGGTTCACGGCCGCATGGACCACGGACGCTTGCCTGCGCGCTCGCAAAGGTTTTTTGCGAAGGCACCGCAAAGGCAACCCAGGATCAATTGAGTTGTTTCCTGCGGGCCACAAGAAAAAGGTGGCTTGGCAGGCTGACGCGGCTGGCGACCGGCTGCCTAAGCCACTTTCCCGCCATGCCGTTTGCACTTCGCCCGAAATGTTTTGCGCGCCTTGCCGTGCAGACCCTTCGCATCGGCTTGCTGGGAGCACGTTTTGGAGATCGTTTTCTTGCTCCTGCCGAAGAGCGCCGATGCAGGTGTGGGTGCCGCCGTCTCAGTAAGCAGCATCAGCGCCAGCGCCGCCGCACAGACAGCAAGAAATCTCCTCATCGGTCCGCTCCCGTCATCGAGGTAGCCTGCGCCGGATCGAGCAGCGTTCTTATGAGTTCGATCAACGCCTGCTGTTCGGGTCCGTTGCCGCGCGAAAGGAAATCCGAGAGCTCGAGGCGAGATATGCGGCCTCCGGACGCCAAATTAGCCCGGTGCAGTACAAAGACATGTCCTCGCTCGTCGTGCAGCTCCCACGTGTCACCATTAGAGCTGCGGTAGAGCTCCCGGAATCGAACATCAGCCATCGGAAGACTCTGCTTGCGACGCGTACTGCAGCGTGCTCGTCGCGTGTTCGCAAGCGGGACACTGGTAGGCGATTAAACCGGGCGTTTGCAGAAGCGGCGAAATCGTTGCGACTTCCACCATGCGCGCTTTGCGGCAGCGCGGGCACATTGGAGCGGTGTTCGCTGTTTTGTCCTGCAAGTGGCCTCCCTGAACCAGGCGCTCTCGGGCTGATCCATGTAAATGCATGGACCTGGACGCGGTTGCTGCGGCCAACGCATATTCTCTGGCGACGGGAACGCTGCGCTCCCTTCCCCCGCTCTCGCCCTCACCACCGCAGCGAACCGGCGCTTGCGGAACCCCGGCGTGGGCGAGGGGTTTTGATTGCGCAGAGCGAAGGAAAAGGTTTGCCCTTGCGGACAGCGGGCCTCTCTTTCGCACGCGGCGCCACCCGAACCGCACAGGCTCAAACCCAAGGCCGGGCATGACGCTCGGGAGAGAAGCTATCCGAAGGATTCTTCGGTGATGGTCTTGAACCAGCCATGGGCGAAGCTCGCCTCGAGCGCGCGGGTCGAGCTCGGCGCATCGATCGCGCTCACGCCGCCTGCGCCTTCGACATCGCGCCATTGGCTGTCGGCAGCACGATAAACACCCGCAATCGAGATGCCGTAATCCGGGGCGACGAGGCTGTAGCAGGTATCGATGAGCTTCGGCTGATCCGGCTTCTTGCCGGCGAGGAACCGCGCGATAGCCGCGGCGCATACCTTTGCCTGGCATTGGCCGAGAACGCCGATTTGGGCATCGCGTCCATGGTGGCGGCGTCGCCGATGACGTGGATATTCGGCTGTTGCCTGGACTCGAACGCCACCGGCTCGACCGGGCACCAGCCGCTGGGATCTGTGACCCCCGCGCGCTCCGCGATGCGCGCGGCCTTCTGCGGCGCAATCACATTGGCGACGCTCGCCTTGTGATTTCCGGACTGGGTGACGAGCGTCCTGTTTGCCGCATCGACCGAGGTGCGGAGAGCGAAACCCATTCGAGAATTGCCGGATAGAGCTCTTTCCAGGCGTTCTGAAACAGCTGCTGCTTGGAGAAGGCATCCTTGGCATCGAGAATGATCAGCTTCGATTTTGGTTTCTGGTCTTCAGATAATAGGCGATCAGGCTCCCGCGCTCGTAAGGACCCGACGGGCAGCGGAATGGATTACCGGGCGCAGATATGACGACGGTGCCGCCGTCCTCCATGGCCTCGAGCTGGCGGCGCAGCAGCAACGTTTGCTCGCCGGCCTTCCAGGCGTGCGGCATGCGTTCGGAGGCGGCTTCGTTGTAGCCGGGCAGCGCCTCCCAGTTGATGTCGATGCCGGGCGCGAGCACCAGGCGGTCATAGGTCAGGCGGGCGCCATTGGTGAGCATCACCACCCGTGCCTGTGCATCGGCCGCACTGGCCGGAGCGCGGGTGAGCGCGACCCCATCGTCGGCGAGCTTGTCGAGGGTGAACTGCTGCGCCTGGATATCGCGCAGTCCCGCGATCACGCTGTTGCTGAGCGGACACGCGACAAAAACCGGGCTTGCTTCCACGAGGGTCACGAGAAGCCGTGCATCGATGCGCTTGAGAAAGCGCGCGCAGGTCGCGCCCGCAAAGCCGCCGCCGATCACGACGACGCGGGCGCCGGTCCCTTGCGCGAACGCGGGCCGCGGCAGCGCCGCGCAAGCGCCGTCGGCTGCCGCGGTGGCAAGCAAATGGCAGCGGCTGACGCGACGTCTCATTTCAGTCGTTCTGCGTGGCGTACCAGTGCGCAATCGCCTTGATCTCCTCGCTGGTGAAGCCCTTGGCAATTCTTCCCATCACCGTGGCACCAGTTTCTCCGCTCTTGAAGGCCTGCATGGCCGCGATAATCTCGCCGGCAGGGCGGCCGTTCAGCCGCGGGACCTGGGTGTCGACCCATTTCCTTGCGGGATGACAGCCGGAGCAGGAGGTCGCGCCGGGCGGCGCATCTCCCAATTCTGCCGCAACGGCTGTCAAAGGCGCAGCGGCCAGCATGGCCGCCGCGAGCCACACGCACCTGCTGCTGCGAATGGGTCGTATCCGTATCGTCACGCCGGTCTTGCTCCTCTTCTCGCGCGCAGCGCCTTGTCGGCCCGGGCGAGCCGGCGTCGATGGTGACAGGCTCGGCATCCAGGGCACGAGCAAGCCAAAGATGGCTCGCAAGCATCTTTTTCAAACACGCACTCGCCACTTCGAATTCCAGCAAAGGGGGTGCGTGAAGCGACGCATCCCGAAGCCGGGCCACTACGGTTTCCTTCGTCAACTCGTTGAATAAAAGCGCGACGATGGCGGACGCGTCGACGACTTTATCGGGCACGGTCTTCCCGAACGAGGCGCACCGCTTCGCTACGGCGTTTGAACCCGAGCTTGGCCATTTGTGCGGCTACCTCATCGATCGACAGCTTGCGCGGCACTGCGCCTGTCGCCTCATCGATCAGTGCGCGCAGTTCGCCCTGGAGTGAACGATGATTGGCTTGGGCACGCTTGCGCAGCAGTTCCACCTGCTCCTGCGGCACTCCCTTAATCGAAAGGTCCAGTTGCATGCTCCATTTTAGCTGCAAGACTTGCGGTGACGCTGTGCGCGCTTCGGGGTGGCCTCCGTTCCGCGGCAGGATTCAGGAGGCGAAGGGGGTCGGGGCGGCGAGGAAATTCTGCATTGCGTAATACAGCATCTGCCGGTTCTTGCTGAACAGCTGGCTGTGTGCCGTGTTCGGAAGAATGACGTATTGACGGTCGCCGTTCGGCAGCTGCCGGAAAAAGTCGAGCAGATCGCCGTCCGTGGAGTTGCCGTCCCATTCGCCCCGCGTCATCAGTACCGGCGACCTCACCTTGGTCGGGTCGACGAGCGGCAGGTTGACGGCCATGTCCACATAGGTGCCGGCCGGAATGGTGTCGCCGAACTTCATCTCGGCGGCGACCAGCGCGTCGACCATGGCCGGATCGTAGATGCTCGGATGGCCATCGCGGGTGAAGATCGAGCGGATCATGGCAGCCTCGCGTTTGCGCCGCGGCTGCGCGCGCAGCTCATCGATGCGGGCGCGCCGCCGCTGCATCTCCTCTGAGTCCTCGCCCTTGTAGGTAAAGGCGGCGAGGATAAGCCGGTCAACGCGTTCCGGCATGAGCTGGGCGAAAGCGCCGGCGCGAATGGCGCCCGACGATTCGCCAAACAGATGAAACTTGCTGCGGCCGGTTTCCGCAGCAACCACCGGGGCTGCGGCCTTGAGGTCCTCGACGCCGCTCATGATGTCGGAACTGTTGCCGGAACTTCCGGAATGGCCGTAGCCGTCGTGGTCCATGGTCCACACGTCGAAGCCGTTGCGTGCGAACGCATCCATGACCGTGTATCCGCCGCCCGGAACGGCGAGATCGTAGCTGGAACGCGCCGAGAGCGAGGAGCCGTGCACCAGAAACAGCACAGGAAGTGATTGCGCGGCGGCGGCGGCCGCCCCCACGCGCTTGCGGAAGAGGCTGAGCTTCACGTTGCCCTTTTGCGCCCAGTACTCGTGCCTCCAGATCGCCTCTTCGCGGGCCGCTTTCCCCTGGGCGTTTGCCGCAGACGCGCTCGCGGCAACTCCCATACCGATGGTGAGGCCGCCGGCAGCGAGAAGATCGCGTCGCGCAAGCTCGTGGGATTTCATGGTGCGCTCCAACATTCTTGCCAAAAGAACAGTAGCTTACTCGCTTGCGCGAAGGTAGGGCAAAGCGGATGAATTGCGCCTCACGGCGATCTTCACAGATACCGTAGAGGACGTAGCCCGCATGAGCGCAAGCGACATGCGGAGAACCCGGGTGTCGCTTCGCTCACCCGGGCTACGCGTACCGAGTGGTAGAGGGGCTGAGCAATGCTTATTTGGCGGGAATGGGCTTCTGGTGGTCCAAGGCATTCATCGCGGCACTCGCCGTATTCGCCCTCGGTCAGATTGACCTTGCCCAGGCGCGTGCGAAGAAGGAATACGGTTCCGCAGGCTCGGGAGTGCCGGGCATCATGGTGGATGTCGATGCGAGCGGAACGCCGATCATCATGCAGGGTCTGCCGCGGCCAGCCAAACCGTCGCTTCGCGAGGAGCATCAACCGAGCAAGCGCGTGGAAAGGCCGCGCAGGATGCCACGGGGCAGCAGCGCCTATGTCCGGCCGATCCCGTTGCCCAGGACGGGCCGGGATTCCGGCATCGCAGCCATACCACCGGTCGCTCCGTACATCCCGCCCGATCAACACGTTCAGCGACCGCATCACAAACTGCCTGCACTCGTTTCCGCTCAATGCGGGTCTCGGTAACAATCCCACGGAACGGGATTTCTACGTGCGGTCGTGTGCGAACAGGTGATTACCTGAGCCCCACAAACGAACTCGTCGCAGGATGGCGCTTGCGAAATTGCGCTTCCTCGGCATCGTCCGCGCAAAACTCGGAACAGAAGTGTTCGCCATTGGATGCCCGCCAGACCTCAACGTGACCATCGCGGAAAACGAAAGGCTCGTTGCAGAACGCGCAGCGAGCGAAATTGCCGCTCTTGAGGTGCTTGCTGCTCGTGACCATGCGAGTCTCCATCGAAGCAGGAACAGCTTGCGTAGTTTGTGCAGAGAAAATGTAGGTGCCGTTAAAATGAATTCGCCTTGGCATCGATGGTCGGATACGAAAGTGGGAAGATTGCGATGGAGTTGTGTGATTTTTGCAACGCTCGGATTTTCTTGTGGACGGGAGGTCTCTGCTGCAACGCACCACAAGTAGCGGCTGACGGGGACAGCGCAATTGCAGGACGGTGAAGCGGCAGGATAAATGCAGGGTCGCAACAGCAGCCGAGCAAGCACCGAGACCTAAATGATGCCGCGCTTTTTCCAGCCTGATTTGGCCCGAAATGTAGACAGCCCATTCGTGCGCGACGGTGACAACAAACTGATCCGTCGCTCGTACTGGCTCGACATGGATGATCGCACGCTCGTCATGCTCATGACCAGCGGCATTGGCGCCGAACTGACCAATGATGAGAAACGCGCGCACCTGATCGATATCAAGCGTGAGCACCTCATCGATCAGGTATGCCCACAGGAAATTCTTCCTCCCGAGAAATAGACGTGGCGCAAATCAGACCCGGGGCGCACGGGGCTCGATGACTTGCGCGCTCTCCGGAAGCGCTCTGGCGGGTCCTCTACTCGGGGAAAATATTGGCCGGTCTCGAACAGACTCCTGGTCCAGTCCCATCCATCGGCGATGAAATAATAGACCTCACGGTTACGCCAGCTGCGAAGCTCGTTCAGGATGGGCATGCGCCTGGCCGCATCGGGCTCGATCTCCATGTCGAGCCAATCGACGACGATCTGTTGCTGATAGACGCGCTCGCGCGGCGGGAGCCTGTACCACGTTGGAAAGAGTCGGGCGAAGGAGTCGATCATCGGCGTCCATCCGGACAGCTCGCCATTTTAGCCCGAAAAGGACTTTGCATCGAGCTGTCGAGCCTCATATCTGGACCGGTTATCCTGACGCAATAAGGCTACTCTCACGCCCCATTATGCTGCCGAACATCACGGATATCTGACATGGACGTCATCGATCGAAAAATACTCACCGTGCTGCAGGAGGACGCATCGCGCTCGGTTGCGGAGATCGGCAAGGACGTGGGACTTTCCTCGACCCCATGCTGGAAGCGCATTCAGCGACTGGAAGCCGACGGCATCATCCAGAAGCGCGTGGCATTGCTCGACCAGGAGAAGGTGGGGCTCGGCATCACGGTTTTCGTGTCCATTGAAGCGGGCGATCACTCGGCGGAATGGCTCGAGCATTTTGCGCGCAAAGTAAGCGCGATGCCGCAGGTCATGGAATTTTACCGCATGGCCGGGGACGTCGATTACATGTTGCGGGTGGTCGTGCCGGACGTGCAAAGCTACGACGCGTTCTACAAACGACTGATTGCAGTAGTGTCATTGCGCAACGTCACGTCGCGGTTTGCCATGGAGAAGATCAAGGCAACGACCGCGCTGCCTCTCGCCTCGGGATGACGGACGCGAGATGCCCGGCTGGCGTCCGAGCAGTAGACGGGATCCACTGCGCGGACTCGGGAATGGGAAATTTTGTCGCTCGAAACCGAGCCCGCCCGGCATGAATTTTCTTATTTTTCCCGCCTCATTGTCGGATTTAGAAAAATAATCCATCTGCTGTTGGCTTTCCCTTCGGTGGGGGCCAGCGATGTCTCGTCAATCGGCCTGCCTGAATATTCCAAAATCCGCGCCGTTCGCGGAAGACGAGATCGATCTGCTCAATCGCGTCGTTGGGCCGGCAAGCGCGACGCAGCGCGCCTGGCTTGCCGGTTTCCTCGCCGGTGCGGCATCGGTCGCAGATGTCCCCCAACCGGCAGCTCCGGCGCGGCCGGCCGAGCCGATCACCATCCTGTTCGCGAGTGAATCCGGAAATTGCGAGCGGCTCGCGGCCGATATGGCGAAGGCCGCGCGCAAGGCCGGCATGAAGCCTTCGCTGGTGGATATGGCGGACCTCGACCTTGCGACGCTCGCGGCCAGCCGCCGGCTCGTGGTGATCGCTGCAACCTGGGGCGAAGGCGAGCCGCCGGCGCGTGCCGCACGCGCCTATGCGGAACTGATGAGCGAGGGAGCTCCCCGCCTCGATGGCGTTGAATTTGGCGTGCTCGCGCTCGGCGACACCGCCTATGCGGAATTCTGCGCGGTGGGCAAAGCCATCGATGCGCGCCTCGCCGGGCTCGGCGCCAGGCGCGTGACCGACCGCGTCGATTGCGATCTCGATTTTGCCGATGCTGCCAAGCGTTGGATCGATGAGACGGTAAAGAGGCTGGCTCCGCCCGATGCATTGCGCGGGCGCGTGATCGAGGTCGATTTCGGATCAGGTGCCGGGCCAAATTTCCAATCTAAAAGCCTCGAGGTGGTCGAGGCAGAGATCAGCGAGCACATCAATCTCAATTCATCGCGCTCCGACAAGGAGACGATCCATCTCGCGCTGCGTTTTGACGGCAACTGCCCGTCTTATCAGCCGGGCGATTCACTCGATCTTTACTCTGAAAACGATCCGGCCGGGGTCGACGAGCTGCTCACGGCCGCCGGACTTGCCCATGACGATGAATTGCGCGGCGAGCTCATCCAGTCCCGCGACATCACCACGCTCTCGCTCAAGGCGCTGGACAGCTATGTCACGGCGACCGGCCACCGGGAGGTCAAGGCGCTGATTGCCGATGGCAAGGCGCGCGAGTGGATCGCCGGCCGGCAGCTGATCGATCTCGTCAAATCCTTCCCCGCCACATTAGGCGCCGACCAGGTGCGGGCGATCACCCGTCCATTGGCGCCGCGCGCCTATTCAATCGGCTCCTCGCGTCGCGAAGTCGACGACGAGGCGCATCTGCTCATTGCTGCCGTCCGCTACGAAAGTCACGGGCGCCCGCGCAAAGGGGTGGCCTCCAATTTCATCGCCGAGCGGCGCAAGCGGGGAGAGCGCGTGCGCGTGAAGCTGCGTCCGAACCGGCACTTTGCCTTGCCGGCAGCCGATCGCGACATCATCATGGTAGGGCCGGGCACCGGCGTGGCGCCTTTCCGCGCCTTCGTGCAGGAGCGGCGCGCCAGTTCGGCGAGCGGCCGATCATGGCTGTTCTTCGGCGATCGTCAATTCACGCACGACTTTCTCTATCAGCTCGAGTGGCAGGAAGCGCTCGCCGACGCCGCGCTCACGCGCATGGATGTCGCCTTCTCGCGCGATCGGCCGCAGAAGATCTATGTGCAGCACCGCATGTGGGAGCAGCGCCGGGATCTGATCGACTGGCTCGAAGGCGGGGCGTATTTCTACGTCTGCGGCGATGCCAAGGCGATGGCGAAGGACGTGCGCTCGACGGTGGTGCGCGCCTATGCGGATGTGAAAACGATGTCGGAAGCGGCAGCCGAGCAGGCCGTCGCCGCGCTCGAGCGCGAACGCCGCTATCTGCAGGACACTTACTGAGCGGCAATCGCGCCCGTCATTCCGGGGCGCCGTGACGCGAATCGAAACGGCGAGCCCGGAATCCAGTAAGCACAGAACGCGGGTTACTGGATGCCGGCTCTCGGCCTTTTGGGCCTCGGCCGGAATGACGATCGTTTGTTGATGCAAGGGTACTTCGATGACTGACGAGCTTTCACGCAACGAGCGCATCAAGGAGGCGAGCGACTATCTGCGCGGAACGCTGGCCGAAGGCCTGCGCGAGGAGATCACCGGCGCCATCACCGAGGACGATGCCCAGCTGGTGAAATTCCACGGCATGTATTTGCAGGACGATCGCGATCTGCGCCCCGAGCGCGTCCGCAAGAAGATGGAGAAGGCGTTTGCCTTCATGTTGCGCGTTCGCGTTCCCGGCGGCGTCCTCTCCACCAGCCAATGGCTGACGCTCGATCGCGTGGCGCGCGACTACGGCAACCAAACGGTGCGCCTGACGACGCGCCAGTCGGTCCAGCTGCACGGCGTTATCAAATCGAATGTGAAGCTGACCCTGCAGGCGATCGATCAGGCGTTGCTCAGCACCATCGCTGCGTGCGGCGATGTCAACCGCAACGTCATGTGCAATCCCAATCCCAATCAGTCGGGCGCGCACGCCGCGGCGCTCGATCTGGCGCGCGCCATCTCCAATCATTTGATGCCGCGCACGCCCGCCTATCGGGAAATCTGGCTCGACGGCGAGCGCATTGTCGGCGGCGAGGAGGAGGTGGTCGAGCCGATCTACGGCAAGACCTATTTGCCGCGGAAGTTCAAGATCATGGTTGCCGTCCCGCCGTCGAACGACGTCGATGTGTTCGCGCACGACCTCGGCTTCATCGCCATCCTCGACGGCAATGGCGACGTCGCAGGCTGGAACATGACGGTCGGCGGCGGCATGGGCATGAGCCACGGCGAGCTCGACACCTATCCGCGCGCCGCCGATGTCATGGGGTTCTGCGCGACGGAGGATGCGCTCGCCATCGCCGAGGCCGTGGTCACCGTGCAGCGCGACTGGGGCGATCGCGCGAACCGCAAGCATGCGCGTCTCAAATACACCATCGAGGATCGCGGGCTTGATGCCTTTCGCGCCGAGGTCGAGCGACGCGCGAAGGCCAAGCTCGGCTGCGCACGACCTTTTGGTTTTACCTCGACCGGCGACTGCTACGGCTGGAGCGAGGGAGAGGATGGTCAAGCGCATCTCACGCTGTTCATCGCCAACGGACGAGTGCGCGATGCCGGACCCGGAATGCAGCAGCTTTCGGCCTTGCGGCAGATCGCGGAGCTGCATGCGGGCGAGTTTCGCCTCACCGCCAATCAGAACCTGATTATCGCGAATGTCTCGCCCGAACGCCGCGCCGCAATCGAGCAAATCGCGGGCGACAATGCTCTGCTGGCGCCGCGCTCGGGCTTGCGCCGCAATTCCATGGCGTGCGTCGCATTGCCCTCCTGCGGGCTCGCCCTGGCGGAGAGCGAGCGCTATCTGCCGGATTTGTTGGATGTGCTCGAGAACAGGCTCGCGGGGCACGGTCTCTCTTCCGATGACATCGTCATTCGCATGACCGGTTGCCCAAACGGCTGCGCGCGCCCTTATCTCGCGGAGATCGGCCTCGTCGGAAAAGGCCCGGGTCGCTACAACCTTTATCTCGGCGCCGCATTCGACGGCTCTCGGCTTTCCAAGCTCTATGCCGAGGACCTCGATCATGCCGCCATCATCGAACGGCTCGATCCGCTTTTTGCCGCCTATGCGGCCGAGCGTAAAAGCGGCGAGCATTTCGGCGAGTTCGTCATCCGCGCCGGCTTCGTTGCGCGAACCGCCAACGGCCGCGATTTTCACGCCGATGTCGGCGCAAGGCGCGCCGCATGAATGCGCCGGCGCGATCGCTGCATCGCGTTGCATCTGCCGGCCGCTCGGCGCGGATGGCGGCGCTTGCGCGGTTGCCGATCTTCCTTGCGCTTGACGGCAGGCGTGCGCTGGTTGCCGGCGGTACTCCGGCTGCGGCCTGGAAAGCCGAATTGCTTTCGGCAGCTGGAGCCACGGTCGATATCTATGCGCCAGGTGTCTGCGACGAGCTGCTGGCGATCGCCGGCAATCCGGCCCGCGGGGCGGTCACGGTGCATCGGCGCAAATGGAGGACGCAAGATCTCGTGGGCTGCGCGCTGGCGATCGGTGCCTGCGCGCACGACAGCGAGGCGGAAATCTTTGCTGCCGCCGCGCGTGCAGCCCGCGTTCTGGTCAATGTGATCGACAAGCCGGAGTTCTGCGATTTCTCCTTCGGTTCCATCGTCAATCGTTCGCCGCTGGTCGTGGGCATTTCAACGGACGGTGCAGCTCCGGTTTTCGCGCAGGCGGTCCGCGCCAGGATCGAAATGCTGCTGCCGCAGGGTTTTAGCCTCTGGGTGGCCGCCGCGGCGCGCTGGCGCAGCGCCCTGAAAGAGGCCGGGCTCACATTCGCGGGTCGCCGCAAGTTCTGGCAATTGTTTACCGTGCGGGCGATTGCGGATCCCGATCACTGGCCGGATGCCATCGATTTCGAGAGCTGGCTCGGCGAGGTCCGAAGTCTCGGTCCTGCGGTCGAGCAAGGCGCGATCACGCTGATCAGGGTAGAGCACGGCGATCCGGAGCTGCTGACCTTGCGCGCGGTGCGCGCATTGCAATTGGCCGACGTAATCTTGTTCGATGATGACGTCTCATCGGACATCATGGACTTCGCCCGCCGCGAGGCCAGGAAGATTCCCGTCGGTATGAATACGGCATTGTCTCAGCCCGACGAGCTCGAAGCGCAGATGAGCGTTTGGGTCAAAAGCGGCAAGCGCGTTGTGCGACTGAGCAGCGGGAACGCAAACAATTCTGCCACCGCAGCGGTCTCGACAGGAGGGGTCATCCATGAGCCAGTCCAGGGAGTTTCACAATCTTGAGAATCCCGTCGGCGGCATTAAGCGAGAGCTCGCTCCCGGCCTTCATGCTCACATCTTTACCGGCGAAGGTGCAATGCTCTCCATTGTGACGATAGCGCCGAACGCAGCCGCCATCGGCGCTGCTGCTGTCCAAACACTGCACGCGCAAGCAAAGCCTCCCGTCTACATGATAGCAATCAACGAGGTCAGCAATCAGGAGGGCTATGTGAAAGAGTATGTTCCACCGGCTCGGAAGTCGGTCGAAAATCATGGCGGCATATATGTAGCGGCTGGACCGGCAACGCCGGTTACCGGAAACCTGCCGAATGGGGCAGTCGTCATTCTGCGTTGGGCGAGCATGGACGCGCTGCAGAGTTGGCGCAACTCGCCGGACTTTCAAGCCGCGCTCAAGATCGGCGAAAAATACGCCAAGTACAATATTATTGCGGTAGACGGGGTAAAGTAGGAGGAGGCGTTGCTCGCTGTCCGTTGACTGGGCCGCGCCGACAGACAGCAACAGGAATGCTCGTTGGCATCATTTCCGACACGCACGGTCTCCTGCGTCCCGAAGCCATTGACGCCCTGCGCGACACAGAACTCATCATCCATGCCGGCGATGTCGGCAGGCGGGACATTCTGGAGAAACTGCGTGAGATCGCGCCTGTTTTTGCGGTCAAGGGAAACGTCGACACGCAGCCCTGGGCTGACAACCTGCCCCAATCGCTAACCGTGCCGGTAGGCGCACACAAGTTTCATGTGCTGCATGCGATTTCGGAGCTTGCGATCGATCCCCGCAAAGCCGGCATCGCTGCCGTGATATTCGGCCATTCGCACGAGCCGTCGATCGAAAGGCGAGCGGGTGTTCTGTACCTCAACCCGGGCAGTGCCGGTCCGCGGCGGTTCCGGCTTCCGATCAGTCTTGCTCGTGTTCAGGTTTCCGACACGCGCCTCGCGCCCGAGATCGTTTCTCTGCTGGCGTGAAGAGCATCGGAATCGGTCAGCGCGCCAGCGTTCGCGCAAAATAAAAAAAGCCAAATGGGGCAAAGGTGTTTGTTGCACGGGTCGAAACAATTCGGTGTGCCGGTCTCGCCGGAGCGGCGGCAATTTCAATGTCTGGATCCTGCGGAGTGCGGAATCCTTTGGCCCTGCCGGTGGCCGCGTCTGCAAAAGCGCGGTAGCGATTGGGCTCGAAATACACGAAAAACTTTGCCTGGCTCGGCGTCCACCACCGCGCCAGCTTGGACTGGAATCTGTTGAGACGGATGCATCCCAGGCTGACCGGAGCCCCGAAGGTGCCGCCGGAGTCGAGACCTCCGGCAATCTGATGGATGCCATTCCCGGACATGCCTGGATAGCCGGCCGCGGGCACGAAATGCATGAAATTGGGCATCTCGATCGGATTCCCCCCGTTGAGGAAGGGAACGATCCGGCTATATCCGCCGCCCATCCGGGTGTCGCGACGCGCATCGGCGGGACTGTATCTGCGATCCGAACTCCAGTTGCGCGAGGTAATGACGTTGATCGGCGAATAATAGCGGTAAAGCGGCGGCGGTCCGTTGCGTAACGATGAGGTCACAAAACGGTAGACGAGCTTCGGCTGCCCGTCGACGAGCTCGCAGAAGCTCAATGTCTGTCCCACGCAGTATCCGTGCACGACGGAAGGTTTGACCACGGGATCAGTCTTGTAGCGTTGCACCTGCTGGAGATAATTCTGCAGATCCTCAAGCTCGAGCGCGAGGCCCGCAGGATCGCCCGGGCTTTCTTCGGAAGCGGCGAGCGCTTCGACGCTTTCCTTCGCCAAAGACGCAACATCGGTCTTGCGCGCCGCCGCAATCGCCCGCAGTCGCGGGAACTCGCTCAGGTCGCCCACCGCCGTGAAGTATTCCTGCACGCCACGGCAGTTGCCGTTTTCGTCCGTCGAATTCAGATCGGCGACGATATACCGCTGACGCAAATTCTCGGCGAGCCTGGCGTTCTCGTTAAGCAGAGCGGAAATGGCGAACGATTTTCCGGTTTTCGGATCCTGCAGCGCTTCAAATGGAATCCGGCAGCTCGCGTTTATGTCGGCATCCTTTGCTGCCGCAAAGACCGCGGTGCTCTGTGCGCTGACCGGAGACGTGACAATAACGAGCCCTATGGTCCAGAAAAAGAATGTAGCGCGCATACTCCCCCCAAGCACGCACTCGCCTCATTACAAAACTTGTCAGGTATTGCGCCGCGAGCGTCAGGTCCGCAGCGCTGAAGCAGCTTTGAACGCCGCCCTCAGGTCCCGCCAGCGCCCATTTGCATTAACCAACAGTTGCACAACGCAATCAATCCGACGGAGCTGGCGCGCGCACGGAAGCCTGTGGAGAACACGCCTCTCCTGTCCCGTTCTGGTTCAGACGTTGCTTGTTTGTCACACGGGGCGTAGGCTAACTTTCATGCATCGGCCCTTTGCTCGTTTGCGACTGTAACCGGACCGCCACAACCGACTGCAAAGCGCGTGGGGGCGCATTAAACCGTTGAAAAGCCGTTGCCGCTCCAAAATTGAACGGTTCTATTGGCTCCCTCGGGGGCGGGTCATGCGCCGGAATATTTGTTCGCGGTCAATTGCGGTCGCCGTAGCTACCGTTGTGACGCTGTCTGTGTCGACGACGCTTGCAAGTGCGGATTACCTGTTGGCAAGCGAACCCAACCCCATCGAAGCAACAACGTTTTCGACAGAGGTTGCGGGCCAGATCGTTTTGGTTCAGGAGGAAATGCCGCTCGATGCCTTCGGGTATGTTGGCGGTTTGCTTGAAGCTCGGTTCTACGAGCCGCACTCGACCACCGGCGATCCGCGCGACGAGATCCAGGAGGCAGCGTCTCTGTATGGCGTGGACCTGGCAATGATGATGGCTATCGCCAAGGTCGAGAGCAACTTCAAACCTCGCGCAAGAACCGGATCATACAAAGGCCTCTTCCAGCTCAGCGACTACGAGTTCGAGAAGTACGGCGATGGCAGCATCTGGGATGCGAGGGACAACGCGCGTGCTGCAGCGCACATGTTTCTCGTACAGGCCGAGAAGTTCAAAGCGGCGCTTGGTCACTATCCGGATTACGCCGAGAGATACATGGTGCATCAGCAGGGTATCGAAGGCGCGATTGAGCACTACACACATCCCGAGCGCGTCGCCTGGCAGTCGATGTGTGCGACCGGCGAGGGTGTACTAAAGGGCGAGCAATGGTGCAGGAAGTGCATTTGGCGAAATCTTCTCCCGGAATGGAAGCGGACCTTCAAAAGTGTGGAGAAGGTATCAAGCGGAGACTTCGTTAGCGTATGGACAGGACGAATCAATCACCTGACCAACAGATATAGCGTGGCGGAGACTGGCGCGTCGCCGAGTGCACAGCGCAAAAGCCATGTCGCCGGTTGGATGCACTGATCCTGCCTCACGCGCGAAGCGACCGGGTACTTCCCGCTCTGCAGCCCATTTGCCGCAATATGTGCAATTGGCCAACGCTGAGGTAGCGCTCAGGTGCCGCTAGTCTCAATTCGAGCCTGAGCGGACCTGCAGACCTGCTTGCATAGTGCGACTATATCCGGCTGCCCAATCCAGTGTATTCTTCAATCGGTTCGGCGCGATTGTCGGGAAAGGAGGACCCATGGCGCAGGGCTTCGCGATTGCCGCAACATGCTCCTGCATAGTAGCCGGTTGTTTGTTCGTTGCCGACGGACACGCGCAAGCACAAACAGGCACCCGGCCGACACAGGCGCCCGCCGCGTCCACCGAGGCTGCGCCGCTCTCGCCGGTCGAGGAGCAGACGCTCAAGCCGAAGGACGCGTTCAAGGAATGTGCGAATTGCCCGGAGATGATGGTGGTGCCGGCCGGGAGCTTCATCATGGGATCGCCAAGAGGCGAGCCGGGCCGTTCGGCCGACGAAGGCCCACAACACGCGGTCACGATTGCTCGACCATTTGCAGTCGGGCGGTTTCCGCTCACCTTCGACGAATGGGATGCCTGCGCGGCCGACGGCGGCTGCAACCAGATGGAAGTGGTGTCCGGTCTCGGCAAGGTCACCCGGCCCTACAAGCCCTCAGACGAAGGCTGGGGCCGCGGCCGCCAACCCGTGATCAACGTTTCCTGGGACGATGCCAAAGCTTACGTCGCCTGGCTGTCGAAGAAGACCGGCAAGCCATATCGTCTGCTCACGGGGGCTGAATACGAGTATGCGACGCGCGCCGGGACACAGACGGCCTATTACTGGGGCAATGACATCGGCACGAACAATGCCAATTGCCGCGCCTGTGGCAGCAAATGGGACGCCAGGCAAACCTCGCCGGTCGGCTCGTTTGCCCCTAACGGGTTCGGCCTCTACGACATGGTGGGCAATGTCGAGGAGTGGATGGAGGATTGCTATCACGAAAGCTACATCGGCGCACCCACCGACGGCTCGGCCTGGATCGAGGGCGCTGACTGCTCCAACCGTATCGTGCGCGCCGGGTCCTGGTTCTTCGCTCCTGCGTTCCTGCGCTCGGCGAAACGCTACTGGTTCACCACCGATTACCGGCTCAACTATCTTGGTTTCCGGGTCGCTCGGACGCTTGCACCTTAAATCTTTGTTCCTTTGAGCCTTTGTTCCTTTGCTGTGACTGCCGTATTTGCACGATCTGTTTGTAGGAGGTGCCGTGGAAGATCGAGTTAGCAAGGTGGCTGTGGCTGCCGAGCCGGCGGGCAACCCGAGGGTTTTATGGATATCGTCCGTCGCGTTTGCGCTCGGTTTTGCGGTTTGGGGAATGTTTGCCGCGCTCTCCCCCTTTCTGATCAAGTGGTACGCTTTCAGCGCTACCCAGGTGCTCGTCCTCGCTTCGATGGAGCCCTTTTTCGCGGCGGCTGTCAGCATCCCGCTCGGCATCTGGACGGACAAGTTCGGCGGCCGGATGGTTTTTTCACTTTTGCTTCTGAGCCTTGCGATTATCCTGTTTTGCGGGCTTTTCGCGGAGGGCTACTACGCTTTTCTAATTCTGGGATCGCTGCTCGGACTCGGAGGCGCGAGCTTCGTGGTCGGCAACGCTCATGTATCGTCCTGGTACCCCACAGCGAAGCAGGGCATCGCGCTTGGCATCTTTGCTATGGGCAATATTGGAATCATTGTCGGCATGATGGGCGTCACCTTCCTGGTTACCCGCGTCCTGAGCGGCCCGAATGGCTGGCGCCTGATATTCCCGATCTTCGCAGTTCCGACACTCTTGATGGCGGTGGTCTATTGGTTTTTTACGTCCGATTCGCCGTACAAGCAGCACCAAGGCGAAGGTGAATCGGTACGTGACATCGTCGCCGTGTACCGTTCGGGTTTGCTGGTATGGATGGTGGCTTACCTCTACTGGGTATCCTTCGGCACCCTAACCTTCTTCGCGTCGGCGATGCCGACATATCTGCTCGACAGGTGGCATGTCGATGCCGCCCGCGCGGCCATGCTGTACACGCCGCCGCTGGTGGTTTGCGTCGCCCTCACGCGGCCACTGGGCGGCTGGCTGGCGGACCGTTTCGATGCCTTGCAAATCCTGGAAGGGCTGTTCGGCATCATGATCGTACTGGCCGTGGTCATGGCCATGCAGGTTTCGCTGCCCGTCGAGCTGCTCGCCATTTATGGGCTTGCGCTCTTGGCCGGCGCCGCCGCGGCAGCAGTCATCAAGTTGATCCCGCTCTACTTCCGGCACGTCGGCGCGGTCAGCGGGCTGGCCAAGGCAGCCGGCGCGGCCTGCGGCTTCATCATGACGGTCCTTTTGGCTGCCAGCAACGAGCTTCTCGGCGGCTACACCTTCGGCTTTGCCGTCTGGGCGCTGATGAACGTCGCCGCATTCTACATCGTGCTTTCGCGCCTCGGCTTTACGAAGCCGTACATTGAAGCCATTCCTTCAGGTGAAACCACCGACGCGATACCCGTAGAATCAAACATTAGCAGCTCGAACGCAGCGTGAATCGACGCGTGACCATGATTTCAGGTGAACTGTTTCGCGCATTCTTCGGGCGCGAAGGCGTGCTTGGAGCCGCAATCATCGTATGGCTCACAACGCCGGCAGCGCCCGGTCCGGTGGGCCCGACCCCTGCTGCCCGGGTGACCCCAACTCCAGCACTCGCCGCATCAACTGAGGCTGCGCCGCTCTCGCCGATGCAAGAGAAGGGGCTGAAGCCGAAGGACACGTTCAGGGAATGTACGACTTGCCCCGAAATGACGGTCGTGCCGGCCGGGAGCTTCATGATGGGGTCGCCGACAAGCGAGCCGGGGCATTCTGCCAACGAAGCCCCACAACATACCGTCACGATTGCTCGACCATTTGCAGTCGGCCGGTTTTCGGTGAC
>JBKPOZ010000305.1:0-10328 GCA_046733355.1 Pseudomonadota bacterium | reverse complement strand
GATCGTGGCGGGATGTATCCGCGCCCCGCACGATCGTCGCGAGATGATTCAGCGGCGGGCTGTCGATTCCATAAATGCGCAGGATCGTGTCGAAGGAGCAGCGTTCGCCCTCGTGCGCAAACTGCACGCCCTCGATGTCGTAGGGGGTGCCGTCAATCTCCCTGGCGGCTTCGATGACCTTGGCTGTCGGCACGTAAATGAATTCGGCGAGCGGATCGATAAAACGGCGGATCAGCCACGGACAGGCGATGCGGTCGATCTTTGGCCGCTCGCGGGTTACCCATTTGCCGGGCGTCGCGCCTATTTTGCGCCGCGTCGGCAAACCGGCCTCGCGCCATCCTTCGATTCCGCCCTCAAGATAGACGGCATCGATGCCCGAGGATTGCAGGGCAGCGGCAACGCCCTGGCTGACCTCGCGGCCGTGCACGCAATGCACGACCACGGCTTCCTTGCCGAGCTCCTTTCGCCAGTGCTCGACCTCATTCGGAGCGCGATGAAAAGCCGAGACGATGAGCACATCGCTTGCCGCAAAATCATCAGGCCGGCGCACGTCGACGATTTTTGGGGCGTTTGCGGTCCCAAGCCGGGCAAACAACTCGGCGGGAGAAATTGAATCTGATCGTGCTTGCATGGTGCGCACTCCTGCTTCGCTCGAGCCTAGCGACGTTTCTTCCTGAAGTACTCGTATAGGTCGTTAAATACCGACGCGCCGCGGGCGATCCGCTCATTATCTTCCGTCGTGGCCACCGCGATTCCGTCAATCAGCGTGCGAATGCCGGGCGCCTCGTCACGCCCGAATTTGTTGTCTTTCAGATCGATGTCGTGAATGATTTCGGCTATTGCCCGAAGCGCTGAATCTTTTGAGCCGATGTGATCTAGGAGAACCTCGAAGGTGCATTTGTCGCCTTCATGGGTGAATTCTGCCTCGAACATGTCAAACCGCAGCTCATTTGGTTGGGGCCGGTAGCTTTTTCCCGAGACAAACTTGAGCTGCGTCTGCGGATCGATGAAGCGCGCAATCAGCCAGGCGCTGCCGATCCGGTCGATGTGCACGCCCTGACGCGTCACCCAGGTCTTGCCGGCGAGCTCTCCGATTTTCCTCGTGCCCGGCGCTTCGGCGGACTTTTTCAGATTGTCCTCGTTCAATCGGGCTTCCAGCGAGGCAAGCGCTGCCTCCGCCTTTTGCCGGCCCATCGCGCCAAAGAAATCGATCGCAACCACATCTGCAACTCGTTTTCGCAACCGCGCTGTTTGCGAGCGAACGTCGTTGATCGCCTCGCCCTTCAGCTTTCCGCGCAGTGACTTCGACAACGCGAGGGCATCGTTGGTGATTTCGCCATAATCGCGGTCGCGGGCTTCATCGAACAGACGCTGCACCTCGTCGTCCGAGATGCCATCGATAAGGCGTGCTTCGCACAGAACTGCTTCGCCGCCTCCTTTGCGCGATCTCACGCAACAGCCACTCGAAGTCTTCCTGTGTTCCGTCGTTCATGGGCAGCGCGTGCACCGCGTTCTTGATCGGAACGGCGCTCAACGCCTGTAGGCGCCGCCAGATTTTTACCCGCAGATAGGCGGGCTGCGCCGGCAGCTGGTGAACGAGCAAAAGCCAGCTGTGCGCAAGCGTCTTTTGCGCGCTGACTGTCATGCTCTATGTGTATCATATTGACGTTAGCTGTGCAACAGATGTATCATCACCGTATCGTGTTCTGCTCTTGGCGGGAAAACAGGCCGTCTTCACCGAGAGGGAAGCATGCGCATCTTCAGAACCTGCGCGCCGCTCTCGACCATCTCAGGAACCGACCCCCAGCATGCTGAACGTATACGGCGGTGGCGGTCTAAGGAGCGCACTATGTCCGAGCTCATTGTCTACGGCTTTACTCGCAGCACGTTCGTGAACATCGTGCGACTCGTGCTTACGCACAAGGAGGTGGTGTACAGGTTTCATGATTTGGAATCCGAGATGGGCAAACCAACCCATCTTGCCCTGCATCCTTTCAATCGCGTACCGATTTTGCGACATGGCGATTTCACGGTTTATGAGACGAGCGCGATCGTCGCTTATCTCGAGGAGATCTTCCCGAAACCGGAGCTGCAACCCAACAGCGCCCGCGATCGAGCGCGCATGCATCAGTGGATCAGTGCGGTGAACTCCTATTATTACCCGTACATGATCTATCACGTCTCACATGAGCGAAACGTGTTTCCCGAACTTGGAATTCCATCAGACGAGAAGGTTGTCGCGCATGCCATACCGAAGATCGAGGTGGCGCTCACGGTTGCGGAGCGCGAGCTGGCACACGGGAAGGACTATCTTCTTGGTCCCGAGCTTTCGCTCGCCGATTTCTACCTGCTGCCAAGCACGTATTCATTCAGTTTCGCGCCGGAGGCAAAGGCGCTGTATGCAAAATACCCCGCCTTTTGCCGATGGCGCGAGCGCATGGAAGGTTTGCCTACTGTAAAGAATTTACGTGCTGCGCTGCCGCCGCGGGCGCCCATCGAGCACGCTAGAGAATGGGCCGTCTCACATCGGCCGAGTTACTAAACCGCCACTGTTCGTCCGGGTGGAGTTTCAAAATTGCTGCGAAGGTCCTTACGAAGTGAACAGCATCCGCGCTGACAAAACTATCCGCACTGGCGTGTACCGTTTGTGTGATGGCGCTGCTGACTGGCAACTCTCATGTGGCACAAATTCGGATTCTCTCTGCGCTGCCATGCAATCCGTCCTTAGACAAATCATGGGTGAATACGGAGAGAGTTCCGGCGAGAGGCTGATATTGATTATGCCACGACGGGCGCAATCAATGGCCTCGCTTACTCGCCGGACGCTGCCCTTTCGGGCCGCTGGAAAGTGAGCAATCCGATGCTGATCGCGGCGACCGGCCCGTCTGCCTGCGGCGACGATTGGGAAATTCTCAGCAGTGCTATGAATTAAAACTTTCGCTACACAAAAATGAGTAGTTAGAGTAGACTCTGCGTATGCGTGACCTTCCATTGCAGAGCGGTGTGCGCCGCTTGGGAGGACGAGACATGAAATTCATTGCTCGGTTCGATGCTGACTCACTAATCGCCCGCCGTGAGTTTGTTAAGAAGATCGCTGCTTCCAGTACCGCAGCAATGCTGTGGCCTAGCATAGCAGAACCTGCAACAACCGAAATTTGGGAAGAAGGTGATCTGGTATGCAAGGTCCCCTATCCAACACTTGACGAGCCTAAGGACTATAAGCTCGATCTTGAATTCCTTAATAGCTTTATCGGCCTATCGGAAAGGCTGACCGGCGTCGCCCCATTAGATCGTCATTTAGCTAATCAATATATGGAGCGTTACGCCACTCATCCGCAAATAACTAAAAATCTTAATCTCATAATCACTGAATATCGCAATCTACCGAATAAAACAGAAGATGACGCGAAGCAAACAATTTTCATGTCGTTAGATCCAAAACTCCGCGCCGGCGCCAAGCAACTCATGTACCTTTGGTACATCTCTGCATTTTTCCTGCCATTAGATACGAGCCCCGAGCTCGACAAGCCACCCTTTGAAGATAGTGACACGAGAAAGAGAGTGTGGGTTTACGGCACCCCTGAACAGTACCGAGCAGGCCTCGTCTGGAAGATCATCCAAGCGCATGCGCCCATGACCCCGGGCGGAGCGCGTAATTATTGGGCAAATATACCCTCTAGTGCCTAATCCCATTCAGCAATCAAGGAGTGACGCTATGAGGCCTGTTCTTGAATATGCTGAGTACGATGTACTCGTAATCGGATCCGGCATCGCAGGGGCGCTTGTAGCAAGTGAACTCGCCAAAGCGGGCTTACGAGTGTTGGTTTTGGAAGCTGGTGGCGTTCCCCCGGACTCACTTGGCCGGTGGGCGATGGTTCTCAATTATATCAACTCCCCCTCAAAAGCGCCTGATTCCCCCTTCTGTGGCAATGATGTTCTGCCACTGGATCCGAAAGTGGATCCGGCTACGGACCCAAGCAAGTACCGGTATCTTCAGCCTAGTCCCATCGAGGACGGCGGCAAAAATTATTACGATTACGATGCAGATGCTATTACGAACAAGCGTTTTTTCAAAAGCTACTACGAGCGCATCGTCGGTGGTTCAACCTGGCATTGGCAAGCCATTTACATTCGAATGCTTCCTAACGATTTCAAGACTAAGAGCTTGTACGGAGTTGGATTCGATTGGCCGATCTCATACGCCGAGCTTGAGCCTTGGTATGTCAAGGCGGAATATGAGATGGGAGTCGCAGGCAGCGACAACGAAAACGCAGAGTATTATCAGCGAAACTTTGGCGCGTTCCGCAGCAGACGATTTCCGATGCCTGCTTTAGTTCCGAGCTACCTCGATAAGGTGCTGGCGGCAGCCGTTAATAACAAGGTACTACCGAACTACAACATCCGCTTGAAGGTGAATACCGTTCCCCACGCGATCAATTCCGAATTTCGCGATGGGCGCCCCGCTTGTGATGGTCACACTTCATGCGTCCCACTTTGCCCGACCAAGGCGCGTTATGAAGCGGTAATTCACGTCGAGAGGGCACTCAATGCAGGCGCGATTATACGGACGCAGGCAGTGGTCACACGGCTCGATCTGGATGATCAAAATAGGTACGTGACCAGGGTCTGGTACAAAAGATGGGACGGGACAGAGGATCGAGCATCCGGCAGAATTGTAGTTCTTGCCGCGAACGGTATAGAAAACCCGCGCATTTTGCTTTCTTCTAAAGCGGCCAGGGGCAGCGGGAAGGTCGGCTTCTATCTAATGGACCATCCCATTAAGCAGTCCTTTGCTCTTTCGACCATGCCATTATTCCCCTTCCGAGGACCTCAAACGACGTCAGACATAGCTGCCTTCCGAGATGGTCCGTTTCGACGCAACTTTGCAGGGTTCAAGACCTCTATCAAAAATGATGGCTGGTCGAGTACATCAGTGAATTCCACGGCGCCGCGAGGCAACACAATTCCCGTCAAAGGCGCTACTGACGATGACCATGGTACCATTCTCGACCTCGTCGAGAACTGGAATCATGCGGGGACGAGCTTGAGAGAGAAGCTTCGTAGCCAAGTCCGGCGGCAAATTACGCTGAACAGCGCTTGCGAGCAGTTGCCGTTGGAGACAAACCGGGTATCTCTGTCAAACAATTTAGATGGGCTGGGAATACCGCGCCCATTCATTCAGTACCGCCTGGACAATGATGATTATGTCCGTAGTTGTTTTAAGGTCGTCATAGACTTACACACGTTCGTCTTTGACCAACTCGGCGCCACAAATCGTGTGATGCAGCAGGATGCCGCGGACCAGTTAATCTATGGCGGGTCAGGTCACATCATGGGGACAACTATAATGGGGAACGATCCCAAAACGTCCGTAGTAGATCGAGAGTGTCGCGCCCACGACCATCCTAACCTGTTCATTTTGGGAAGCAGCGTTTTTCCCACCGCTTCAACCGCAAACCCCACCTCTACGATCGCCGCCATCTCGTTACGAGCGGCGGAATCTATAAAAAGACAATTGCGGAACCAGTGAGCCGCATCGGGACTCCGATATCGTGTGTATTAGATAATGAAAAAGCCAGCGAAGCCGCGGTATACAGTCATTAAAGGTCGGTATTGGATACGCTACCCAGACACACCTCGTCAGGGCCCCCAGCCTGATGGAGACACTGTTACATTTCACCCAGACAATGCGTCATTAGTTCTCAATCTACGCCGGTTCTCCGGGCGGGGTCCTAATTTCAATGCTCGTGGAAATATTCCCGTTCGTTACGAAGGTATTGATGCATTAGAAACCCATTTTCAAGGAGCACATCAACAAATCCAATTTGCGAATGCTGCTCGCGATGAAAATTTACGGCTGCTCAACTTCCACAATGTAGTCTATTTTCCCGATCTGCCCAACAATGTTGAGTCGGCTAACGAAGATTCACTCCCAGGATACGTCATCGCCAATGGCATTGAGGCAAACGGTCGGCTCCTAGGGCTTGTGTATGCAGGCAACACAACTTTGGGGGACGGCCAAAGCACTTTTGTAGATGCCGCGCTACTAGACCGAAGCGCAAATGCAAAACTCGTCGTGGCGGGCTTAGCGTATGTCGAGCCGTACGATACGATGCCCATCTCGCTTGTGCAGCACTTGCGCTTAGTGATTGCACAGGCCCGGCAGGCTAATCGAGGGCTTTTTGCCGCAGAGGACATCAGTAAGAATAAGGCCGCAATCGTTTCAAATTTGGCGACGTTACAAAACCTTGTAATGTGGCCAAAGCTATTCCGTAGGTTGGCTGCTTATTTTTTTCAAGGTCACGCTAGTCTTGACCAATTCGACGAATGGATTCGACAAGATCCCGTCGGAAGGGACGATTCTCTTCGTTTGCCAGATGGAGAGAAGGGTAACATGCACGACGCATATGTAATTAATGGCAACTCACTTTCGCTCACGTTCAACCCAGAAGAACTTCTAATCGCGCCGGATCCTGCGCCAGTCGCGCCGTGAGTAGCTCTGAGAACCATTGCGCTCGTATATTTGGTGCATCACAGCTCGCGCTGCGATGGCCACTCACCCATGTGGACTATCATCGCTACGCCAGTTCTATCTGGATTGCATGATCGCTACGCGCAGATATGATTTTCGGTAACCACACCAAGTAAGTCGGTGCCGTATTCCACGGGAATGCCACAACGATCCGTTGCGCCATCGGGATGCTGGGTCACCGCAAACAGTGTAATCGTCCCCGCCCATGACCCACCGCGATAAATGCAAATAGCCGCTCGACGCGCAGGGTGTGGGGATCACGCACAGGTCGATCGCCGCAACGGCATTCGCATGGTTGCGCAGGAATGTCCGCCACGTCTGCGATGGTGGGCCTTCGCGTCTAACTATGTACTTGCGGACCGTGGAATTCAGCAATCTCATATCCAAACTTCAACAATTCACCCTCCATGCGTGGAGTCCCCCAGAGTGGGTTCTCCTTGTTCATCCGAAGGATGAGATCACGTAGCTTACGGCAGACTTTAGGACTTTAAGCCTGCCAGGGCGACCCCGAAATTTCCAGCGTCAAATAGGCCCGGAACCCTACTCGATGCTAGCGCAGGAGTGTCAGGCCGAACGACACAGGCCAGGTTGAGCAGGCTTGGCCAGAGTCACGTCATCCACACTGCGCACGCAGACGCCGGGGCGCACGCCTCAGGCGATATTGAGCTGATGTCGAAGAAAGAGGTTCTCGACTTCAAGCTGGCGGCGCGATTTGAATAGGCTAGCGACCAACATCCCAAGCAGATGAAGAATGGCAAGCATCGCATGCGATGATACCCTGATCTCATCGTGAGAATCTGGCCGGATCGAATTTCGGCAACGACACGCCCTAATGGTTCGCTTGCAGCCCTGCTAAGCGCCGGGAATGCTTTCTCGAACAGGGCCGGAATCAGACAGCCAGGCGACATCGTCTACAATCCAGGAAGAAGAACGGCGCTCCCTTATCACGACGTCGACGTTCGTCTAATCGCATCGGGGGTCTTATCGGGCAGCTATTTTCGTGAAATGGCCATGCGCAGTGCTGATGTCTGCGATGGCTTGCCCGGGCCATCCGCAGGGATTGGAAAAATGCTCCTGAGTTAGGCCGGCGTTTCGCATGAAGAGATTGTAATCGATCAGCTGCAGATTGTGCGACAACGGATTAATATAATTTCCTTCCGTGAACAACATGCCGGTGCCGTTCTCCAGGAACCACACCCAAAAAATGGCCAACTCGCCACCGCCCCGAGGCACTTGTGCCGCGATCAGGTTCAGGGTCTGCTCCGCCTCAAGTCCGAACTGCGGATTGCCGCGTATTTTACCCGTAATGACAGCGCCATCACGCGCCAACCAATCGGGATAGGGTAACCCCACTGGCGGAGCTGGCTCGATACACGCGCGAAATGCCCAAACATTGGTTTCGCCCTGCCATTCATAATATGGTTGCGCGGTGCCATTCCTGTTGAGACATGTGTCGCTTCTTGTCGAATACGGACATTCATTCGACCGGGCGCCAACCCCGATGAACACTGTCTGCTGTTTGCTAGAGACGTCTGCCGTCCAGAGGTAGCAAATCATGGTAAAATACGGGATAAAATCGGCACCAATGCTCCAGCCCTCTGCATAGATGTTGTTACTCCAGCACGGCAGCCCCGCACCTGACGACACTGCGCTGAATCCTGAGATCACAGCCCCGATGTCGTCCGGCGTACAAGGAGCCGAGGCTAGCGGGTAAGCCATTGCACGCTGGACGTCCTGTTGCGTCACCATCGGATTCCAATAATCCCGCGGTTTAGCCTTTTTGATGCTTTCCATCAGAGATTCGGCTCTGCGCGAGACGCCAATGCCAAAGCCCGGCACATTGGTCATGAAATACGATCCGATGATGGGAAGCATAAACGGATTGGTGGAATCCACCATCAGAATCCGGAATAACTGCCCGGTATTCCTTCTAAACGTACACCACATGCCATGTCCCGGTGGGCCGGGTGAAGGCAATAACCAGTGGTCGCAGGCAATGCCTTCTTTGTTTGTATCCGTGCACATCAAGGGATATGAGTTGCCCCATATTGCATTTGCGAAAATATTTGCATCGGGAACCCGCAGCGTGGTTGGGAACGGCCCGTAGATGTTGCCTACGGTGCCGTCAGCGCTGGCATCTATCCAATACCAATGACGCTCCTCCGTTGCAGCGGTCGGATCGGCAGTCACAAATACGAACTCACAAAACCGCTGATCCTGAGTGAGATAAAGAGCCACGCGCATCCAGTTCTCGGTTGCGCCGGAGGAGCACTCAATCGTTCCGACAAGCAATTGTGAGCCGTTGGACAGGGGTGAAACTGCATCGCCAAAGGGCGACAGCAGCACGGTCGCTGTCCAGGTTTCGGGCAACCGGGGCGGGCGATCGGGTTTCTTTGCTGTCCGCTCCCCGTCCAGCCTCGAGCCTGCAGGAATTGGGTTTGGCGCGATCATTCTTTTCCTGATGTCGCCGATCATATTGGCCACAACGCGCCGCCACAACAACTCCTGCAAAACCAGCCGGAATCGTGCGCCGTAAGCACGCTTGTTATAGGATAAACTCGAGATTACCCGCCTTCAATTTTCAACCATTCCCGCCACGGCACAGCCATTTAAAAGCAAATTGCTGTGACAGCGCAGTGTAAGAGCCGTTCGGTTCGCTGAATTGCAAAAGATCCACGTTCTCTGCACCGCGCGTTCGAACTAGATCGGCCATGTGATGGTAAGAGTGCTCTACTTTTGCGAAAGTGATTACCTGCTGCGGTGCGCCTCGGCGTGGGCCAATTCTCTTCTGAGTTCTGGTAGTCCGAGGCTCGGAGCGGCCGCTGCCCTCGTGGCCATCTTTGTCGCTCAAGCGACCTTTGCCTGCGCGCAGCCTTTGAACCGATCCGACGATAGCTCCGAGTACCGCACCGTGTGTTGAATGTACCCGATGCGGCTGAGTGTCCTAGTCATGACGCCCTATCCCGTGCCGATCTCCTCAAACGTGTACACGTGGGAGGATTTGTTGGTCCCGAAGAGTCATGATCTGAATGTACCGCAAGTATCGACGCTGTCGCCAATGGATCAAAACCCACACTGTCTTTCCACCAGTCTTCAAATTTATGGCCAACTCAAATTTTGTGGGCTGCTCTATGGGCAGGTCGTTCGCTTGCTGACCTTGTAAAATCCTGTGCACAAACTTGGCGGCCTGCCGAAACAAGGAAGGTCCATCGGCACCCCGGCTTTTCAGCTCTCCCCAAGCCCTGCTCACCTCGCGTGATCTGCTGTACTTCGACCTTTAGCTCAGCCTTCCCTTTGAATGGTTCGCGCCATTACACACCTGATCTGGCCTACATTTCAACAGGCCACCGTATGATATTAAGCCTCCGGCAGGCCTCGAGCAGTGGACGGACTGAGTCGCCGCTGCGGTCGCTTGAGCTGCTTCTGGAATTGAGGGTCCTTACTCCATGAACTCTCGCAGCCAGCTAGGTTCGGAATGGCTGCAAGCAGAAGACAGATAATCCCCAGCTCTCGCATTCCAGTTAATCATCAGCCTTCGCTGTCGAAACCAAAAGCCGCAACTGCTTTTCAAAATCACGCCACGCTGCGATCAGGGTTGGGCTGTGATAGAGGACCGGCGTTCTATCCTATTCAGCAGGCGCGAACAATTAGTTGCGATGGTGGCTCGGCATGCGGTACCCGCAATGTATCAGTTTCGAGAGAGCGCCGTCATTGGAGGGTTGATGAGTTATGGAACCCGTATCACAGATTCTTATCATCAGGTTGGCGTTTACACCGGCCGCATTCTTCGAGGGGA
>JBKPOZ010000304.1:0-7242 GCA_046733355.1 Pseudomonadota bacterium | reverse complement strand
GGCTTACCCAATGATTGGACCAAGTGTTGTGCAGGTTGCTTCTTCGCTCGTCCAGCAGTTTTGCGCTCGGCACTCGCACCTGGGTTGAGAGCCCGGACCTTCCCAGGCTTATCCGCGTTCAAGCCATCGCTGAACGCGGAGACTTTTGCCCGAAAGCGATCTTCGACGATTTTGGCATCGGGTCCTGTCAGCGTGTTCTTGGCGGGCAGACTCCGATGTGCCCAGATAGCCGCCTCTTCCGCCGAATTAATAGCCGCTAGCTGCTCAATCAGGCTTTCACGAAGGCTTGCGGACAGCTGAGTTTCAAGGACAGTTTTTGGTGAAGAGGCTGAAGGCCTGCCATTTCGAGCCGGAGTCGGCTGCACTGCTGCAGGCTGTCCGTTGCCGTGTTTCCCACGATCCGATGATCCCGCGATCGGCGCTGCGGGAATCGGATTGGCATTAAGGTCCGGCGCATCGAGATCATCTTCTCCGGCAATTCCGACCAGGGTGAATAAGGCATACCGCCGTGCATAGGTGAGGGCTGCTCCCACGCGTTGGGCCGAACCGATATCGCTGATCTGGCATACCGGCCAGTCCGAGGAGATCCATTCGCCGGAGGAATGCGCAAGGATTGTCGTGAGGCGCAGAAGGCCGGCTTCCTTATCAATATCGGTGGCCTGGATCGTCGCGATTTCGTGCCGGCCGAGGCTCTTGCGGACGATATCCAATCCGCTGGACAGCGGCGCATAACGGAAGGCGCGGTCCGCCTCGCGCGGGAATGGAGACCTAATAGTAGCGACCAGCGATTTCTCTGGATTCGTTAGCTCGAGCTGTGCCTTGGCAAGCGCGGAAGCAATCGTCGCGATCGTATCACTGGAGCGGTGCATGGCTCCCACCCTCCATGCTCAGGAGATCGAAAGTGACTGCTCCGGTCTTTGAGCGTTTCGCCCGGATGCCGTGCCCAACCGCCTCCTTGGCGTCCTCCGGCATGAGGCCTTTGAGCTCCGCCTTGGCCCTCTCGTGCTTGAGATAGGCCTCTTTGGTCCGCCGAAACACCTTCGAAAATTCCGCCCACGCATTGGATGAGCTCATGTCCACGATCCGTACTGCGTCAATGCGGGCGCGCGGCGGATCGGCGCCGAAGACGTGAGGGGGCTCGCCGCTCTGTACGCAGCGCCAGAATTTCTTTTCCGCGGTCAATAGGAGGTGCTGATAGAGGGGATCGGCCGCTAGTTTGATCTCGACCCATTTGCCGCCGCCCGTGATGATGGACAGCACCGCGCGGGTGGCATTGGCGACCCACATATTGTGCTGGACTTGGGCCATATGCTTTTCGGCCGCGGCCTCTTCCGAGAACGACCAGGGCAGCATGAATTTGGATTCGAAAACCGCCCCGCTGCCCTCCACCATCCCATCGAGGGTTGCAGCCATCCAGCGGATTACGGGATGCTGGATCCAGGTCTGGACGTCTCGAAGGGCTTGTCCGGTTGTGCGCTCGTACCAACGGCGATTTAGAGGCTCGGTGGCGAGACCTAGCTGCACCAGCAGGTTGTCTGAATAATCGGGCGATTCCGCCTCGCCGCGCTTCTCTTGCCATAGCCGGCGGAGGGCGCTCTCGTCATTCCCCATTATAATCCGCGCATCCGAGCCGCCGATGAAGCTGTGCCTCGTCGCCGAATCGCGTACTTTTGCACTTACTTCGCCCCTCATGTCGTACTCCGTTTGTGTTCTTAAGCAGAGCTGCGAGCCTTTCATCGATCTGTATCTGCATTAGATCACACGATGTAAAAAATATCAATGCGCAAGGAGAAAAAAATCTCAAGCGCTCAGATGCGTGCAGCCCGGGCGCTAATCCGATGGACGGCTCTCGACTTGGCGCGCGCTTCGAAAGTTGGCGTCGCAACCATTCGAAGGGCCGAGGTTGTCGATGGAGAAATCCCTGTCACTTTGGCAAATGAAGCAGCCCTGCGCAGAGCGCTTGAAGTCGCCGGTATTGATTTCATAGAGGACGACGGCGGAGGGGAAGGCGTTCGCTTTCGGAGGCCCCGAAAAGCGGGAAGGCACAAAACATAGCACTCATTCCACCCTTGCCTTTGGTTTGAACACTGGGCCTGCTCCAACTCGGTTCCGTCCAAAGCGACAGAACGGCGAGGCGGTTCACTTGGCGAGCTCGCCTCACTCGGCTCCTCCGGACGCACGAGCCGCCTTGGGGCGGCTTTTCCTTGAAACAGTAGGCGGAGAAAGTCTTCTCGCCTGGCGAGAAGCCGTTGCCCAAGCTGCCGGCCGAACGCTGCCACGAGTTCCGGCGATAACACCGGCCAACAAAAACGAATCCAGCACCGGCGAACGACCGCAATGCCGAAAGGGGCCGTCCGGCAGGGTACCAGTCGGCCGTGCAGCCGCGCACACGGCCTGACGCAAATTTCGAAGCAAGGAAGGAACCACAGGCTCATGCTGTTTAGCTAAGCCTGATACAGGAAGCATTTTTTTTAAAAGGGTGAGTTATTTTGAGGCAATCAAAGCCGCTCTTCGTTAACGTGCCGGGATGCAGGAGTGTCGTTCGCGTGTCAGCCTAAGCCGCCGCGCAAGGCGTCGTTTTGCGCTGCGTAGCTCAACCAAAAAACCCGAAGGAGTTAGCCTCTGCGCGGCACATAGGTCTGTTCATGTTGCATACCTGATACCAACCAGGAATTGATATTATCTTAAGATGCAACCGATCAAAGGGCTTTGAAATTTATCCGTTCGAACGGTTTAACCGGATTGAATCCATTAGAAGAAAAAAATGGGATCCAGACCGCCTCGTTAAAGGCGAATGATACTACACTACCGCATGGCTTGCGGCCTCCACGACCCCCGTCGAGCGTAGCGGCCATCGCAGCGGAGCTTTTCCACGGGGCGAGCGCACGTGGGATGAACGATGTCGTTGGCGCATGCCATCAGTCTGCGATTTTCGGGCAGGGAAAAATTGCTCGCACGCCTGTTCGTCAGGCCGTGGCGGCGCAACCTGCGCATGGCGTCGGGCCTGGTTCTCTTCACCTACATCACCGCACATTTCATCAATCATGCGCTCGGGCTCATTTCGCTTGCGACGGCCGAAGAGGGCCTGGGCTACGCTGAACTTGTTTGGGACAGCTTGCCCGGCACAGTCGTGCTTTACGGCGCGGCTGCCGTCCATTTCGTGCTGGCGCTATGGGCGATCTACGAACGGCGCACTTTCCGGCTGCCGCCGGCGGAGCTCCTGCGCATTGCGATGGGATTTACCCTGCCGCTCATCCTGATCAATCATTTTACCCACACGCGTCTGGCGTATGAACTGTTCGGCTCGCCCGCAGATTATACTCACGTCATAGCCAATCTGTGGCTGGCCGATTCGCAGGGGATGCAGCTCGGACTGCTAGCGCCGGGTTGGGTGCATGGCTGCCTTGGCTTACACTTTGCCTTCAGCCGCAGGCCGCTGTACCGGCGCTTCCGTTATGGGCTCTTCGCCATTGCACTGCTGTTGCCGGTGTTCTCGGCATTCGGCTTCATCTCCATGGGCCGCGACGTTTCCACCGATCCAGCCGCGGCCGCAGAGGCGCAGGAATTTTTGACCCCGGCTCATGCTGTCGAACGCGCCGGTATTTCGCGTTGGCACAACGGACTGCTGATCGCTTATTTTTCTCTCGTCGGCGCGGCGTTCGGCGCGCGGCTCGGGCGCAGTTTCCTGGAAAGCAGCCGCAAGCAGCTTATCGCGATCTCGTATCCGGGGCGGACCGTACGGGTACCGCGCGGCTGGTCGGTATTGGAAGCGAGCCGCAGCTTCCACCTGCCCCATGCTTCCATGTGCGGCGGCAGAGCGCGATGCTCGACCTGCCGGGTGCAAGTGACAGCGGGCGAGGACCATTGCCCGCCGGCGGCAGCAGACGAGCAGAGAACGCTGCAGCGCATCGGCGCCGCGCCCGACGTGCGCCTCGCCTGCCAGTTGCGCCCCTCGGCCGACATATCTGTTGTCCCGCTGGTGCGCACTGCGCTGCCAGTCTACCGTGCGCCAGCGCAGCAGCGTAACACTGAGCGCGACATCGTCGTGATGTTCGGCGACTTTCTCAATCGGGAAGAGCTGGCGCATCATCAGCTGCCGCAGGATCTGCTTTATTTGCTGACCCTCTATGGCGAAGCGGTTAGTGATGCCATCCGCGCGGAAGGCGGGACACTTGGTATCGTTAGTGCCGACGGCATCTCCGCGCTATTCGGGCTCGACCACCAGATATCGCGGGCGGCGCGGCTTGCGCTGCAGGCGGCTGGCACAATCGAGCGAGCGACCCTGGGCATCAACAATCGGCTCGGACACGAGCGGAATCGCCAATTGAAGATCGCGGTGAGTATCCATCTGGGCCGCGCGGTCGTGGGCGAGGTCGGCACGCATGATGCGCCGGCACTGATCGCAGTCGGGGAAGCCATGGACGTGGCGAACGAGCTGCGCAAGACAGCCGCTGCGCAAGGTCGAGCATTTGCGATCTCGGAGCCGGTTACCACGGCGGCACGTGTCGATCCGGCGGCCGGAGACAAGATCACGCTTCGCTCGCACGGCGCTGGAGGGGCAATCGTCGCATACCTCTCCGCCTCGCCGCCAGTTCTTCCTGTATCACGCACCCGACTCGCCGAACAGCGCGCCGCATTGCAGCGGCTGTGGAGCGGATGATTATTGCCCACGCGCTGCCGAATCCCCAACCTCGCACATCCGATTCACCGGTGCATGCATGCGTGCACGCGTACGAGCTCGCGACTGTTTGTTGGCACGACGCGCTCAGCTTCCCGATTCGCCGTCGCCGTTTCGCATGAGAGCCAGAAATAATTCTCGTTTGGATCGACCACGAGCCGCGTTGGTCCAAATCCGGGCGCTACCAGCACGCTCAGGAAATGGGTCGTGGAAGACCACGCGAGCCGGTTCAGGTCGGGGCTGATCCTTTGCGAGGATACAAAGCGCAGATCTCCGAGCGTCGGGTCGGAGGCCGTGCCGGTCGCCAGCGCGCGCACTGCCGCATGGTAGTTCGTCCAAGCTGCAACGAATTTTGCGGTCTCGACTGCGTGTACGAGCATCACAAGGAGGATGGCACCAACGGCCATCCGGCCCATCAGGTCGCTGGTGGAAGCTGCCACCGAGCGTGAGAGGAACGAAAGACTCAGCCGACCTTCAGCATCAAGCGCGCGGACCGCGGCCATCATCCCGAGCAGGGGCGTGACGATCAGCAGTACTGTGCGCAGATAGTATCTGTTTTCGGCATGCAGCGCCTGATCAAACCAGAGCCAGTACACGGCCAACGTCACTGCGACGATCCACGCTGCGTGCATGTGAGCACTCTGCGGTGCGAGTCGCCGAAGAACGAGAAAAGCAATGCCGTAGGCAGCGAGCGCGCCTAGCAATAGCAAAATCAGGCCGCTGCCAAGAATGCTAGGGTCGAAGACATGCAATGCGGCTGTGCGGAGCGTATCAGCGATATAGTCATCAGGTGGAAATGCCACCCGCGCCATAACCCACATCGAGATGATCAGGATGAATGCGCCCGCCGCCCTCGAAAACGCGGCATTACGCGAATCCCGCAGCAGCAAGGTAGCCAGGATGGCAAGGGCGAATAGCAGCGCGCCTTCATGGGTGAACACGAGGGCGAGCATCATCACGAAGACTAATGTGATTCCCCCGAGGCCCGGGCGCGTGTAGTGGCAAACTGCGAGCGTCGGCCAGAACAGAGAATGCGCCATCCATGTCTCGGTCGGGAACCCAAAAACCAGCGGGCAGAGACAGGCGGTCGAAAGGCAGGCGCAGCCAAAGATAATGCGACCTTGGGACTTGTCGCCAGCCCAAGTCGCTATGAGCGCGAGCAGCGGCGCAACGAAAAACAGAAATCCATGAATAACGACTGCGCCGCCGGCATCTCTTGTCAGCTCCAGATAGATCTCGGCGGGCACGTACGAGAAGACATACACAAACAGGCGGCCGACGATGTTGTGCCAATGAAATGCCCAGGCATCTTGGACAGCAACAGCGTAGGCAAAAATGGAACCATCGGCGTAGAACTGCAGCTCGTACCGAAGCCCGATAATCACGAACAGAACCGACCAACATACCCCAGCGGCGATTGCCAGGGTGCGCAGCCGACCGGCGTCTGAATGGATACCTGTGACCGCAACACCCCGCGCTGCCTTACCCACGCTGACAAGCTCCGTTATCTCGGCCCTCATGGCTATCGGTTCAAAGGGTAGGCGAAAAGACGAACGTCCTTTCTTCTTTCTCGTTATAATCCCGCCACCGCCGCCGATGATCACAATCTCAGTGATTTCGGTCCGCTGAACTCAACCCGGCATGGGAGGAGGTAATGGGCGATACAGATTTCGTGAGAGAAACGATACAAGAATTGAACAGTCACGCGGCGGAACTCGACTCCATGTACAGGGCCATAACGGCAGCGGCTAAGAACCTGACAGAGATTCCAAACATTAAGGAAATTTTTCAGGAAATGGCGGAAGCGTCCAGGGACTGCGATGAGATGCTCGAAATATATTATGGAGATGAAGACCCACTTCGCGCTGACGCGCGTCGGGCAATTCAGCGGGTACAGGATGGATTGTCCAACTGTGCGGCTGCGTTCGCTGCGTACATGGGCATTGCAAGGCTTACGCTACCTTAGTCGCGAATGACGGAATCGCACAGGCCATCGCCTGGAACAAACCTTACTTTAAGCGCAAATTCAATAGACGATCGCAGCGCTTTTGACCGAATTCTTCTGCACGGCAGACGCGCGCACGTGTAAAGCAGGCACGCAAACGCTTATGCTTTCTTCACTGCGAAGCTACGCTCAATGGGGACCTCATCGAAAAAAAATTTTATTGTGTATTGCCCAACCGACAACTCGGGAGCAAGAACTCTAATCGCGGCGAGATGAACCTTGTTTTTTTCAAGAACAACACTTTGTTTTGGACTTTCAATCACCTTCTTCCCTTTGGGATCCGTCAATAAAACTTTCGTCTGACAAGGCCCCTCACCGCCGCGAGCAAACAATACGGCCATGAGAGATGGAACAACAATATCCTTTCGCAGCTCAACAGCATCGTTGGGAAAGACACCAATAATGCTGAGCTTATTGTTGACCTCCTCGCGCACATCCTCGCAAACGAGGAAGGAAGAACCATCAGATTGTGGCAATGCCTTTTTCATAACTGGATTCCAATATCTGTCCTGGATGAAGCTCTGCAGTGCCTGTCGGGCCTATCTCGCCGTCCTTGGGC
>JBKPOZ010000303.1:0-7084 GCA_046733355.1 Pseudomonadota bacterium | reverse complement strand
ATAGGGAGTGGGGGCTTCCGCGCAAGTGGTAAGCCATTGATTTACAAAGCGTATTGCATTATATTAAGAATGATAAGTGTAATTATAATTCCTGAGATTTTTTCGCGGACATCAGCCGGGTCCGATCTCCATCAAACGAGTGCTCATGCGCATCCTTCCCGGGCACCCGCACCATTCTCGGTCAGCCCGGAACAGTCGTTTAAAAAGTTTGCGACGCGCAGTCCCTCTCTTGAACGCGCGCTATCGTTCTGATTGGCATGCACCACATTCGTCGACGTAAGAAACAACTGTGTCAGCCGAGAATTTAAAATTCACATCTCCAAACACCGACAGAACTTTATTCTGGTCGCTCAGCAATCAAATACATATGAGAAAAAATTGGCGTCAATCATTGGCAGCAGCACCTTAAGATTTTAAGTTTGACATACCGTTTGCTACCTGCGAAAGTTATTTGCAGGTAAGTATTTGTTCGTGCGGCATAATTTAAAATCAGAATTCTGCTAATGTAGAAACTAACGTGCGCCATGCATTGTCATATAGAAGATCGATCTGGAAAAAAGCGGCACCTGGGAATAGAACCACGAGGATTATCGCGGGAAACGGCGGCTCGTTACATCGGAGTATCTCCTTCTTTATTTGATGAGCTGGTGCGTGACGGGCGAATGCCGCAGGCAAAGATCATAAATACGCGCAACGTGTGGGATCGCCTCGCACTCGACATGGCATTTGACGAACTGCCAGAAAAAGATAAAGCCGCCGTCGATAACGATGATTGGAATGTGGCTGTGTGACTGAAATGCCGCGACGACTGCCCACGGGCTGCGTGGAGGATCGTGATCGACACGGCAATATTCGAATCTATTATCGGGCTAAGGGTCGGATAAAGGTTCGGCTGCGCAGCGTCCCATGGACCCGAGAGTTTATGGCTGAATATGAAGCGGCTAAAGCAGCCGCTGGACCGAGCGTACCCAAGAGGAATTCGCCCAATACATGGCGTTGGGTTTGCACACGATACTTTGCCGAATGCGCGGAGTATCTCCGGTATGACGACCGCCAGAAGCGTGTCCGTCGTGGACTTCTGGAAGCAACGTTCGATGAACCAATAGCACCGAACTCGCCACGATTCTTCCGCGACATGCCCCTGTCGAGAATGACGGCGGATGCAATCGAAGTCCTGCGAGACCGCAAACTTGCCTTCCCTGAAGGTGCGAACAACCGCCTGAAAGCAATCCGCGCCGTGTTCAAATGGGCTGTGCGGAAGAAAGGCTCGGACGGGAAGCCCCTTGCTTCGCACAATCCGGCGCGTGATGTTCCACTGCTAAAGAGCAACAATCCGAACGGCTATCATACTTGGACTGTCGATGAGGTTCGCCAATTCGAGCAACGGCATCCGATAGGAACGAAGGCACGGCTCGCACTCGCGCTATTGTTGTTCACGGGACAACGGCGCTCGGATATTATACGTTTTGGGCGTCAGCACGTTCGCGGCGGTAAGTTGACCTTCACGCAACATAAAGGACGCAATCGAAAGCCTACGCATCTTGTGCTGCCCGTGCTCCCCGCTTTGCAGCAAATCATTGATGCTTCCCGCTGCGGCGATCTGACCTATCTGGTGAACAATCTCGGACGGTCGTTTTCGGATGCGGGTTTCGGCAACAAGTTTCGAGATTGGTGCGTCGAGGCGGGCGTTCCCGGTCGTGCTCATGGCTTGCGAAAAGCTGGCGCTACCATCGCAGCGAACAACGGCGCGACAGCACATCAGCTTATGGCAATGTTCGGCTGGCGCACGCTCAAAATGGCAGAGCAATACACACGCGCGGCTGATCAACAACGACTAGCCGAAGCCGCGATGCACATGCTCGACGCGCAAGAACAAATAAGAACAGAATCGTGTCCCACCGAAGCGCCCGGTGGGACATTTCCAGCAAAAACTGAAGCAAAATCAAAGCTGAATTTTCCGCATGGTGCCCAGGAGAGGACTCGAACCTCCACGCCTCGCGGCGCTAGTACCTGAAACTAGTGCGTCTACCAATTCCGCCACCTGGGCAGGGCGCCCGCTTAGGTACGAACGGCCCTGAGCCTTGTCAAACCGCCGGGGTCCTGTTCTTATAGAGTTCGCATAAGCGCGCAGCATAACGCGCACGCCGCTGCAGGAGCGTCAGCAATGACTGCGCTGGCAATGGAAACGCTGGTTACGGTGTTCGGCGGCTCGGGTTTTCTCGGCCGCCACGTGGTGCGTGCCCTCGCCAGGCAGGGCTACCGCATCCGCGTGGCCGTGCGCCGGCCGCATCTCGCAGGCCACCTGCAACCTCTCGGCAGGGTGGGGCAGATCCACGCCGTGCAGGCGAATCTGCGCTACCCGGAATCGGTGCAGGCAGCGGTTCGCGATTCCGACGCGATTATCAACCTCGTGGGCATCCTGTTCGAGAGCGGCCGCCAGCGCTTCGACGCCGTGCACGGCGAGGGGGCGGAGGCCGTCGCCCGCGCTGCCGCATCGCTCCAGGCGGAGCTTGTCCATGTATCCGCCATCGGGGCGGACGAGCGCTCGCGCTCCCAGTATGCGCGCACCAAGGCGCTCGCAGAAAAGCGCGTGCTCGCCGCGCATCCAAGGGCGGTGATCCTGCGCCCCTCGATCCTGTTCGGGCCGGAGGACAGCTTCTTCAACCGCTTTGCCTCTATCGCGCGGTTTGCGCCGGCGCTGCCCCTCATCGGCGGCGGCCGCACGTTGTTTCAGCCAATTTTTGCAGGCGACGTGGCGCACGCCGTCATCGCCGCCATGGAGGAGCGTGCAAGGCCGGGTGCCGTATACGAGATCGGCGGCCCGGAGACGCGCAGCTTCAAGGAGTTGATGCAGTTCATGCTCAAATGCATCGGCCGGCGCCGGCTTCTGCTGCCGATCCCCTTTGCGCTGGCGAAATTCCAGGCCTCATTCCTGCAGCTCGTGCCCAAGCCGCTGCTGACGGTGGACCAGGTGGAGCTGCTGCGGAGGAATAATGTGGTCTCGGAAGCGGCGCGAACAGAAAAACGCACGCTTGCCGCGCTCGGCATTGACCCGATCGCCATGGAGAGCGTGGTGCCGTTCTATCTGGCGCGATTCCGCCGGACCGGCCAATTCGCCAACCAGCACATCGCCGGCGGGTAGCAGTCCGAGCGCGCGTAGGGTGCGCAAAATTGCGCGCACGTTGACTTTCCGCGTGGGCACGGCGCGTACGCGCGATGTGCGCACGCGGTAATAGCGTGCATCGCGCCTTTGCCCACCTTACGCCTCGCGGCGAACGTCACCGCCCCAGCGCGAGCGCGATGAGGCCCAAGGTGCCGACGATCACGCGCCACCACGCGAAAACCGCAAACCCGTGACGCTGCACATAGTCGAGAAACGTCTTCACCACGATCCAGGCGCAGATGAACGAGACGACAAAGCCGAACGCGATGAGCGTGGCATGATCCATGGTGAGCTGGCCGCGGCTCTTGAAGAGGTCGTAGACGAATGCGCCCGCCATGGTCGGCATCGCAAGCCAGAACGAGAATTCCGCGGCCGATCGCCGGTCGGCGCCGAGCAGCATCGCCGCGACGATAGTCGCGCCGGCGCGCGATGTTCCGGGGATCATGGAAAGGCACTGCGCAAGCCCGATGATCAAATACATCGGCAGCGAGAACTTGGTCGCATCGTGATAGCGGGTGCTGAGATTCATTTTGTCGACCCACAGCAGAATGGCGCCGCCGACAATTAGCGTGAAGCAAACGATCCACACATTGAACAGCACGGCCTTGATGAAGCCATGCGCCAGCGCGCCGACGATGGCGGCGGGCAGGAAAGCTATGAACAGCCCGATGACGAAACGACGCGCGTGGGCATCGGTGAGCATGCCGGTCGCGAGCTGCCAGATGCGTGAGAAATAGATCGAGAGCAGCGCCAGAATGGCGCCGAACTGGATGAGCACGGCGAAGGTCTTGCCGAATTCCGCATCGTCGAATCCGAAGAAGCGCTCGACCAGGAGGAGATGGCCGGTCGAAGAGACCGGCAAAAATTCGGTCAGTCCTTCGACGACGCCGAGGACAAACGCCTTGAAAAAGTCGAAAAGCATGCGCGGCTCCGGGATGGGAAACAGACGGGCTCGGATGCAATCAGCCCGGGAAAAATGGCTTTTCCCGCACCGTTAACCTCAGAGCAACGGCGACCGGCAAACATTGCACAGGTTCGTGGGTCAGGGTGCCGGTCTGGGCGCTGTCATCGTCCACGCAGGCGGACGATCCAGTAATCAACGGTGCGGAGTTCTCGCCGATTGCTTACGGCACATGCGCAGGATACTGGATGCCCCGCTTCCGCGGGGCATGACATGGGGGTGTGTTCAGGCGCCATGCTGACGCTGTTCCATCACCCGTTCTGCCCGCATTCCCGCTTCGTCCGGTTGGCGCTTGCCGAGCATGGCATCGCCGGCGTGCACCTGATCGAGGAGCGGGTCTGGGAGCGACGCCGGGAGTTCTTAGCGCTCAATCCCGCCTGCACCACACCGGTGCTGGTCGAAGAAGGTCATCCGCCGGTTCCCGGTGCGGGGATCATTGCCGAATATCTCGACGAGACACGGGGCACGGACCTTGGCAGCCGCAGGCTCCTGCCCAAGGCGCTGAGCGAGCGTGTAGAAGTGCGCCGCCTGTTGAGCTGGTTCAACGAGAAGTTTTTTGCCGAGGTGACGGGGCCGCTCACCATGGAGCGCCTATATAAGCGCTACATGCCGGTGAGCGCCGGCGGCGGCTCGCCTGACACGGAGGTGATTCGCACGGCGCAGCACAATCTGCGCTATCACCTCGCCTATATCGGCTGGCTCGCGCGTACGCGCGACTGGCTCGCGGGCGATCGCATGAGCTATGCCGACCTTGCCGCCGCGACACACCTGTCAGCGGTTGACTATCTGGGCGACGTGCCGTGGAACGTAGACGAGATGGCAAAGACGTGGTACGCGCGCGTGAAGTCGCGCCCGTCGTTCCGTCCCCTTCTCGCCGAGACGCTTGCCGGGATCCCGCCCTCGCCGACCTACGCCGATCTCGATTTCTGAACAATCCCGTGGCGCTGAAGGCCGCGCTGGCCAAAGCCGCGCGCGCACACGGGTTCGACGCGATCGGCATTACCCGTCCCGATGCAATCCCCGAAGCCGCGCCACGCCTGCGCCAGTTTCTCGCCGAAGGCGCGCACGGGGACATGGACTGGCTCGCGCGCAATGCGGAGCGCCGAGGCAATCCACAGAAATTCTGGGACAACGCCCGCTCCGTGATCATGTTGGGCGTGAACTACGCGGGTGAGGGCGACCCGCTCGCGATCCTGCAACAGCGCGACCGCGGCGCGATCTCCATCTACGCACAACGGAGCGATTATCACGACATCATCAAGCCGCAGCTCAACGCGCTGGCGCGGTGGCTGACGGACGAAGCCGGCGGCGAGATGAAGGTTTTCATCGATACGGCTGCGCTCATGGAAAAGCCGCTCGCCGAGAAGGCAGGCCTCGGCTGGCAGGGCAAGCACACCAATCTCGTTTCGCGCGAGCTTGGCTCATGGCTGTTTCTCGGCGCGATCCTGACCACGCTCGAGCTTCCTGTTGATACGCCCGAACAGGACCATTGCGGCAGCTGCCGCGCATGCCTCGATGTTTGTCCGACGCGCGCTTTTCCGGTGCCATACCGGCTCGATGCGCGCCGCTGCATCTCCTACCTCACGATCGAGCATAAGGGGCCGATTGCGCGCGAGCTGCGGCCGCTGATGGGCAATCGCATTTACGGCTGCGACGACTGTCTTGCGGTTTGTCCGTGGAACAAGTTTGCCCGCGCAAGCCGGGATGCCCGGCTTGCGATGCGCGACGAGCTCAAGGCCCCGCGGCTCGACGAGCTCGCGCGGCTTGACGACACGGGCTTCCGCAAAAAATTTGCCGGCTCGCCCATCAAGCGCACCGGCCGCGATCGTTTCGTGCGCAATGTGCTCATTGCAGTCGGCAACTCGGATGATGCGTCACTCGCCGAGACCGCCGAGCAACTTCTGCGCGACGCATCGCCGCTGGTGCGCGGCGCGGCAGTGTGGGCGCTGGGCCGCCTCGATCAGGAGCGCCTCGCCCTGCTTGCACCTGCGTTGCGGCCCCACGAATCCGACCCGCTCGTCCAGGAAGAATGGACCGCGATGCTTTCGTAGCCGTGGTGGAGCGTAGCCCGCATGAGCGTAGCGATATGCGGGGACAGGATCCCGGATGTCGCTTCGCTCATCCGGGCTACGCAATCACGTTTCTCTCGTCTTGCCGCGGCGGAGGTGCTCATCGAGCCGCGGCATGATCTCGACGAAATTGCAGGGCCGGTAACGGTAGTCGAGCTGGTGCACAAGGATCTCGTCCCATCCGTCGCGGCAGGCCCCGGGCGAGCCGGGCAGGCAGAAAATATAGGTTGCGCCGGAGACGCCCGCGGTGGCGCGCGTCTGGATCGCCGAAGTGCCGATCTTCCCCTGGCTTATCAGGAAAAACATCATCGCAAACGCATCCATGCGCTTGTCGAACAAGGGCTCGATCGCCTCGGGCGTCACATCGCGGCCGGTGAATCCGGTGCCGCCCGTGGTGATGATCACATCGATGCCCTCATCAGCGATCCAGTCCTTCACGCGCGCGCGGATCGCTTCGACATCGTCGGAAACGACAGCCCGATCGGCGAGGGCGTGACCAGCATTGACGATGCGCTCTGCGAGCAGCGCGCCCGATTTGTCGTCGGCCAGATTGCGCGTGTCGGAGACGGTCAGCACCGCAAGCTTGAGCGGTATGAATGGCCTGCTCGGGTCGATGCCCGCCATGCGGATTCAATCGTGTGCCGCTGATCTGGAAACCAGCTCCACTGCCATTCCCTCTCCCATGGGGAGAGGGTTAGGGTGAGGGGTCGAAGCGTTAATTGTGACCCCCTCACCCCAACCCTCTCCCCGCTGGTGGGAACCGTTGCGAAATTCTGCAGTGGTGATTCTCTCGGGTGAGGGAGAACCGCAATGATTCGGAATCAGCGAAGCTTCATTGAGGCGTTTGCGTCGACAAAGCTTGGCCGCAATGAGCGGCTCGAGCGGATTGGT
>JBKPOZ010000302.1:0-6040 GCA_046733355.1 Pseudomonadota bacterium | reverse complement strand
TCGTCTTCCGTAGGGCGACCATCATCGCGGGCTTGCCGCACTGTTGCTCTTTCAATCGGAGTTTGAGCCATCGGGCATCACTCCCTATCCTGATCCGGCTGCTTGATGAGATGAAGCTGCCTCATGATTCTCATTTTACATGATGATGCCAGGGGGAAAAAGACGGTATGGAGAGACTAATTCTGTTGGCCGAGTTGCGTCTGTATAAAATTGCTCACTCTAGTTCCGGAACACGACACACCTGTATCCATTAACTCCTCCGCTCAATCCCCAATCCACGCGGAACTCCCAGGAGGCCGTGCAGGTCATCGAACTCGACCCGAAGCTTCAGGTGCTTTTCAATGATGTCCTCGATCGGGATCGGCGCGCCTCCCTCCACTCCCTTGGAAAACGCATATTGCGCAAGGAGAGCCTAGTCTACTTGTCAATTCAGCTCTTTTGCTAGAAGTGTTTGTCTCATTGGCATGATTGTCTCGTGCTCGGACGGAGTCGTCCGTTTGAGCAGCAAGCGGTAGACCGCAATATAGTCCTTCGCCATGCGCGCGGAGGAAAATCTTTGTTCGAACCGTCGCCGAATGGCGCGACGATCGAGTGCAATCACTCGCGGTAGCATCCTCACCGCCTCACCTACCGTATCAACGATCGCGCCGGTGACGCCCTGATCGATGATTTCCGAAACGGAACCATGGCGAAAAGCAAGGACGGGCGTACCGCACGCCATTGCCTCGATCATCGCCAATCCGAACGGCTCTGGCCAATCGATTGGGAACAAGAGAGCCTGGGCCTCGCCCAGGAATTTGGTCTTGCTGTGCTCATTGATCTCGCCGATGAACTCGACCCCAGGCTCCTTCAGCAGCGGTGCTATCTTTGTGCGAAAATAGCTTTCATGCGTTTTGTCGATCTTGGCAGCGATCTTCAACGGAATGCCAAGGCTCCGCGCTATCCGAATGGCGCGATCAGGGCGCTTCTCGGGTGAGAGCCGGCCGAGGAACGCCACATAGCCGCCGCGCGGATTGTAAATGGGCGTGTGCAAGGTAGTTGGAATTCCGTGAAGTATGCTCGCGACGAAGTTGGCCGACGCAACTGGTCGCTGCTGGTCATTCGAGGTTGAGACCAGCGGCATTTCGCTAAATCCAATATAGAGCGGCTTGAGATCAGGAAGGTCTTGTCGGCCGTGAAGAGTTGTTACCGTGCGCTCCGCCATGTCGGCAAACAGCGGAAAATGAAACTGGTCGATGTGGAAATGCAGAATGTCGAATTCTTGTGCGTGCTTGCGCACTCTGTCGAGCATCAGCATGTAGTACGGGATCGGGTCGCGGATAGCGCTGTCGAGGCGTAATCCCATAGACGCGCAGCTCACCAGATTGGCAGCGGTTATGGAGTCCGCGCTCGCGAACAAGGTCACCTCGTGCCCGAGTCGGACGAGTTCATCCGTGAGATAGGAAACAATTCGCTCGGTCCCGCCGTACAGCCGTGGCGGCACGCTCTCCATGAGCGGCGCGATCTGCGCAATTTTCATGCTTTTTTCACTCCAGGGGAATCAATGGGGCGACAATGTAGGCGCGAGGACCAAGCGGTGTCTGTATAATATTGATCACCAACTTTCGTCGCGTGGCAGTTGCGCCGGTTTTGTTTCCCTTCACTGGCTTGCATCTGGTGGAATTCAAGGCGCACCATTGGGGGGAGCCTTCTGGATTTCCTCGATCGCAGCTTCGAGATATCGGCACCTTCCCGGTGTCGCTATTGTCGCGAGTCGGCTGTTTTGGGCCAATCGCTGCAAGTGATCTTTTATCTCTCACCACACCGGCGGAAGTGCACCATAGCAGCATGAACCCTGTGGAACTTCGACGGCCGGCGATACACCCTCGAACATTGGGTTGAGTAGAAGACCAGCACCCATAGAGGCTGCCAAGAGCGCCACCACTAAAGCCATTCTGTAAATCTGATAAACGAGCGCCCTAATCATGAAAAATCTCCTTTGATGTAGTATGCAAGTGAAGAATCGCACCTTGAGCTGATTGATCTCCGTGTTTTCGAAGAAGCACGCGCACCCACGCGGCGGTCAGCGGAAGTGCAGAGCCGCCGACCCGAGACCGAAACTATTATTCTATTTTGTATCTTATTGTGCCTAGCAACGGCACCAGAGGGGTGACGACCTGGTTGCTGTTTTCTGGCCCTCTCGGGCAAGGTCGCTGGTCTAAATATGAGGTTTCTGCCCTCAAAATACAATACAGGTAAGGAATCAAAGACAGAGCGTTTGCTGCCCAAAAGCTTCAGTTTTCCTCATTGTTCCGCGCGCGCTCCTCGGCTACGCCGACGAGGTGGTCGGATGGGTGGAAGGCGCCAGGCAAAGCTGGCGTGATCAGCCGGTGAAAGTCCAGCCTAAGCCAGGAGTAGCGTCCGATTCGTAGCGAGTGTTGCGTGACCATTGGCGGCAGGAGATTATTTCAAACAGTATCCAAGGTATTGCTTCAAGTGAACCGCCAAACGACCAATGCCAAAAGAAGCAAGATCAACGCTGCCGCAACGACAAAGATGGTGCCGGATTTTTGGACGTATGTGCGTGCTGGCCGACGTGTGGGGTGCGAATTCTCTCTCGCCGCTTTCATCGATGATGCTAGACCTAATAGACCGGCATGAGCCGTTATTGCTGACTGCTTGTGTCGCGTGGGCTCTGTCGTAGGATTTAGCTCTGGAAGAGTCATCTTTCGGCCGTGAGGCGTTAACATGCCGTCGTCAATCTCTATCGAGATATCGGCTTCCTCCAGGCGAGCCACGACCTCGGCGAGTTCCTCGATAGTCATGGTATCGACCGGGAGGACTTGCCGGATGTCATCAATCTGCAAGCCGCCCCGCCGCCGGCCCAGCTGCATCAAGTGATCGACCGCTGTCGTTGATATCATGGCGTGCTTTCCTAGGGTCACTAAAATCGGCTGGAGTACGGTTTGTCGTAAGGTGCGAACTCGGCCATTGTGCTCAATTTCGTGCGAGCGCGCCATACAAGGTTCACTCCAACCTCGTCGTCTTTGCCAACTCAACACCCGAGAGTCCGTCTTCAGGTGCAGCGTTGAGCGAGTCTAGGATCCTGTCCTCGTGCGCGGCGGGTCAGGGCTCGGCTTCTCATTTGCGGGCTGCTGTGTAAGTGCAGCCCCTCTTAGTTAAAATACGTAATCGGACTCGGTTCACTGTCGAAGCTCATCAACAAGCGCGGCCGAAGCGTTATACAAATTATCGAGGGGATGCCGCTTACAGTGATCAATCCTAGCCATCAATACTTCAGTGGCCTTTCCTCCAGAAACATCCCTCAAGCTTGGATCCATGCACTCTCAGATGCTTAAGGGCGCTTGATCGCCATTCTGCGCACATTGAGGGCCGAAGACGAACGATCCCCGTTCCGAGCAGCCTCGGCACTGCAAAGCGAAGGCGGCAAGACCCCTCTCACCTGTGGCGAGCCGGTCACCTTCAAGCCTTGGCGGAGTGCTGGGCGACATTGGTGTAACGCGTCAGCTCGGGGTCAAAGAGCCGCAGGGCCGTCGCGCCACTAAATGGCCCGGCCAGGCCCCGCCGCGCGTCCTGCGCCGGGCCTGTGGACCGCATCCCACCTTTTTGCATCCCACATGACCAGGCCGATGCCGACCACAAGGAAAAGCAAGAAGATAAACAGCCAATCCATGATTGAGTTTCCTTGAGCACATACTGACCGAGACCATATTCATTGAGGGACTGTATTCACATTGATACAGATGAAAATGGGCAGTCGCACGGAGCTTCGAGAACTACCACGGCCCGCGGGCTGCAACAGATAGGTTGGCTCTCCGGACCGGCGCGCTCTCCCAAGTTACAGATGTCATGAGGTGATCCAGGCACGGTATCGATGCAGCGTCGCCATGCCTGCCATCTTTCAGGGGGCGACGGCAGCTCGAGAATGTCAGGGATTCCCAGTAGGCATCTAGAATTGCATGCAGCAGAAACCGGGCGTGCGGAGCCCGCAGCGTGAACGCTAACGAATGCGATTGCTCACTCCAGTCTGGACAGTTGAGCGTCACTCCATGCCAGTCGAAGCGCGTTTATGTCCAGCCTCCTCGTGCGCAAAACCGCTACAAGGTATCCAAAGGCCGCGCGGGAGCTATGCCGAGCGGCCTTTACGACAAACTGCCGGAGTGGTCCGGTTCCATTCATCACTTGAGGGATTAACGGATAAAGGTCGCGAGGTGTTCCGGAAATATCGTGAGCAGTTTTATACTTCAGATGTGCTCCGTTCACAGGTCGCGCGCCTTGCGCGGCTTCAACTGGGACGCAGACGCTGATGCATTACAAACTCGGCCATAATCCAATAGGCGGTAAGTTCTTCGGCAACCACATCAACTTCCATCACACCTATTATTCCAAAGATCATGTCGTCTCGCAGACGTATCTTGGTGACGAGGCCAACAATACGCCTTTCTTTTTTATTCCTGTGTTTCTAGTAGGCGCGTGTACATGCCTCGTGCTGCCCATTGATCTCTTCGTGATTCAGCCAGTCGCATGTGCGACATCATTCTACGCACACTTCCTTTTCGACAAGGAATACCACGTAGAGGGATCACAGCTTCGGCGGTTTGCATGGTTCAGACGCAAACAGGAATTGCACTACGTTCATCACGGGCGCAAGGACTGCAATTTTTGCGGTGACTCATTTTTTCTGGGATAAGATTCTCGGTGGTTATTGAAGTCCAGATGCTGGAGAGACTCAGGCGAATGGAATCTTCCGATCGGCGGTCCGGGCAGATCGCGCTGCAATGAAGTAGCCCCAAGGAACTCTCGAGTGCGATGGCATACCCGCGGCTCTCATTCTGCAACATCGAATGCGACAGATCCCACTGGAACAACGGTCGATGTACTCCACTGCCGTCCACAACCGCTGCATGTCCAATGATGTTCAACCAATCCTAGCCTGACATGGATAGACATGCTCGGGGCCGTGGCTCGGTGTCCGCACTCACAGCAGTGATCGCTGCGGCGATCAATTGTCGCAAAGATAGGCGCTGACCTTCGGTGTTTCTCCCGCAACGCCCAGAGGTGGTTGACACGCTGATGAAAATGCAAGGGGTAAATTGTGTCCATGGCAAATTTTCCTTCCGAATTGAAGCCTACACAAATGGAGCTCCACTATTGTCAGCCTTTTCGGAGGTTCCGACCCTTCGAAAAGCACACCCCTCGCAACTGGCTAAGGGTGCTGCACCATCGCCAGCGGTTTCGGCGACTACTATTTGAGTTCCGTCGCCTTAGGCGGTGCGAGAATCAGGGCTGCACATGCGGCAGTCAGATCCGAATCCACGTAGCTTTTGCCAGGCAGCGTTATCAAGGTTTCCGGAAACGCCTTACGTACGTCCAAGAAACTGTCCTTGCTTGCTAGCAGGATCGTGTGCGGCAACATCCGGCAGTGCACGGAAGCTGTCTGCGCAACCGGGCGCCAAAACGGCGATAACCGCGCTTTCAGAACTCGTGCTTGCCAATTTTGCGGCCGTAGTCTGGCTCACGAAGCCAAAACCGTACGAGAGCAGCAGCATACCTACAACCACTCCACCCGCTCCGGTCCACAGAGAGGGTTTTACGATTTCCCAATTGATTCTCATTGGGAGTTCCTCCGGTTGAGGGAGAACTATGTACGCGCACAGAGAGCGGAGTCTGAGCAAAATTGCTCAGAATTCGCACCTTCTTGATGCCAGCTACAAGGAGGTACTCTTATTGAATGAGCAGCAAATTGAATGAGCAGCAAAAAAGAACCCGGCGCAGGGTACCAGGTTCTTTGGTCCGACCGAGGGATAGCGCTCGATCGCGCAATTGCTCGAGCGCATTTGCCCGATCGCGCATTTAGCCTCGGTGAAAGACGCTTAATTCACGCCCGGCTCGCGCTCGCGGCATCAGCTCGTTCCGCGAAACGCCGGCTCTGCTCAACATTTGAGTCTTGCACGGGGCGGCGGGGCAGCAACATTTTCACTCGGAGAGGGCATGCATTCCGTCCGTCAGACACAATAAAAATTAGGGATCACTACTATAC
>JBKPOZ010000301.1:0-6454 GCA_046733355.1 Pseudomonadota bacterium | reverse complement strand
GACCACTGCCGGTCATGATCTCGCGCTCCGGGAAAATGTCCATGGCGCACCAGCCGCTGGCGGTCATCATCAGTCCTCTCGTCGGCATACCTGCTGAGCAAGGTTGCCACTTCGGCTTCGACAGCCTGCGCCAGAAGCGCTCGCGCACCGTCACGCAACAGCTCCGTCAACGGATCGATACAGTTCCTGGCTGGGAAGTGGAGGCGTTGAACACCCCCACGATACGCCGCCTTACCGTTAAGCCCTCACTAACTTTCGCCCATAGCTCAATGGGTCAGACCGCTGACGTAGTATGTCAGACCCCACGCGTGTGTGGATCAGGCACAGTATGTGCGCCGCCCTGCGTCTGCCGGCCGGTTGTGGTCGGCGCAGCGTTCCCAACCGTAGTGTTTTGGCCCCAATTGCTGGTCGCGGCTTGCTTCACCCGAAGATTATTTTGCACATGAGTGACGCCCGAGACGCGCTCAGCGCAGTCCTCTGCGTGACGACGCTCCTCACGGTTATCGACCGTCCCGGACAACGTGACTTCGCAATTGGAAACGTTCACTTCAACATCTGAGGCGTCGACCACTGGATCATCAGTGAGGCGATCGCATACCTCTTCCCGGATGCGATCATCCGAACGGGTGTAACCCTTGGGGCCGCGGCCGCGATGCCGACCCTCTCGCTCGGAGTCCATGAAGCGCCGCCGCTCCGCGTCTTGGTCCCCAAACCAAGATGAAACCTCATCGGAGGCGCGCTCCCACCAGCTCCGCTCTTCGCCCCCGTACCCTCCTCGGCCATACCCGGAACTGCCATATCCTTCGCGCCCATAACGGGATTCACTGCGGCGGCCCCCGTAACCCTCACTGCCGTAGGCTCCGCGAGCCTCGCCATATCCTTCCTTCTCATAGCCCCGAAACGGCTCACCGTAGCTCCGGCCGGGGCCATAACTCGGACTATATTCTCGGCGGCCGTAATCAGGGCCGTGCCCGCCCCGATACTCACCAGACGAACCCTCGCGTCCGTACCCGCCGGGAACGCCATAGTCCGGGCCATACCGGCCGTAGTCATGGCGTTCGTCCGCGTACTCGCCGTATCGGGAACGCTCGTCTGCATCGCGACGATAACGTTCCTCGTCTCTCCACCTATCGCGGTCTGCCATTTGGGTCCTCCTTGTATTTACCTTCCTATCAAACCGATCCCCTGTAACACTGCTAAGACAATGTCGTGTTGCCGCTTGGGTTGCATTGATTGAACACACCGGTTGTGGCACTCACTCGTTTTGGCTGCTCTGAGTGGACTTGCGCGCCACTAGGGTGCCGGAAGTTGTAGAGCGCCGCTTTCGGGCGACCGACCACAAAAACCTAAGCCAAGCGAAACTGTGCTTCTTAACACGCGTTAGTCCCGACCGACGCAGTATCAAAATAAGCGGCCGCCGGACAGTCGTGCCATGATACGCCTGCAGAGCCTCACATCATGAAAATCAAGGTATCCTTTTCATCGCCGTCGCGGGCTGCGTGGCAATGGATCTGGTGGTACTGTGGATACTGTGGTGATTGATGGCGTTCATCCGCGCCCCGGAGGGGCGTGTTTTATTCGATGCATTCAGACATCTTCCGCGATCAACATGCTCTGCTGGAGTACGTTGAGCAGCATGACTTGGCGTATGCATGGGAAGGCATGGCCTCGTTCTCCTACCGGCTACGCACACTCGCGCCCGGGCAATACGAGATAGTGGAAGTTCATACAAAGCGCGGCATTACTCGCGCTTTGCTGTTTCCGAAGGACATCTTGCGCACAGAGTGGGAGGCCGACGCGCCTTTGCGCGAAGCTCTTGCCGTCAAGCGCGAACGCCTGCGAGCGAAGCGAGACAGAAAATGAAAACCCCAAGGCAAGCAAACTGAGTGGCGGTCGTTTCAGGCCGACGCTACCCCGAGGAGCGACCCTAAATGCGGAAATTAGGTGGGTAGCTCACCGTGCGAGCGCTGGACCGCGGCGGAGCCACGGATAGGGGGCGGCGGAACGGTCCTCGCGCTCATAGCCGTATTGTAGCCACAGGAACACGAAGCCGATCACCGGCACAATGATGTCGCTCCAGAAGATAATGCCGGCATTACCAGGAGCGAAGTTCTGTTCGGTGATCATGGAGCGAACGTGGACACCGGCGGCGCCCCAAAGAAAGCAGGCCGGCCCGATGATCGCGGCGAGCCGCATGTCGAAGCTCCGCCACGACGCAATCAGGCCGATTAGTCCCATGCCGAAGCTGGCGAAGCCAAGCTCAATCTGGAACGGGCTGTCGGCCCAGCCGATGAACCCCGCTGCCATCTCGTGGAAGATGACGTGGAAGACAGCGCTGTAGATGTATGTGATGCCAATCGAGAAGAAGAGGAACCATTTGAATAGCGCCTCCATGACCACCGGCGCGGTGATGGGGTCCCGGTTCCAGGCAAGCGCAGCGGCTGAAAAGATCAGGCCGACGACAAAGAAGGTGAGCGTGAAATTACCGAGCAGGAAGGTGACGGCCTCGCTGATTCTCATGACCCCAGACTCCTGCATTGGAAACTGCGGTTCATGGGCACGATTCTAGACGCACACTAGGCGCAGCATCACTCGTGCTCTCATGCTCTGCTCTATCCTAGCCAATCGTGCCGGCAGAGTGGGCAGGCCGATGCGCAAGTGCGAGCAAAGGGGGACGAGAGCAAAAAGCGCGCCTCATAGCACAAGCAGGAGGCAACTGTGGTGCCCTGCAACCGCTGTTGTCACAAACGGCTAGGGCCTTGCGCGATGACGTAGGATAAAGAGCAGCGCAAATATTGCGCATACCGATCCTGCCGCAGCCGCTGTGGGCGCGTTTCGTGCCTATGAGCGCGTCGATGGCTTCCGCGATTTCGAACCCGGCACCGTATTCGATGGGGTGGCGTTGATGTCCAGGATGCCCCCCGTTCAAAGCGACCTCGGGTTCACCTTCACCAACAAGGGAGCGGGTCTCATCCCAGAGCGACATAAGACGGCTCCGTCAAAATCTCTTAAGCTTAGCTTCCCGCCTGGTCTGCAAAACTTGCAGGCCCTTTACCAGCCAGATCGATACGGTCTCGCTAGCGCCGTGCGCCAGAGAATGTCGCTCTTAACATCGCCGTCGAAGTCGCCGCTAACAAAGATTGTCCAACCGCTTGGCACCGTACCGGCGGCTCCGATCTGTAAGATCCAGTCTGTGTTCAGGTTTAGCGCGTCCGCTCGCAATTGCGCACCACCCACTGGTGATTCGAGGGTGGTTCCTCCGGACGCCCTAACAACGGCCGTCCGGCTACGACACGGCTGCCAGCAGCTTCATTGCAGACGCGCGCTCTGACCCGAACGCGCAAGAACCTCAGCAAGCGCGAGCTGATCCGCGGAAGAGAGTTCGGAGGAATAGATCGTAATCGATCAGTCGTTCGCTCAGGCGCTCCCGCATCTGGAGAAGGCGTGCTAGCCGAGGCGGATATACCAAATGGCCCGCGATGAACTGTTCAGGCGCGGGCATGGGAACGATCACCTTGTCCTCTGCCTTGTCCGCCGAGAGCAGCGTGAAGAGCACCCCCTTCTTCTCGTCGAATGAAAACTCCAAGTCGCCGAACATGTTCTGCAGATGCATGAAGCGCGGCTCGTTAGGTTGCTGGGCATATTCTAAGGCGGCCCTGTAGCTGATTAGGGCGGGTAATCGCCATGTGAACTCCCCTTGAGGCCCGTAGCTCCCATGTCGATCGTGGAGTAGCAGCATTCCAACATTTCCGGCCAAATACGCATTCTGCTTGAGTCCGGATCCATCGTGAGCCATCGGCGCATGGTCACCAAGGCAGGTCGTGCGGACGCTCGGCAGCCTTGCTGATTTTTACTGCGCTTCCAGGGTGATGTTCCTGCGGGGTAGTTATCACTAAATTTTCTGGCGACGTCGTCAACTTCCGAAGGTCGCCAACCGTCTTTGCGGATACTCCGACGCCGCGTTCCGTCTCGACCCGCATCCTGTCTGGGCAACCCCCAAGCGCTATGTGAAGCGCTGCAATGTTTTTCGGCTTGTATCGCATTACGCCCTCGTCAGTTCGCTTCCCGCGCGACGCGTTGGTGCTCTTCCTGCGCGCTCTTGACGCGGTACTCGGGCTCGCTCGATCCAGGAAGCACCTTGATGACTTCGAAGACGCCCCAGGGAGCATTCCGACCGAGTTCCGGCCTGAAAGCTACAGTGTCTCCAATATTGAACTTGTGAGATGGCATCGGTCCCACCTTCGGGCGGATAACCGCTTGTGGCCACGCAACTATCGTAATTCAGCCGAGGTGACTTCGGTAGGGTACGGTGCACCGGAATCTACCGCCCTTCCAGATTCGCAAGCGCAAGCCTCGGCCGCATAGACCGCTAAACTGACGGGCACTGCTGCCTGCCGGATGTCAGGCGGAACGAAGTAGCCCGGTAGGTTTTTCCTCGCTGGAGCGTTGCGCCATGCCCACGTCCCTTGAGTCCCCGCTAGAACGGTCCCGAGGCTTACAGCCCCACTGGGAGCGTCTACTGCAGCGATACCCGATGCCGCCGAATTGGTCATTTGGGCTCGTCACCACCTCATCAATAGGATGCCGCCACGAGATCCCGATGACGACGATGACGACGATGAGGAAGACGACGACATAGAAGAAGATCGGGAACCGGCCGTCATCAGAGAACCGGATAAAGACGAGTAACCCTCGCTTTTGGACTCAAGCGCCGCACTTGGAACACAGTCCCTCCGTACGCAGGAACCTGTTTGCCCAGTCCGCGTGCGCTATGCGATTAAAATTGAGTAATCACGATTCCCGCGAATGCTACCGCCGTGCTGAGGAAGCGCGACATAAGGCGGAGGCCGCTAGCGATCCTTCCCTGAAGGCTGATTTTCTGGATTCGGAACGGCGCTGGCTATACCTCGCACATAGTAATGAATTTTCGGAGCGGCTTTCCCTGATCGACAAGTCGCGGGTTAAAACCAGCTGAATGTCATTACGGAGGTTGCGGAGCGGGCTTCAGGCCCGTACAACAACCACGCACGGGCGCCTAATGGTCCCTATAGGGGGTGGCGAATTTTGAGCGGGAGCTGATCCGCGCCCGTACTGGCGAAGGCAGAAGCCGCGCAAAGGCCCGTGGAGCCAAATAAATTTGGCCCACCAACACCCGGAAGCGCTTCAGCGGCTTGCTGCGGCGAAACGCAGGCCATATCGCACGGACCTACAATGTGGACGCCACGCGCATTAGCGCGGATAATACCATTCACCCGTATACGGGTTAATCTGGAGACGCACGGCGACTTGGCGCGCGCCTCGTTGGGGCCTTGCGTTTTTGCGGGCGCAGGTGTGAGATAATGCTAGGCACCCGGCAGGCGATCAGGTGCAGCTTTCATCACGGAGGGCTTAACAGTGGCACAACCACCAGGTGGTATCAAAAAGAAGAAGGGTGGCGTAGAGATTACGGTGCCGGAATTTGCGATGCCCCCAGATGCTGTTCCCGGCATTGCGCAAGTGATCGTCGATGCATGGCAGGACGAACCAAGCCTCAATAAGATACTGGATCGTATTCCATCCGGACCGAACAAAGGGATGGCCACGCCAGATGCTGTCACACAAGCCACAACGGCAATCAATGCGGCGGCACCGAATTTCAATTTGCAGCGCGCCGTAATAATCACGGAAGACGAGCACGATAGTGGATACACGATGGAAACTGAGAACGACGTGGTGTTCGTGCTCCCAAAGAAAGATCGCGTGGATCTCACCGGACCAAATCTTCTTAATACGGCTAAGTTGCTAATGGCCTGCACGCCCAACGGGATTTAGAAACTCCCGGGCATTGACGTGGATCCATTCCTGCATCAGCAGGGCCTCGAGTGCGGTCGCGGGCTGATGGCGGTCAAGATTTTCCGAAAAAACCACTTGCGCAGAAGCTGATATTCACTCAGTCGTAATCGCGATGTGGCGGAGGGACTGTCATCGTGAAATCGAACCTGGCATGCGCTGGGTTGGCATGCGCAATCGCTATCTGGTCGGCTGTGCCAGCGAAAGCCGCTACCACATTCCCCGTTGCGAATTTAGGGGACGCCTTCTCGGGGACGTTCGCTATCAATCCTGCTTTCCCAATTGATCCCACCCTATTCAAATAGCGCCACCAAGCTGGACAACGGGTCGCGGCCGAGGCGTGTTATCGGCAGGTGCTAGCAGTGCAACCTAATCTTGCCGAGGTCCATTTTAGGCTCGGCGACGTGCTGATGGGCCAGGGCAAGTTCGACGAGGCGGTCGCCGCATATCGCCAGGCGATCGGGATCAAGCCGGACTTGGCTGAGGCCCATTCCAACCTCGGCAATGCGCTGTTTGGGCAACACAAGCTCGAGGAGGCGGTTGCCGCATATCGCCAGGCGATCAGCATCAAGCCCGACTTCGCTGAGGCCCATTCCAACCTCGGCAATGCGCTGTCTGGGCAAGG
>JBKPOZ010000300.1:0-12588 GCA_046733355.1 Pseudomonadota bacterium | reverse complement strand
CGGCAGCGTCAGATGTGTATAAGAGACAGCCTTCAGTCTCTCATCGTCGATCTGATGCGCGATGCCCCGGCTGGGCTCCATTATTGCGCGCATGAACAACTGCTGCTCGTTGTCAGCCGCCACATCGTTGGCGCGGTGAGCCGAGCTGAGCACGGCAACGACGACGAAGAGGATGGCGACCGCGACAATGACTCCGATCGGCACCATCACGCGCATTGGCACGCGGTTGCGTTGGAGGGGGCGGAAATTGCCGCTGCTTGACCGGATGCGCGCCAAGTAAGTGTTCCAGAGCTTTGCCCGGCCGGCAAAATGCGCTGAAAATGCTTGCATTTCGCTTGCGCGAATGCGCTAGAGCGGCAGGCGCGCGCGGGGCCCGCGAATTTCCGCGCGCTCCCTTAATCGATCGTAAGCAGGAAGGCGTGGATCGTGTCGACCCAATTAACGTTCAGTGCATGTTTCTGTAGGGCGGTCGGGGGATGCCGGCATGTGCAGCGCGCAATGCCGTCGACCAGCGCTCCCGCAGGTCCGAAAAATAAGGTTCACCCGGCTCGATCCGGTAATTGAGCTCAGCCTCAAAAGCATCACGCCGGTAGACCAGCACGTCGAGCGGGAGCCCGACGCTGAGATTGGATCGCATGGTGGAATCTACGGAGACCAGCCCCACCTTCAGCGCATCATAGAGATCGATGTCATAGGTGATCGCGCGATCGAGGACCGGCTTGCCGTATTTGTGCTCGCCGATCTGCAGATACGGCGTGTCCTGGGTGCATTCGATGAAATTGCCTGCCGAGTAGAGCATGAACAGGCGCGGCCGCTCGCCCTTGATCTGCCCGCCGACCAGAAACGAGACGTCGAATTTCACGTCCGAGGCTTCCAGCGCTTGCCCCTCCAGATCGCGCAGCTGGCGAATGGTGCGTCCTACGCGCTGAGCAGCCTGGAAAAGGGTAGGGGCATTTATCAGCGTTTCCGTCTCTCCCGTATTGGGATTCTCCCATCCCTCTCGCAGCATGCTCAGCACGGACTGGCTGATCGAAAGGTTGCCCGCGGTGGCAATCGCCATCAGCCGCTGCCCTGACTGCGTGAAGACGTGGAGCTTGCGGAAAGTGGAGATGTTGTCCACGCCGGCATTGGTGCGGGTATCCGCAAACATCACCAGGCCGTCGCGGACAAGAATCCCGCAGCAGTACGTCATGTATGCACCCGGCAAAGCCTCTTCGGCCATACTGCAAACAAAATGACGATTCCCTCCAGTTTGTCACGAGCCTAATGGAGTCTCCCACATCTGAGAAGCTCACCGGTCAGTTCTGCGTCTGTTGTGCTGCCTGCTGTACGCGCACATTGACCGAAAGCAGCTCCTGGGTGCCGCCGTAGCGGGTCCCGCGCAGCGGGGCTGCTCCGAGGTAATCGAGCCCGACGGCAACGCGCACATGGGCATCGGTCGCGCAGATGGCATTCGCCGGGTCGAAGCCCACCCAGCCGAGCTCGGGCACATGGGCCTCGGCCCAGGCGTGTCCCGCTTCCTGCTCGTTCATCCCATCCGAGCGATGAAAGTAGCCGCCAACGTAGCGGGCAGGGATTCCCAACCGACGCGCGGCGGCGATAAAGATATGCGCGAGGTCCTGACACACGCCACGGCCGAGGGCGAAGGCCTCCGGCGCCGTTGTTGCCGTGTGCGTCGGGTCCGGGTCGTAGACGATCTTCTCGGACACACGCGCCAACATCCGGTGCAGCAGCGCGAGCGGATCGCTGCCGTCGTCCGCGCAACACGCCACCGCAAAGTCTGCGATCTGCGCATCGCACCTGGTCAGCCAGGTTTCCCGCAGATAGAGCCCCGGCGGGAACCGCTCGACCGAGCCGCGCACGATCCCTTGCGCATCGCGGGTTTCCACCTCGCCTTCGGCAAGAACAGAAAACTCGCGCAACGGACCGGCAGCCCCGAAGAAATGCGTGATGTTTCCGAACGCGTCCTCATGCTGATCGAGGCGGCAATCGGCGGACGTCTCGAGCCGCCAGCGCATGACATATTGCGTCTCGTGATTGCGCGGGGTGAGCCGCAGCAGCTGAACGATGCCTGACACCGGCCGCTCGTAGCGATAGCGTGTCAAATGCGAGATGCAAATGCGCATGCTGCGGAAAACTCCGGCGCGCTCCCTCTCCCCGACGACGGGGAGAGGGTTGGGGCGAGGGGGTCATCACAGATCATCAATCGACTGTAACCCCTCACCCTAACCCCCTCCGCATGGGAGAGGGAACTTGACCGAGTTTCGTCGCGGGTTTCAGTGCTCACATCAGATATTGCTCGGCGATGGCGGCGCCCAGCTGGTTGTTCTCGGAGATGAACTCGCTGATGAATTCGTGCAGCCCGCTCTGGAAGATCTCGTCCATGCGGCTGTTCTCGACGCGCGCGCGGACGGAGCGCGCCTGGCGCTGCGCAATGCCCTGCCGGCCGTAGACGCGCGCGATGTGATCGAGATAGAGCACGAGATTCTGATAGCAGCTTGCGAGCGACCGCGGCAGCTCGTCCCGCAGGATCAAAAGATCGGCGATCAGCCAGGGCTTGACGCTGTCGCGATAGACCCAGTGGTATGCGGTCAATGCCGAGACTGAGCGAAGGATGGCGGCCCACTGGAAATAGTCGAGCGGTCCGCCGACGCGTTCGTGTGCCGGCAAAAGCAGGTGATATTTCACGTCCAGAATGCGTGCAGTGTTGTCGGCGCGCTCGATGTACACGCCCAGCCGGGAAAACCAGTATGCATCGTTGCGCAACATCGTGCGGTAGGCCGAGCCGTCGAAGCGCAGCGAGCTCTCCTGCACCCAGCGTAGAAAACGCAGCAGCTCCTCGCGCGATGTTGCGCCGTTGCCGAAACGCTTGAGCTCGAGCCAGGTGCCGTTGATCGCGTCCCACATCTCGACGGTGAGCGCGGTGCGCACCGCGCGCGCGTTGCTGCGCGCGATCTCCAGGCAATTGCGGATGGAAGACGGATTGGCGGCGGAGAAGCATAGAAAATCGACGACGCTTTCCGCGTTCGCCTGTCCATAGGTGGCGCCGAATGCATGCACGCAGCCGGCGGTGGCCAAGGTTGATTCCCACTCGTTCGAGGAGCCCGCATAGGCGAGCGGCAAGGCGGTAAGCCGTTGCGTGGCTTCGAGGATGCGCGCGAGATATTCGGCGCGCTCGACGTAACGCGCGAGCCAGTAGAGATTGTCGGCGGTGCGCGAGAGCATGTGAGTTTACTCTTCCACGAATCCAGTCATGCTCGCCCAAAACGCAACATCGTAGCCCGCATGAGCGTTAGCGATATGCGGGATCATGCCCCGGATGCCGCTTCGCTCATCCGGGCTACAGCGCTTACGACACTCATTCATCGAGCACCCAGGTATCCTTTGTGCCGCCGCCCTGGCTCGAGTTCACCACCAGCGAACCTTTCGTCAGCGCCACGCGCGTGAGCCCGCCCGGCACGATGCGGACCCGGTCGCGGCCGGTGAGCACGAACGGCCGCAGATCGACATGGCGCGGCGCCACGCCTTCTTGCACGCAGGTTGGGCAGGTGGACAGCGCAAGGGTGGGCTGGGCGATGAAGTTCTTCGGGCTCGATTTGAGCTTGGCGCGAAAGGCGGCGACCGCATTCCTGTCCGCTTGCGGGCCGATCAGCATCCCGTAGCCGCCGGAGCCGTGCACTTCTTTCACGACCAGCTCTTCAAGGTGATCCATTACATAGGCGAGGTGCTCCGCCTCGCGGCAGCGCCAGGTCGGCACGTTTTTCAGGATCGGCTCGGCGCCGAGATAGAATTTGATGATCGCCGGCACATAGCTGTACACCGCCTTGTCGTCGGCAATTCCGGTGCCCACCGCATTCGCGAGCGTGACATTGCCCGCCTGGTAGGCCGCCAGCAAGCCGGGAACGCCGAGCGTCGAGTCCGGCCGGAAGGCGAGCGGATCGAGAAAGTCGTCGTCGATGCGGCTGTAGATCACGTCGACGCGCCTTGGCCCCTGCGTTGTGCGCATGAACACCGACTCGTCCTTGACGAACAAGTCGCGTCCCTCGACCAGCTCGATGCCGAGCTTATCGGCGAGAAACGAGTGCTCGTAATAGGCCGAATTGTAGACGCCGGGCGTGAGCAGGACGACGGTTGGATCGCCGCTGGCGCTGGGCGGCGCGACCGATGTCAGCGTCGCGAGCAGCTCGTCCGGATAGTTCTCGACCGGCGCAACGCGGTGCTGCGCAAAAAGCTCGGGAAAGAGCCGCAGCATGATTTCGCGATTCTCCAGCATGTAGGACACGCCGGAGGGCGTGCGCACATTGTCCTCAAGGACATAAAAGGTTTCCCCATCGGTGCGAACGATATCGATGCCGCCGATGTGCACATAAATGCCGTGCGGCACGGTCTTGGCGTTCATTTCCGGCCGGAACACAGGATTCTGGAATATGAGATCCTCCGGGATAATACCGGCTTTGAGAATTTCACGGCGGTTGTAGATGTCGGCAATGAACTGGTTGATCGCATTGAGCCGCTGCTCGAGACCTTTGCGCAGCAATTCCCATTCGGCGGCGGAGAGGATGCGCGGCAGCACGTCGAACGGGATGAGCCGCTCCTGCCCCTCCGCTTCCCCATAGACGGCAAAGGTGATGCCGATGCGCCGGAACAGCACCTCGGCTTCGCGGCGCCGGAATTCCAGCACGTCGGGCGGCACTTGCTCGAGCCAACGCGCCAGCTCGCGGTAGGCAGGACGCAACGAACCGTTGACGCCGGTCATCTCATCAAACGCGACCGCCATGAGACCCTCGCCTGCACCACCATCCTAGCTGCAAGGCTTGCGCCAGCCCAAGTCATTCCGCGGCGAAGGTTGACGCCGAGGCGGTGCCCATATTTTGGGCGCGCGGGTGATGCAGGAATGCGCGGCGCGTGCGATCAGGGCATCGGCACGTCGCCGACGTCCTTGGGAACCTTGTAGCCCCGCTGGACTGCGGGACGCGCGGCAATCGCCAGGTACCAGCGCTTCACATTGGGATATTGATCGAGATCGACGGTCTGCCACTCGAATCTCGAAACCCACGGCCAGATCGCGATGTCGGCTATGGAATATTGGTCTGCCACGAACTGCCGATCCTTCAGGCGGCGGTCGAGCACACCATAAAGACGGTGCGCTTCTTTCAGATAGCGCTCCTCCGCATAGGGCGCCTTGCCCTTGTTGTATTTCACGAAGTGGTGCACCTGGCCGAACATCGGGCCGGGGCCGCCCATCTGCCACAGCAGCCACTCCAGCACGCGATAGCGCGGCTCGCCCTCTTTGGGCAGAAGCTTTCCGGTCTTGTCAGCGAGGTAGATCAGGATCGCGCCGGATTCCATCAGCGCGAGGCTCGTGTCCCGGTCCACAATGGCAGGAATGCGGTTGTTGGGACTGATCTTGAGAAATTCCGGCTTGAACTGCTCGTCCTTGCTGATGTCGATCGCATGCGCGGTGTAGGGCAGCCCGATTTCCTCGAGCATGATGGAAGCCTTGCGGCCGTTGGGCGTGGTCCAGGTGTAGAGATCGATCACGGCGTGGCTTCCTTAACCGTCATTCCGGGGCGCCGCGTAGGGTAGCGGAGCGGCGAGCCCGGAATCCATAACCCCAAGGTCTAGGATTCTGGATTCCGGCTCTCGGCCTTCGCCCTCGGCCGGAATGACGGCGATGTCTTTCGGTGATTCTACGCCTTGCGGCCGATGTCGGTCACCTCAACGTCGACCGTCCGCTCCTGGTTGCCGTTCTTGACTTGCAGCTTGACGTTCTTGCCAACGCCCACGCGCTCGAGCTCATCGGTGAGATCCGGAAGTCGGCGCACCGGCTTGCTATCGATACCCACGATAATATCGCCCAGCTGCCGCGTGATCGTGTCGATGCCGCGCAGGCCGGCCCGTTCGGCCGCGGAGCCGGGAACCACGCGCACAATGACGACGCCCTCAATGCCTGCGTGCGTCGCCACCGCCTCACTGGCAGTGACAATGCCTATGCCGGGCGTCGGCACATGGCCCTTGCTGATGATCTCGGGAACGACCCGGTTGACGATATCCATCGGAATAGCGAAGCCGATGCCGGCGCTCGTTCCTGAAGGGGAAATGATGGCCGTATTAACGCCGATCACCCGGCCTGCGGAATCGAGCAAAGGCCCGCCCGAGTTTCCCGGATTGATGGCAGCATCGGTCTGGATGACGTTCGAGATTTCGCGTCCGCTGCTGGTCGGAAGCCGGCGTTTGAGCGCGCTGATGATGCCGGTGGTCAGAGACTGATCCAGGCCGAACGGATTGCCGATGGCGAATACCGACTGTCCGACTTTCAGGTCGTTCGAGGTGCCGATCGCAATCGGGGGCGGCAAGTGCTGCGCGGATTCAACGAGCAGGACGGCGAGGTCGTAGTTAGGCGCGGTGCCAACCACGCGCGCGCGCGAGACCTGCCCGGATGCAAAACGCACGGCGAGCATGTCGGCCCCCTCAACGACGTGATCGTTGGTGACGATGTGCCCGGCTTTGTCCCAGACGAATCCGGTACCGGTCTGCGCTTGTACCCCTTCGCCCTCCATGGGTGCTGATTCCAGCGCTGCTGCGCGGCCGACAACCTGCACGACCGAAGGCGATGCGTGCTCGAACAGCTCGATGGTTGACCGCTCCACATCCGACAGATTGCCGCGCGGCTCGACGGCGCGAGGCGTCGTGGCCGAGTAGAGCAGGCGATCGACATGCGGCAGCGCGACGTAAAGAGCCGCCAGAATAAGCAGCGCAATAATGACAGCTTTTGCAAAGCGGCTGTGCATGGCGCGCTTCCCTGTTTGTACCTACACAACCCGAAGCGCGCGGGGCCGTTCCACGTCGCGGTGGCCTCGCATGTGGGCCAATCACCCTGTAGGTTGGACACACCGCAACCCTCCTCAAGCGCGCCCCGCATCAGCTGATGAGCACGAGCACCCAGCCCTCTTCTGCCGCCCAACGTGTGACCGCTGCGCTCCTGGTCATCGGCGATGAAATTCTCTCCGGCCGGACCAAGGATAAGAACATCGGCTATGTCGCCGATTATCTGACCGCTCTCGGTATCGATCTGCTCGAAGTGCGCATTGTCGCCGATGAAGAAGATGCGATTGTCGACTCGATCAATGCGCTGCGCCATCGCTACACCTATGTCTTCACCACCGGGGGCATCGGCCCCACGCACGACGACATCACTGCGGACTGCGTCGCCAAGGCGTTCGGCGTCTCCATCGACGTCGATCCGCGCGCGCTTGCCATTCTCAAGGAGCGTATGGTCACGACCGGCATCGAGATGAACGAGGCGCGGCTGCGCATGTGCCGCATCCCCAAAGGGGCCGATCTCGTCCTCAACAAAGTGTCCGCGGCGCCGGGGATGTGGATCGGCAATGTCATCGTGATGGCCGGGGTACCCACGATCATGCAGGCGATGCTGGACGAGGTCGCGCCCAAGCTGAAGACCGGCGTGCGCATTCTCTCCGAGACCATTCGCGCGGATGCGCGCGAGGGCGACATCGGCACGCAGCTCGGCGCCATCGCCAAGGCCAATCCACAGGTGACGATTGGCAGCTATCCGTTTTTCGATCCGCAGCATGGCCCCAATACGAACGTCGTCCTGCGCGCCCGGGATGCGCAGAAGCTCGCGCTGGCGAAACAGGCGGTGGAGCAGATGCTGCAGCGTGTGCGCGGCGCGCAGACCAGCAAGACGTGACCATGGCGTCTGATGAGCCGCAGAGTCTGTCGCCCCCGCAGAAGGCGTTCCCCGTTTCCTGGGATCAGTTTCATCGCGACTCCCGCGCCCTGGCGTGGCGGCTTGCGGGTGCCGGGCCATTTCAGGCGATCGTATGCGTGGCGCGCGGCGGGCTTGTCCCGGCCGCCATCGTCGCGCGCGAGTTGGGCATTCGCCTGATGGAGAGCATCTCGGTCGCAAGCTATGCGCACACCAGACAGGGCGAGCTCAAGGTGCTCAAGGGGGTCGCCGCAGGTGTCGTTGCGATCGGCGGGGGCGACGGGAAGGGCGTCCTGATCGTCGACGATCTCGTCGATACGGGCAGGACCGCAAAGGTCGTCCGCGATCTCCTGCCGCGCGCGCATTTCGCAGCCGTTTACGCAAAACCCTTGGGCCGACCGCTTGTCGACACTTTCATCACCGAGGTGTCGCAGGACACCTGGATCTATTTTCCCTGGGATACCGGACTTGCCTTCCAGCCGCCGATCCGGAACGGCGAGCTTTGATCACCCCTGATGGCCGGGCGCCCGGCCGCGGGTTGAGCCGTGGCTGAGGCGCCGCTATTTTGAACGTCGAAACGGCAAGGAAGCAGAATGAGCAGCGAAGCTGAGACCCTGATAGAGCAGGCACGCGCTCTGCCACCGCAGGACCGAATCGCCCTCGTTGAGAACGTGCTCGATAGCCTGGATCGTGCTGATCCCGACATGGATCATCTGTGGGCGCGGGAGGCGAGCGAGCGCCTGGCCGCTTATCGGCGGGGTGAGCTTGCGGCTAAAGACCTGAGCGACATTGTCGCCAAATACCGGCCGTGACGGTTCGGTTCCTTGAGATTGCCCAGATCGAACTCGATGAGGCCATACAATGGTACGAGGCGCAGGCGCCAGGGTTGGGCAACGCGCTTCTGATTGAGGTGCTCGCCGCTGCGGACCGCATCGCGCGTTTTCCGGAGGCGTGGCATTCGCTTGGCAAAAGCATTCGCCGCTGCCGCCTCAGCAGGTTCCCGTATGGGCTGATCTACACAATCGATCGGAGTGACATCCTGGTGCTGGCCCTTGCGCACTTGCATCGCCAGCCCGACTATTGGGGTGATCGCCTAAAATGATTATGCGGCCAAGCCGAATAATAATTCAGCGCGATCGGTGCAGCTGCGCCGCCATCCAGTCCGCGCTTTGCGAGCGCCAGCGATAGGGCCGATTGTTGGCGATATGGTTGCCGTCCTCGATCATCAACAGCTCGACAGGGCCCTGCGCCTCCCGCGCAAGGCGCTCCGCATCTGCTGCCGGGATGATGCGGTCCTGCCGTCCATTCACGATGAACAGCGGGCAGGTAATGTTCTCTGCAACGCCGGCGAGCGACAAAGCAGCCGCGTGCTTGCGCGCCTGTTCTTCGCTCTTGCAATGGCTGCGCACGAGAAACGCTTCACGCGTGAGCTGCGGCAAACCGTGCCACGCGGCGCCGAAGTCGAACGGCCCGCCAAGCGCAATGCAGGCTGCAATGCGCTTATCGAAAGCCGCCGCGCGAGGCGCGTAGTAGCCGCCCAGGCTCACGCCCCACATGCCGACGCGCGTCCCCTCAACATCGGCACGTGTTTGCACGTAATCGATCACCGCTTTGACCGGCACTTCGTAATCGCCGCGAATTGCCAACGAGTATTGCGCTTCACCTTGGCCAGGACCGTCGAAGGCGAGCGTGGCGATACCGCGCGCGAGAAAAGGCTGCTCATAGGCGTCCATTTCCTCTTTCGTCGAATCGAGGCCCATGGCCATGATCATCAGCGGCGGCCGAGCGCTGCCGATCGGTTTGCGCAAAATGCCTGCGAGCGTCCTGCCTCCGTAAGGGATCTCCACGCGTTCGCCCGGCGGTTGCAAATGGGGCAATGCCGCCCGGCGGCACGCCACCGCCTGCATGTGCGCGGCCTGCGTCTGCGCCATGTCATGCACGAACAGGAATGCGGCGAAATGGTAGTAGACGCCGGCGCGCTGCAGCGCCTCGCCCGCCGTGAGAAAATGCCCGCGCGCCAGCGCCTCGCGTCCAATCTCCTCATGCATGCGCGCGCGCTCCGACCAGGCGCAGCACCAATCGTCATAGGAGGCAAGGGAACGCGTGACATCGTCAAAATCGGCGAGCGCAACTCCATTGGAAACGAAGCGCGCCGCCCAATGGGAAATCGCCGCCTGCAAGCGTGGATCCTGGCTCATGCGACACTTCCGCGGAGTGCTCGGGTCGGACAGAAGCGCACAACATATCCCCCTCGCGCCGGACGGTCTTGCTTTCCCGCTGCCAATCCGGGAGGTTGATCTCCGGAGAGGAGATGCCCATGGACACAATCACCAAGACCAAGGACGAGGCCGGAACGCATTCACACGTGGTGCGCCCGGCAAATATGGAATGGCAAAAGACGCGATTCGAAGGCTGCGAAGTCAAGAACCTGCTGTTTGATCGCGAAACCGGTCTGGTTACGGCCCTGATGCGCTTTGCGCCAGGCGCTGTTCTGCCCGATCACGAGCATGTCAGGATCGAGCAGACCTACGTGCTCGAGGGCAAGCTGGTCGACAAGGAGGGTCCTGCGGCGGGTCTCGAAGTCGGCCCTGGCGAGTTCGTCTGGCGCGAGCCCGGCAGCCGGCATGTGGCCTGGACGCCCGAAGGCGGGCTGATGCTGGCCATGTTTCAGATTCCGAACAAATTTTTCGAGCGCGACGGGCGCGTTACGGACGCAACGGGTCAGGACTGGGAGAGCATCTGGGGGCACGCGCTCAGGGAATAACGCGTGCTGCTGGTGGCCGCGGCCGGATTCGAACCGGCACTCCAGTTTCCCGGAAGCAGATTTTAAGTCTGCTGTGTCTACCGTTCCACCACGCGGCCGGTGGGCACTACTTGCATTTTTGGTGCCGTATGTCGCATCTGTGTCGCATCCACCGCTACTCGGTGGTCAACTCAGCCTCCACGTGGTTCTCAGGCTCTAAGCCCGCAAGATTGTCCAGCCTATCGTGCATCTCAGCGAGACGCAGTTGCATGGCTTTGAGCCTGCGTTCTATTAAGTTGAAGCACACGACCACCGTCGCCGACAGAAAATAGAAGCTGCCTTCGGATGGAAAGCCGACGGAATGTCGAAAGTAATAGGCTGCGACTAACAATAGCACCAAGCCCGCCGGTGCCAGGTCGTCAATCCGCACACGACGGCGCAACTTTCGTCGAGCGTCCTTTCTGAGCCGCATGGCTGCGTCCTTCGAGTTCTTATGCGAGCAAAGCGCTCGTAGCCGCCGCTAACTCAGCGCGGTCATCGCCACGCGGGAACAGGTGCCCGTAGCGGTCGAGCGTCATGACGATGGAGCTATGGCCGAGCAGGGACTGCACCACCTTGGCGGGCAGCTCGCGCCCGCCGTCGGCCTTCCGGTTTATGCACCACGAGGCGAAGAAATGCCGGAAGGCGTGTAGGCCATACTTCGGCTGGCCCGTCCTATCGAGTACACCTGCGGCCTTCATCACGGGCGTGAGGCTTTCGAGCATGTCCTTGTGGTAAATGATAGCGCCCGGTTTAGTCGGGAACACGAGGTTAAGCTCGCCTTTCGGGCAGGCCAGCTTCCAAACCTTAAGCGCGGTCACGGTTTCGGGCGCGAGCGGGATGGTTCGCGTGCTGGAAGCCGACTTGGGCGGCCCGATGATGTTGTAGCGGTCTGCGCGCTGCCGTACGTGCAACTCGGCGGCCTTGAAATCAACGTCAGCCCACCTGAGCCCGCGTAGCTCGCTCGCCCGCAAGCCCGTGAGCGCCGCCGTAAGGAGCAGCGCCCGCATCCTCGCGTCGTCCTTGGCGGCCTCTACCAGACGTTTGATTTCGGCAGGGGTGGGGATGTCCCGCCCAACCTCTAGCTTTCGCTCGGTGCGCTTGCTCCTGCCCACCGACACGTCGGCTACGACATGGGCATGCTTGGCGACCTTGAGCAGCGACTTGAGGCTGGTGAGTACCTTGCGCGCCATAGGTCGGGACATGTTGGCCAGCAGGTCGTCGCGGAAGGCTTCCACCTTCGGGGGCGTGAGGTGTGCCAGTTTGTATTTGCCAATACGAGGGGCGATGTGGAGCTTCACATGCTGCCGGTATTGTGCGAGCGTCCCACGCTCCCGGCCTTCGGCCTCCACACGGTTGAGCCAGCGATCCGCCGCCTCTTCCACTGTCTCGCTCTTGGCCGGAGCAGTGTGGACGCCTTGAAGGACGTCCACGCTGACCTTGGCGTGGTAAGCGTCTGCGTCCTTCTTCTTGCCGAACGTCTGGATGTGACGGTCACCATCCCCATCGGTGTAATCGACTATCCAAGCTTCCTTCTGCTCGCCAAGGCGAGTCGTCCAAGTGCGCTTCCTGACTGACATGCTTACTGCCCCCGCTGTAGTAACTGGTAATGTGTCGCACTATGTCGCAAAGTAATCTGCTGGTCAACGAACATACCGAGCGCCAATGACTCCATTCATTCCCAGATACTTGGAAGATGTACACAGACACGAGCAGGCAGGATTGGCACGACTGTAGTGGGAGCGTTACGGTGCAATGCTATTGATTCGCAGCCCCTATTCAGGAGCCGCGTTTCAGTAGTGTGGCACCGATTGTGTGCTAACGGGAAAGGGGACGGCCGAGTGGCATCGACCGTCCCCCATGTAGCATGTGTTCCGGCTTCTATCCCGAAGCACTGGGGTATAAAATACCGAGCGCAGCGACCTGTCAAATAATTTGTTTTTTGTTAGAAGCGCTTAGGTATTTTTAGTTCCCCTCCTGGGGATAACACCCCAGGACAATCGTGCCTCCTCAACAACTTTTTAATGAGGATGGCATGTCGAATAATTCTGCTCCCCTAAGTGAAGACCTTCTAACC
>JBKPOZ010000299.1:0-5579 GCA_046733355.1 Pseudomonadota bacterium | reverse complement strand
CCTTATGGATATCGAACTTGACCAAACCTTCCTCTCGCATTTTCAATAGAAGCGACTGGCACCTCTCCTCATTCACGACATTAGCACGTTTCATGACTTCGTAGACTTTGAGCGGCTTCTCACGGAGCGCGTTCAGAATATTTTCGCGATCATTCAGCATAGCCGGAGTCCTACAGTCACTAAGGAGATCATTGAGGATAAGAAAGCTGGTCTTCCGTCACTACCCGCTCGATATTCTCGGTCTTGCTTTTTATCCGGTATCTAAGCCGTCCGTCCGCCTCGACAGGCATATGCCGAACGACGGTGTAAATCATCGAAGAATTAGTTGCGAAACGACGTTGTGGTCCTTGGGGCTGATGGTGAACGTCGTCATTTAGCTTATAGGCGTGTGACATATGTCTTCCCCTAAGATTTGCGGCTGCTGTGCCGTACGGTGATCCACTATTGCGGCTTCAGCGAGGCCGCACCTAACCCGTTGGACGTCCGCCCGAGGTTACAGGCGAAGCAGTAAGATTGCCCTGATCCGCCAGAGGGCGGGAGATCGTCCGCCGTTATAGGAGCCATCCAAGCGTGCACATAAGCGGCCCGGCTCGGTTAACCTCCCGGTCTGTGGTCCAGGTGATCTTGTTAACGTACGATGCTATTCAAGGCAGTTTGTTATTCTCGTTGGCGCCCCGATCGGTCACTTCTCGAACTTGAGCCCCAACTCGCAGCCAGTGAATGGCGTCACGATCATGTCTTCCTTCCGGGCCGATCCACTCGCACGTCTTGAAACTCTTCCGGCCCTTTGAGGAGGCGTCGCTTGCGGCTGGCCCGGGTGTGCTGATTGGCCGTGAGATCGGCCGTCTCGTCGATGGTTTCACCGGCCATTGTGCGGGCGCGCTGTTTCTGCCCTTCGTTCCTCGAACGGCGCTTCGTCTTCACCGTCAGTCCCAGCTGGACCAAGCACCGGACGGCCTCTGGTAGCGACGGTCTGTCCGGCTGGTTCTCTGCCCACTTTACGATAGAGGCTCGCAACAGCGACGGTGCCCGAAATCCCATCATGGGATCTTGGACAGCGGATGGCCGAGGGCGTTTTTGTCATTTAGCCCTTATCGACATGTGCGAACATAGTTCGCCCTATAAGCAAGCCAAGGGAAAGCGCGAAGTTCGGCGCTGGTGCAAGACTTACGCGGACCGAACGCGATCCCGTGTTCCAATTGGCCCCGTTCCGATTGCGAGCCTCCTCGTAACCTGATCGGGCTAACGATCAACCGTTAGAGCGGATCCACCCGAATTCCAGCTCTCGAGGGTCTCTCCGCGGACCTCGCGCTCAAAGACCGCCATCTGGCGATGGGCCATGTGCTCGGTACGAGGTAAACCACATCGCAGGAGCGGTGAAATGACACATGGGCCCTTAAGCCCGAACTTGCCAAGCCGCAAACATTCCCTTGCGGTTCGACTGCAATGTAACTATGTCTTGAACATTCGAGTTTTCGGCCGAACGACTTGGCCTCGCCGCGAATAGCGCGCCTGACTGACGACCCTCCTCCCAGATCTCGAGTTAACCGATCGCGCTTGGCGCGGTCTCAAATACACGCACATCGAAGGACGATCTCCCATGACAACGGGAACAGTGAAGTGGTTCAACAACCAAAAGGGTTTCGGCTTTATTCAGCCGGATCAGGGCAGCCAGGATGTCTTCGTTCATATCAGCGCGGTCGAACGTGCGGGTCTGAGCACTCTCAATGAGGGACAGAAGGTTTCCTTCGAGGTCGTCGCAGACCGCCGGACCGGCAAATCTGCTGCGGAAAATCTGCGCGCTGAATAAACTTCCGCGCTCGCCGCCAACGCTTTGACCGCGGATGTACCGGCAAAGCTTCTGGTAAAGACCCCCGCCGCTTGGCGCGAGCCAGCAGCGGGGTTCTTTTTTGTCGAGCGACTGAAGGCGCTCGCCAAGCGATTTGAGCCGACCTTTTAGGCCATCCTTTGCATACGGCCGACAAGAAGCGATTGGGACTTGTTGATATGTCGAAGATCGACGTCGACGAACAGCATGATGATATTGTCTACCCGTCAGCTCTTCCATTTGCATTGATCCATCTGGGATGCGCCGCGGCGTTCTGGTCCGGCATTACATGGCAGGCGGCCGTTCTCGGTGTAGCGATCTATTGGCTGCGCATGTTCGCCATCGGTGCGGGGTATCATCGGTACTTCTCGCATCGGTCCTACTCCACCAGCAGACTGTTTCAATTCATCCTTGCGGCGCTCGCTCAGAGCAGCGCCCAAAAGAGCATTCTGTGGTGGGCGGCCAAGCATAGGCATCATCATTTGCATTCCGATACTCATCGAGATGTGCATTCGCCCCGGCATAAAGGTTTCGTATACAGCCATGTTGGCTGGATTTTCGCGCGACAGCACGATGCGACTGACCTTATTAAAGTTGCGGATCTCGCATCGTTTCCCGAATTGAGGTGGTTGCACAGATTTGAGGTCTTGCCTGCAATAGCACTCGCCGCCTGCTGTTTTCTCGTCGCGGGATGGTCAGGACTGGTGGTCGGCTTCTTGTGGAGCACGGTGCTGCTTTATCACGCAACCTTTTGCATCAACTCTCTCGCGCATGTTCACGGACGCAAGCGGTACGTAACTGGGGATGATTCTAGCAACAATTGGCTGCTGGCGCTGCTTACGATGGGCGAGGGCTGGCACAACAATCATCACGCCTATCAAAGCAGCGTTCGCCAAGGCTTCCGTTGGTGGGAAGTTGACATGACTTTCTACATCTTAAAGGCGCTATCTCTCCTGGGAATCGTCTGGAACCTGAAGGTGCCCCCTGAGCAGGTGAGGCGCAACCAACATCGGCTCGGAGCGAGGGTCATCAATCGAGCGGCCGAGCAGCTTGCCAGACGTTTCAACCCTGAGCGCATTGCGCTTGCAATTACATCAGCGATGCACTCATCCGAACTGTCCGCCCTGCAGGAAGCGATTGACGAAGCAAAGTGTCATGCCGCCGCGCTGCCGGCCGTTCATCTGAACAGGATGCCGACTCGCAATGAGTTGCTCGGTCGGGCGCAAGCCATGTTCGCCCGTACCCGCTCGCTGGACGAAATCGTCGATCGAGCGTATCACGTTCTCCTTGAATCTGTGGCCTCGCATCTGGCCGCGTCTCTTCGGCTTCGGTTACAAACGAGCTAACGTCTGCGCCACGACATAGTACGACCGCTCCAGCGTGAAGCTCGACCATCCGAAGAACTGATAGCCTACGTGCCGCGTCTAAGCCCGTCCGTCGGCACCGAAGGCGAAGGATGAGGCCGAGATGGTCGCCCTTCACAAGGCCCGTGCGGCCGCTTGAACAAACCAATTGAAGCCGAAACGAGGAGATCGAAGCACAGAAGCATCGAGCAGGCCGAAGGTTGGCCGCGCAGATTGATGCCATTAAATCGTTTCTGCCACCCGCGCGTTCATATAACGAGCAGGGGGCGAGCGCGGACACATCACCCTCGCTGAAATCGGAATTGATCCACAGCCTGCGGATCGTTGACGCCGCATTCTTAAATCTCGGGCAGGCAAAAAGAAGCCTTGTGCTCTAGACGAAAGTGCATACCTTATCGTCGTTCGATTAGCTGTGTGCCTTGTTGTTGGTCCAACCTGGGCTTTTTTTCCAAAGACATCGTCGGATTGCATTTGTGGAATCGGGCGGCTCCAAGCGAACTGCGTGTTTGCGTTTCGGAGAATACGGCTACAGGCACAGGGGCATAGCGCGATCGAGCGGGCCGAATTTCGTGGACTCGCCCAGGGTTAGCGGATGAACTTCTAGGTCAGGAACGACCGGAAGTGTGGCAAGTCCAGCGCCGAGAACCTCTTGCCCTGGCATAAGCAGCTTTCGTCACTCCGCGGATGTACTGGAATGACTGTGCGGCCCGCGCGATACGGGATTGAGCGACCTTTTGCGTGAGGGCAATCTGTGCCTTGAACTTGGATCGTTAGTCGGGCGGGATCTACTGCGAAGGAGTCGTTGCCGCGCTTCAGCTGCCACGATCTTTGGCCAATCTGGCCTTGCAACTCTGAAGGAGCACAACTTTGCAGGTAATCGTTCGCGATAACAATGTTGACCAAGCGCTTCGCGTTCTCAAGAAGAAGATGCAGCGCGAGGGCGTGTTCAGGGAAATGAAGCGCCGTCGTTCTTACGAAAAGCCCTCGGAGAAAAGGACCAGAGAGAAATCTGACGCCGTCCGCCGTGCCCGTAAGCTTGCTCGGAAACAGGCCATCCGCGACGGACTCATCGCCGCGCCGCCTAAAAGGGAAAAAATCTTGATCAAGCGTGCGCAAATGCTGCCCGCCACTACTCGTCGCACACGGGAGACCTAACAAGCCGCGGGAGGCGGATCGTCGTCCGCGCGGTATTCGCAATACTCCGCGTAACGCCGCCTTGTGGGGCCGAGAAGCTATGATGGCGGGGAACCGAGGAAGGGCGTTCGGATGCTAAAGATCAGGAACAGGCCATGAAATTAAACGAAGCACAGATAACCAAAACCCTGTCTCAGTTTCCAGCGCAGGTGCTTGCTGAGGATCATCCAGCAGTTGCACAATTTCGCGAATTGTTCGGGCAGCATACTTTCTTTCTCGACCCCACGGGGTTGCATGTTTTGGAGTTGCTCGAAGTTCCTGGGATGGAGGCTGAGGAAGGAGAGCTAATAAGTCTCGCAGATTGGAGCGACGCGAGCTTTACAAAGTTGACGACACATCGGCCCGAACCCACCGGCGTCGTCGTTCGCTTGAAAGAAGTTCAACACTGAGAGGGCTCTAAGGTCAAGTTTCCGCGTCTGCGATCGGCTCCGCGTTACCGACCTCTGGTCACCGCCTCTCATGTTTGCTCCTGTTTCGGCGTCAGCGTGTCAACGCTAGGCGGCATTAGGTTGTGGAACGCGCCTCTGCGAGCATCCAAAACGGAAAGGTACCTGAACGGGAGTTATGGGTTGACGGGCGGGCGTTCACCGCCGACAGGGAGCTATTGTGAAAAGATAGCTCCCTGTTTCCCAATAGCGCGTCGATCGATTTGTGGCTAGATAGCCACCTCAACCATAATCGACGGGTAAACCCGATCAACGCGAGCAGTGCAACAGTATCTTTTGTCGCTTCCCGGGGAATTACTCTTGTATTGCACGGGATAAGGGCAAACCCTCAGACCGCGTCACCGCACGGTTTCGCGGCCGTTTTCGGTGATGATAACGCCGGTTGCGCTCCCGCCAAGTCCTCGATTGGATCAAGCCGCACATGCATCGCAATCTAGATGTTTTCAAGGATCACTTTGTTTTGGGCCACGATGATGATCGGTGTCTCGCCAGTTGTCTTAGGTGGAGCGCTTCTCGTGTGGCTGCACTGAGACCGCAGGGGTGAGGCGACGGCCCCCGGGCCGGGACTGGCGCCTTGCAGGCTGAACTCTCTCACGCTGGCGCGAGGAGATTGCCTCTCCATCGAAGATGGCCGCGGCAATTCGCAAGCAGCCGGCAACCGCCGAGCGCGTGGCGCCGAGTGCCGCGGACTGAAAGATTGGACGACGACAACACGTTCGCCTGAGTAGCGCCGCGCAGTTTCTGAAG
>JBKPOZ010000298.1:0-6942 GCA_046733355.1 Pseudomonadota bacterium | reverse complement strand
GAGCTCAGCCCTTCCGCTCCGTCACCACGCGCCGCTGGCGCTGGTCGTTCGTCAGCTTGAATTGCTCCACGTTTCAGCCCTTTGTTTGACGGTCAAGCCAATCCTGGAATTCGGTAGCGATCCATTCGTTCGCTTCCGTTTCGCTTTCAAAGTCAGCGTCTGCCGAAATCTTGCCCGAGCTGCAGATGCGCATCATACAGCTGGCACGCGAAGGGTCTCCGCCACCCGCATTGCGCCTATCTCAGGCCGAATTATCACGCAAATCCAATCAGGTGGCCCGCGCCCGGATTCGCCGGTTCGAGTCCGATATGCCCAGGCACGCAGTCGGTCTCACGGGGGCCTCCCAAGTCGTTCCGCCGGCCGCGATGACAGGCCGAAAGCCCCTACTCCGGCGTTAGTAACAGGACATCCGGTAACGGGTGTCACCCTGGCGCTCTCGCTACCCCGCTGTTTCAGGAGGCCACGAGCGATGGCTGACGATGTGAAACCCGAGACGATGCATCTGTTCCGCGCCGCCGCCGAGCTGGAGGATGATGTCATCTGGTCGCTCGCGCTTATTGCCATCGGGCTCGCTGGCCATCGCGCGCAGAAGCTCGGCCGCAAGGACATCGAAAGCGCGTGCGATGATTTCTATTACGCGATGACGACCGCGCGCCGAAAGGGATGACAGTGGCGAACCGGTCGCCGTGGTCTGGCACTGACTGCGGCTGATCGGCCGCACCCTTGTGGTACCCAAAAGAAATGTGCTCGTGTGCTACAGCTGGCGTCTCCCCCTGGCGGCGGGTCTATAACGAGGCCGACGTCCGCTAATGCGGAGGCTCGGGGATACGTAGCCCCCTGTTGCAATCACGCCCCCACGCCTCGTTCCTCGCGGGCTCAGCGGCTATTTTCTTGTGGGCCGTCTTGCGGCCCATCATCGAGCGCCTGCCGCCCATGCCTGCTGACATTCGGCGGGCCGCCTCCTCGGGTTCGACGCGAAGCCGCAAATCCTGCGCAGCGAGCATCTTCTGAACCGTCACAAACATGGGTGATCCATCCTCTGGCCAGCGAGCCCTTGTCGCCCGCGAGCAGCATCACGTAGTCCTCGCCGACCTGGACGAGTGGGCCTCGCCGGGGCAAAGGCGCGAACAAGCCGACCGCGCGGGACACGCTCGTTCGCATCTGTACACCCGCGACGGCACGATCGACGGCGCCCGCGATCCAAACAAGGTCGGCGGCGCGCATAATTCCTGCTATCATGCCAAGGAAGGGTGACGGCCGTGGAGCGCGTCGTCTGGGAAATCCTCGTAGTTACTGCGCTCGTCACGGTCGGCATCATTGCCGTGTCGGCCTTGGCTGCATCTGCCGTCTCCTTGATCGACGACCACTTTTTTCACCGTCGGCCACGATCTTGAGGCAAGGAAGCGGGGCCGCGGCTAAATGAGCTGCCGCACCGCACGCCACAGCTCGGTGAGCGCGACGGATTCCCTGCCAAGCATCGGTGACGGGTGCGGAATCATTGCTGCCGAGGCTGATAGGCGGTGGCTTGCGGTATCGCCGATCGGCGCCCTGGTGCGCGGCGAGCCGGTGGGGGCTGAGGGCGCGCGGCCGGTCCGGCGCCGTTCGCTTCGCCGCTCGTCGCTCAGTGGCTCACTTTTTCTTGCGGGCCGTCTTGCGGCCCATCATCGAGCGCCTGCCGCCCATACCTGCTGACATCCGGTGGGCCGCCTCCTCGGGTTCGACGCGAAGCCGCAAACCCTGCGCAGCGAGCACCTTCTGAACCGTCACAAACATGGGTGATCCATCCTCTGGCCAGCGAGCCCTTGTCGCCCGCGAGCAGCATCACGTAGTCCTCGCCGACCTGGGTATAGTAAAAGCGGTAGCCGGGGCCGAAATCGAGCCGCAGGGGTTTCAAGGGTCAGCCCGTCGCCATGCGTTGCTCAGCGCCACTGTTGGGTGAACCACCAATAGGCAAATCCGACGGCGACCCAAAACCCCAAGCCGATCAAAGATCGTCGGTCTTCCTTCTTCTGTTCCGCCCGATTTTCTCTCCACTCCTGGAGGAGTCTCGTTGGCGCGCTCCTCGTTGCCCGCCGAGTGGGCTATCTCTATCTTCAGGGCCTCGCAAACCGCCTTCAATTGCCTGCGAAGCTGCTCAAATCGCCACATTAGCGAAAGCCAGCCGGCGCCCACGACCAGGACAACGACAGTCGCTTCGCTCATATGGTCGCGCCAATTGAGCATGGCTCACCCGTCGCCCGCATCCAGCGCCACGCGCGGCGCAGGCATGACGTGCTGGGCTCGCCCGCCCGTGCTCACGGCATCGGCCGCATCGGCGACTGGCACGCGACCAGGAGCGTTAGGATGACGATGAATGCGAGAGCCAATCCGATGCGATGGAGGGCGAGGACCAATCCGATGCGGTGCATTATGCCTCCTCCAGCCTCGGCCTACCCCGTTGCCCGCATCCAGCGGCCACGTGCGGCGCAGGCGTGACGTGCTGGGCTCGCCCGCCCGTGCTCACGGCATCGGCCGCATCGGCGACTGGCACGTGTTTAACGAGCACATCGCCGAGCCCGGCGACGTCGTCTTCCGCCAAGCCTGCAAGCTCGGGTGCCAGGGCATCGTCAGCAAACGGCTCGGCTCGCGCTACCGGAGCGGCCGCAGCCGCGACTGGATCAAGCTCAAGAAGCCGGCGCCGCCGGCGGTGCGTCGCGAGCTGGAAGAGGATTGGGGCCGATAAAGGAGCGCATGGAGCACATGTCGTTGCAGGCCACGGTCCCGGCGCTTCGCGTCATAACGAAGGATCAACTGTCTGGGACATCGAATTGGCGCGTCCGTTCGCCCGCGTGTTATGGGCGGAACGACGGCAATATCTCGCGTTCGTGGACTTCTTGACCGACAGGATATCACGGGAGTACGGGGTGAAGCTTGGAACTGAATGGAAAGGCGCCCGTCACCTCGGCGGAGAGATCATTCTCACCCGAGGAGACCCAAAAGTCACTGCTTGAAACAGCATGCTCGTTCAAGTGACCTGGGCTGAACGCGCGGCGCCGGCGGTGCGCCGTGAGACGGAAGAGGATTGGGGCAACGAGCGGTGGCGTTGAAAATAAAAGCTCCCCGGCTGCGTCGGCGGGCCGGGGAGCAGGAAGTGTGCGTCTTTCCTTCGGGCGCGAGGGGGTTCCTTCTAGGGAGGGCTCATGGCCCCTCGCACCCTGCCAACGTGCATCGCCGCGCCGCCGTTCCGCCCGCTGAAACACGATCTGCAAATGGGCGAAAGCTAGGGTGAAAGGGGAGGTGGTGGTGGAGACTGGGGAACCAATAGGATCATGATCTACGGCTCGAAGGACGAGTCGCGCCATCCCCCGAACGCGCTGGCGGTGCGCCGCGGGGGCGGAAGAGGACTGGGTCAAGCAGCGGTGGCGATAGCACGAAGGGCGCGAACGCGAACGCAAGCGGCGTCTGCTCCGTCGTCCATTTGCGCTTGCCATTGAGGTATTCGGCCATGCGCTTGCGCTCATGCTACCGCATAGACGCGGCGTTGGGTCCTAAGACGAGAGTGGAGAGGCGAGGCGGGGATGAGCGTCAGCAACGATGAGCCGCAGGCGAGTGCGCCGCAGAGCGCGCGGCAGCCGGAAGTCGGCTCAAACGATACCTGCCAAAGGTTTTGATCGAGCCTTGCCAGCTGCTTTGCAGCTTCGGTGAGGTCCTGTACCGCCTTTCTCATAGACCGTACGTGGCTTCATTTGATTCCATGCTCGCTAAATTCAGCCGCCACTGATCTGCCGCCGAAGGCACCTCAAGTTCATGAACGGCAACCATCATCAGCAACCATAGAACGATGATTGCTATGATGAAGTCGATCCACTGCCTACGGGTGGGAGGGAACCATCCGGTACTCATGGCCGGCCTCACGGACAAGGTTATCACGTCCAGAGCTAAGCTCTGGCAGCGCTCCACTTGGCTGACGCCCCGTGGACCGTTCAGCCCGCCGATCTCAAATCAAGTTCATGTATGGCAGTCATCATCAGCAGCCACAGAAACACTGTCGCTATGATGAACTCGATCCATTCCTTATTGTGAGAGAACCATCCGAACCTGTTCATAGGCTCGCCTCCATCCCGACCACCGGACAGGTTATCACATCCTGGCCACGCAGCGGCACGCCCGGCTGGGGGCTTTGTCATGTGTCCGTCGGTCAGGCTGAGCCGTTGCAGAGGCGAGAAGCAGGAACCCCGCGTCTAATGCGTCACTCGCTGATCGGTTTCTGGGTCGGATGTCCAACATGCGGTGGCCGGCGCGCTTGAATGGCTTCGCGGCGATCGGGCCGCAGGACGCCTTTTGTGACCCGACCCCACGGCCGGCCGAGCGAAAGTGGATCGCCGCCGCAGAGTGCCACTGATGGGCGCCAAGAAAAGCCCCGACCAGGGGAGGCCGGGGCCTGAAGTCGGTTAACGATGAGGTCTGGGGGGTGACCCAGACGCGACGATGCTAACGCGGCTTGCTGATTCGAGGAAGGCCGCCCGCTGATAGGCGAGCGGCCCTCAGCGCTCCAAGCTCAACAGCCGCTTGCGCTGATCCTCGCTCAGCCCGAATGCCTGCGCAGCAACATCCTTGCCGCTTTCTCGTCCGCCGCCTGCACTGTCCCAAGATGCTGGCGCGATCGCTTGATGGCGACGCGCCAGGAGCGCAGCTTGGCGCCTGTGGCTTCTCCTTTGGTGATTTCATACCGCGAGAATAGCGGCGGTGGATGAATTTCGAGTCAACGGGAACCCCGCCGGCTTGGCTGAACGGCGGGGCTCCGCGGCCCCTCTTATACAACGGGAGTCGTGTGGAGGGGCCGCCATGGCAACGCGGGCGGCTGGGCGGGCGTTCCGGGGAAAGAAAAAAACGCGGCCTGAGGTCCCTTAAACGCTCACCATCGTGGCGCGTGAGGGGTGGTGGCAAGGCCATGCGCGACCGAAGGCGTCAATTTGGACGAGCCCGCCACCACCGATGCTTAGCGCCAGCAGCGATGGTGATCTCGCTGAGACCCAAGCAAGTTATCGGGAGCGAGTACCTTGCACATCGGGTCCTTGGTGGGTGCCGGCGGGTTCGCCTGAGCCACCGTCGTTGTTCTTTTCGCCTTCGTTGTTTTGGTAGCAGCGTAAGCGTCAGCGAACCCGAACACACCGAGCACCATTAGAGAAAGAGCCAACTTTTTCATGTTTACTTCCTCCCTAGTGGTGTGACTTCTCCGTAAAAAGAGCGTCACCTTGTTCATAAACTCAGCGAGGAGCGGTTTGATCCCGGAGGGCTATGCCCGCGCTGCTGCTCTGCGGTGGTCGGCGCCCTTGAACGGTTTCCCGATGGACTTGAGCGGCAACCCGACCGCAGGACGCCTTTCAGTGACCGACCCACCGCCGGCCGAGCGAAAGTGGATCGCCGCGGAGGGCAGAGTGCCATTGATGGGCGCCAAGAAAAAGCCCCGACCGAGGGGACGGGGCCATTAGGTTCAGGGAATACGTGAACGCTCCTACAGTTGTGCCTAGAACGCGGGCGGCTTTACGGCGCGAAGAAAGAGTGGAGCCCGTGCCGCTCGCATCTGTTCTGGCGGAAAGTGAGTAATTGGACTGTAACGGGCTGTTTGTTGAATGTTCTAGGAAAACGTCCGAAGCATCATTTTTTGGACGGGCCACATTGCGGCTTCAAAGGCGTGGCCGGCTTGCAAAGGGATGGGGGCTTTCGGGGTGCGAAAAGGGCCGCTCGCTGATGTCGCGAGCGGCCCTCTGCATCACGGGGGCAGTAGTTTTCGCTCAGTTTCCCAAGTCCAGCCGCTTGCGCCAGCATGTAGCGGATCAAGTGCTTGCGCTGATCCTCGCCGAGCCCGAACATCTTCACAGCCTCGGCCTCGGCCGCCATGATCCGGCGCCTGCAGTGTCCGAGCTTCTGAGCGCGCGATCCCGCGATCGGCCCAGCTCCGAGGTATGTCCATGCTATCGCTTAGATAGCGGCGGCGGGTGCTGCACGCCCTCGGTAGCCGCAAACATCTTTCACCGTTCCAGCAGAACCCCGCCAAGAGTGGATCAAGGCGGGGTCCGCAGTCCTCGGAGGAGTGTCGGGGGGAAGAACCTTCCAAGAGCTGCAGCATGATACCACACATTGCGACGCAGGGGAGGGGGGCCGCCCGATACCCGCCGGGACCTGCCAACCCGAGGCGGCCTGGCGGGTGTTCCTCGAACGGGCCGCTATGGGCCCTCACCATTTGGCAACCCCACTCGGCCACCCTAGACGGCGTCAGCTCATCCGACTGACGCCCTCTGTAGCGGAAGCCCCGGCCATCTCCCCTAGGTTGGCCGGGGTCTTCCATTCCGGCTCATCGCATAATCAGCCACGCGGCTGCTATGCCGGCGAGGATCGCGCCGACGGTCGTCAGCCCGGCCAATATCAATGGCACCGTTAAACTTGATGGGCGGCGGTGCATCTGGAGTTGCAGTGCGGTGGCCGGCGCCCTTGAACGGGTAAACCAATGCTCGCAGCAATCCGACCGCAGGACGCCTTTCTGTAACCCGACCCCACCGCCGACCGAGCTGGAAGTGGATCGCCGCTGGGTGGGAGAATGCCACTCAGTGGCACCAAGAAAAAGCCCCGCCGAAGCGGGGCCGAGTGGTCGTCATGCTTCGACGCAACTCTTGAGACGATCGCGGCGGTCGGACTATTGCGCAATCATCTGCCCGACCTAAAGATCCGCCTTGTGAACGTCGTCGATATCATGTCACAAGCTGATCATGAACGAAGTCCATCGCCCAGGTCTCGTTCGGTCGTGTGGCCGATTGCCGATCCTCGCGCAGCTTTGCCTTAACCCTGCGCTTCGGCGTCTTGTTCCGTAATTGCAGGCCCATCTCGCGGTACAGCCGATAGACCCGCTTCGGATTCACCTGCCACCCTTCCCGACGCAGCAGCACATGGATACGACGATAGCCG
>JBKPOZ010000297.1:0-7785 GCA_046733355.1 Pseudomonadota bacterium | reverse complement strand
GGATCAGGCGATGATCGACGCTGGTCCGGTGCATTCCTGAATGCAGGACTGATCATCCGCGGCTCGAAACGCGCATAATGGAGGCGTTGGTAGAGCGAAGGTTCAGGGCAGATACATGCTGTGAAGAGGTGGTTCCAGCTGCGACAGATGATCCGAAGGAGACGCGAGATGGAAAGTCGACGCGCAATACTGAGCGCTATAGCGGTCTTCGGCTTGGCATGTCTTTTCGCGGGAGTTCAGTCCCCAGCAAAGGCAGAAGGCAAAATCGTTATCTATGCTGCGGAGGACGAAAAAACCCTCGCGGCTTTGACCAAGATGTTCACCGACAAGACCGGCATCAACACCGAAGTCATCCGTATTCCCGCAGCAGGCACCCTGGCTGCGCGTATTCGCGCCGAGAAGGATGCCCCCAAGGCCGACGTGTTCATTGGCGGATCAGTCGAATTTCACGAGCCGCTCGCGAAGGAAGGGCTGGTCATGCCCTACGACTCACCCATTGTGAAGGAGGCCAAGATCAATTCGCGTTTTGTCAGCCCTGAGAATTACTGGCACGGCTGGTTTATGGGGACGCTGGTGATCTTGCTTAATCCGGATCGTTTCAAAAAGGAAATTGAACCGAAAGGTCTCAAAAAACCAGCGACATGGGACGACCTCCTCAACCCTGCTTACGAAAAAAGTGTGGTCAGCGGTACGCCAGTAAGCTGTGGCGGAGCCTATATCTTCACGGCCGTGCAGATCTTCCGCAATGGCGGCGAAGATCAGGGCTTCGACTGGCTAAAAAAATACGACAAGTCGGTTGCGCAATATACGCCGACATGCCCGGGACCGATCACTCTGGTGGCGCGAGGCGAAGACATCGCCGGCATGACCTGGCAGGACGACGCTGTTGATGCATTGATCTCGAAACAGCCTATCGAGGTGATCTTCCCACCGGATACGGGTGCGGAGATCGGCGGGGCATCCATCATCAAGGGCGGAGGCAATCCGGAAGGCGCCAAGAAGTTCGTCGACTTCCTGCTCAGCAAGGAAGCTCAAGCAACAAAAACGCAGCTCGGACACACTTACCCGGTCCGAGACGACGTCCAACCGCCTGAAGGTGTGCCGCCGCTGTCCTCAATCAAGTTGGTCAAATACGATCGTCAGTTCGCAATAGACAACCGGGCACGCCTGACCAAAAAATGGGAAGAAGAGATTGGATCAAAGCGCTGAGTTTATCCGCACCGGGAGGAGCAAAGGCTCTAGCGCGACCTGATCTCCCCGAACAACCCGGGGCCAGACTGCGACGCATGCTCCCGCACGAGCCTGTAACCCTCCTTGCTGGCATCGGCGTGATCGCTCTCTTGATTGTGTTCGTCCTCCTGCCAATCCTTGCCGTTGTTACATATCCGCCGCTCACGGACTATCTGACGCTGCCTGAGAACGGGCGTTGGGTGCGCGCGGGTATGAATACCTGTCGCATGGTAGTGCTCTCGACGTCTACTGCGACACTCGTCGGCCTTGTCTACGCGGTCGCCATCAGCCGGCCCGAGCTGCGCGGCCGTAGAGTGCTTCGCCTGATCGCCACTCTGCCGCTCTTCTCACCGCCCTTTACGCTGGGATTCTCATTTTTGCTGATGTACGGACGTTTCGGGCTGATCAGCCATAGCATTCTGGGATTCGAGGTCAGCATATTGGGCTGGAAGAGCCTTTGGGCGGTTCAGACTCTGACGCATTTCCCGTTTGCAGCACTTGCGATCGAGCGAGCGCTCGCAGTCACGCCGGCAAGGCTCGAGGCAGCAGCCCGCAACCTGGGGGCCAGCGGGGTTACGGTGTTCAGAACAGTTACCCTGCCGCTGGTGCGGCCTGCAATCGCAGGCGCAGCTCTTCTGATCGCAACCTACGTGTTGGCCGATTTCGCCAATCCCCTGGTCATTGGCGGCGACTTTCCGCTGTTGGCGACGGAAGCTTGGTACCGCATAGATGGGTGGGGAGATCTACGCGGCGCAGCGCTCCTCGCGGCCACGCTCCTCCCGCCGGCTCTGCTGTTCTTTGTTGCCGAGCGCTTCTGGGTCAGCCAGCGGAACTACTCGGTCATTTCAGGTCGCGGCGGCGCGTTTGGGCGGCTGCCGTTGCCTCGCCTGGTCACCTGGGCACTCATCGCCATCTGCATTGTGATTGCGGCGCTGATCCTGAGCCTGTATTTCGGCATCATTGCTGGCGCATTCACCGAGACCTGGGGGGCGGACTGGACGCCGACCTTAGACAAATGGCCAGTGGCGTTTTCCAAATCCGATCACCTTCGAAACAGTGTCGTTTATGCGGCTACCGCCGGCCTTGCCGCGACTCTCTTTGCGATGCCCGCGGCCTTTCTGGTCGATCAGCGCGCGATACCATTTCGCCGGACGGTCGATTTTCTTTCTGTGCTCCCTGCTGCCGTTCCGGGAGTCTTTATCGGTATCGGCTATCTGCTCTTCTTTGGTCGAAGCCCGCTTGCTGGGACTGCAGCACTGATGATTTTGGCGTTTACTTTCGCCAATGTTCCATTCAGCTATCAGGTGCTCCGCAGCGGACTGGCTCAGATCGATCAGAATCTGGCGATGGCGGCGGCAAATCTCGGCGCTTCTCGTCTGCGTATCCTCTGGGATATTCATTTTCGCCTGCTTTGGCCGTCATGCGTCTCGGCTTGGACGGCGACCTTCATCAGCTGCATCACCAATCTCAGCATCGCAATTTTCCTGGTTACATCGGGAACCCAAGTCACGACCTTTTCCATTCTCGGCCTGATCGGCGACAACCGGCTCGAAGCGGCCTCGGCATTAACCACCGCCCTGCTCGCCATCACTTTCATGACCGTGCTGATTGCCTGGCGCGTTTCCCGCACTCCCCGCCTTCTGTCGGTGGTTGTCGATGCGTGATGCCTATGTTCAGTTGATTGGGCTCGAAAAGCGTTTTGGATCGTTCGTCGCAGTGTCCGACATAAATTTAACGGTCCCGGAGGCGCAGGTCACGACGTTGCTCGGACCGAGTGGTTGCGGCAAGACTACCATCCTTTCCCTGATTGCCGGCTTTCAGCGGCCGGACCGTGGTGAGATCCGGATCAAAGACCAGCGCGTCAATGAGATTCCGCCACAACGGCGTGGCGCCGTCATCGTCTTTCAGGACTACGCACTTTTTCCGCATCTGAGCGTGTTCGAGAACGTAGCCTATGGTCTGCGCCGCCGCAGATTGAAGAACCCGGAGCTGAAGGGCCGCGTCGATAAGATGCTGAGCTTCCTTGGTCTGATTGATGAACGGGCGAAGTCGCCGCTCCAGCTCTCGGGTGGCCAGCAGCAGCGCGTCGCGCTGGCGCGGGCCCTCGTCGTCGAACCGGACGTCCTGCTTCTCGACGAGCCGCTTTCGAATCTGGACGCAAAATTGCGTGTCCGGGTGCGCACTGAACTCAAGGAAATTCAACGATCCCTGGGTAAGACGACTATCCTTGTTACCCATGATCAGGAGGAAGCTCTGTCGATTTCCGACCGAATAGCCGTCCTTGAGGCAGGGCGCATCCGCCAGGTTGGCACGCCTTATGAACTCTACACCCAGCCGGTAGATGCTTTCGTTGCGGATTTCCTTGGCATCGCAAATTTCTTGCCAGCGACCGTGCGGGATGCGTCTGCAGGGTCGGTTCTTCTTGACACGCCAATTGGAGGGCTTCGAGCCGAGTCTATCGGCGTCAGACCCGGACAGACTGTCACGGTGGTCGTTCGTCCAACGGCGCTTCGCCTGTCATCGATCTCCAGCGCCGGGACCGTAAAGGCCACAGTACGTTCGACCAGCTTTCTTGGTGGATTCCGGCGTTATGAGCTTCTGGTCGGCCGTTTTCTTGTTATTGCCGATCAGCCGATGAGCGGGCAGCACAATGATAGTCCGACCGAGTTGTGGCTCGGCGTTGATCCCGCTGCGGGATTTCATGTCCTTGCTGGGACTTCTTAACGATGACGGAGAATGGCCAATGGCGATTAAACCATTTGTCGACAGAAGAGGACCACTGATTTCCGCCCACCGTGGTTTCTCCAAAATTGCTCCTGAAAATACGATGCCCGCATTGCAGGCGGCCTTCGATGCAGGTGCCGACTTTGTCGAGATCGATGTCAGAATGACCGCTGACGGAGTTCTCGTGCTGATGCACGATGCGCTTGTCGATCGCACCACGTCCGGCAGAGGATTGGTTTCAGCTCTGTCATTTTCCGAGATTAGACACCTGGATGCCGGAGGTTGGTTCAAGCGGAGTTACGCGGGCACGTTGGTGCCGACCCTCGATGAGGTGCTGGCCTGGAGTCGCGGCCGGCTGGCTGTGCTGATCGAATTGAAAAATTCTCCGGATCGCGATCCAGCGTTTGTTGCAGCCCTCATCGATGCAATCGAGAGGAATGGCGCTGAAGATTTCGCGATCCCAGCATGTTTCGACCACCCGACGCTTGCAGAGCTCAATCGCCGTCGCCCACAGTGGCAACTGGAGATGATCGTGCCATGCCGCCTGGTTGACCCAGTGCACGCGGCTCGCGCTGCGGGTGCAAGCCTCCTCTCGCTCGAGCCCGAATACACTGTTGCTGAGGATGTCGAGGTCTTGCATGCCGCCGAACTCGCGGTACTGACCACAGTGACTTCGCCCGGGCACGGCCGAGTCTTACTTGGAATGGGCGTCGACGTCGTTGAATCGGATGATGTCGAGCTTGCCGTATCGGCTCTTCGCGAAGTTGGTTATCGATAACACCGGCGATTAAAGCAACGAAATGCTCACGAGCGCCGACCGGTTGACGACATGCCCCACTCAATCAGTCTAGAGGCATTTCTAAACAGCTAAGGTCATGCAGATAAGTACTTTTTCAAGATCGAAGCTCCAAGTGTATATTTTGGATCGACCATGTTGCCGAGGCGGACGCGGCCAGCTTGCGTCAAGAAGAAATACGCTTCGTACTTGTCCCATTTGTAATCGCTGACAAGCCAGTTTATGAGCTCCCGATAAGCAATCCTGGCGGCATCCTCCATCGGCCTTGTCGATCCTATGGCCATGATCAGCCGTTCATTTTCGAGCCTAGGCCAGGTAATACGCCAGTTCTTGATGAGGTCAACGTGGATGGTGGTCGTCGACGCAATCTCGACTGCCACACCGCATAATTCGCCATCCCCCTGCGTCGCATGACAGTCGCCAAGATAGAGGTAGGCATCCTTATGATGAACTGGGAAATAGACGATCGCACCCGGTGCAACATCCGGAAGATCCATATTGCCTCCCCAATAGTCAGGCTGCAAAGACGTCACCGCCTCGATCTCGGGACTGACCCCTAGAGTACCGATGAATGGTTCATAGGGAAGGGTGATCCGGCTGTTGAACCTGATCCCTTCCTCGCTAACCTCCATCTTCTTGACCCGCTCCGGCAAGGGCTCATTGAGCACGGCTGTATGCGTCGTGCCCACAAGGCCACCGAATTCCGGAATGAGTGCAGTGGTGCCGACCGGCTGTGGTCCTCTTGGCTTAATCGAATGAATGTGGACCGCCAGCACATCGCCCTTTTCAGCACCCTCCACAGCAATCGGTCCGCATTGCGGATTGAGAAACGGAACATTGAGGAGAGCCGTGGGGCTGTCTCCCTCCCCCTTTATTTTTCCTTCAAAGGCATCCTTGGTCTCGGCCACAACGATATCGCCAGGCTTGATCTTGAGGACAGGCTCTGCATAGGGACCATAAACGTAGTGATATTTCCCCTGCTTCGCTTCGGTGAGCTCATGGGTGGTTCCGGGCTTGCCTTTTGCCGCCCCTCTTTTTGCCATGTAAGAGTTGGCGATCCAGCTCATTTTTTGGGCCTCCGCAATTAAGGTTAGACCAACGTCAAACCGCCAGAAAAGACGCGACCCTGTCCGTGTCGCAGAGCTCCTCGCGATTGAGACTCTCGACGACACGCCCCTTCTCCATAACATAGGCCCGCTGGGCCACGGTCTGCAGAAGACTGATGTTTTGTTCGACGATCAGCACACCGAGCGGTCTTCTCTGCACCAACGTCATGATAAAGCCGCCGATTTCCTCAATGATCGAAGGCTGAACACCATCGGATGGCTCGTCAAGGAGCAGCAATTCCGGTTCATTTACCAAAGCCCGGGCAATCGCCAGCATTTCCTGCTGACCGCCGGACAGGGTACCGCCGCGCTGGCGGCTTCGGTCGCGCAGGAAGGGAAACCAATCAAAGACCTGCTGGATATTAAAGTGTCCAGTGCTCTTGTTGACGAACTGGCCCATCCGCAAATTGTCGAGCACACTCATATGCGGAAAGATCTCCCGCCCCTGGGGGACATAGCCGATGCCGAGGCAGGCGCGGCGATGTGCGCCCTGACGTGTGATCTCGTTACCCTTGAAACGGAGCGTTCCGCGTCGCGCCGGCAACAAACCGATCACCGCCTTCATCAGCGTGCTCTTGCCAACGCCGTTCCGGCCCAGGACACCGACGACTTCACCGGGAGCCACAGTTATGCTGACGCCCTGCAAAACGTCTGCCGTCGCGTAACCGGCGCGAAGCCCGTCAACTTCAAGGACCTCGACCATCCTCAAGCGCGTCCCAAATAAATCTTTCGGACTTCTTCATGGGCAGTGATCTGATCGATCGTACCTTCTGCAAAAACGCGTCCCTGATGCAGCACTGTTATTCTGCGTGCCACTTCGCGAACGAAAGCTATGTCATGCTCGACGACTACGATGGTAATGCCAGCTTCGTTCAGGTGTCGCAGAACCCGAGCAGTCTTACGCGTCTCCTCAGGTGACAATCCGGCGGTCGGCTCATCGAGCAGCAGTACGTCTGGTCCGCCTGCGAGCACCATGGCAATTTCGAGCCATTGCAGCTTGTCATGCGGAAGTTCGCCTGCCCGCATGTCACTCATTGGATCGAGGCCGAAGGTTTCAAGTGCATAGGAATAGCGCTCCTGTGCATCCTTTGCCCGTTCATCGCCGGCTGGCGGAATGGGTATTTCGAGATTCTGCCTGACTGAGAGATGATGATAGGCCCGGTTAGTCTGGAACGTCAGCCCCAGGCCCAAACGAACGCGCCGGAATGCCGGTAGCGTCGTTACATTCTGTCCCTTGAGCAGAACCACCCCGCTGTCGGGCCGGTGAATTCCGCAGAGCAGTGCGAACAAGGTCGACTTTCCGGCCCCATTGGGGCCGATGATGCAGCGTAGCTCTCCTGACATGATGTCAAGGGTGACATCATCGGTCGCGACCACTCCGCCAAACCGTTTGGCCAGTGCCCGTGTGGCCAGAATCGCCGACGTCATTGTTCGCTCTCGGCAGCGCGCCATCCTCGACGAGGCAGTTCGCGCCCAAGTGTAACGATAATCCCCCTTGGGAAAAACATCATTACCGCCAGCAGCAATGCACCTACGATCACAAGACCGAATTGGTTGCCAGAAGACGACAGCGAGTAGGTCAGCCAGTTGAGGAGATAGGTCGATATCGCGACAGCGATGAGGCTGTCGCGACCGCCTACCGCGACCCAGATGACCGGCAGCGCCGCCTGTAGCAGTCCGACCTGCGTCGGCGTGATGTAATTACCCCATTGGACATAGAGCAGGCCGGAGATACCGGCCAAAATCCCGGCAATGACAAAGGCCACCAATTGTCGAGCGCGAATGTCATAGCCAAGGAGCTCTGTGCGGACCGCGTCTTCTCGAATGGCCATCAGAACCTGGCCGTGCCGCGAGCTTACCAGCATGCGGCAAGCAAGAAAGCACAGCAGCACCATCACCAGCACGTAATAATAGAAGGGATATCCGAAG
>JBKPOZ010000296.1:0-4676 GCA_046733355.1 Pseudomonadota bacterium | reverse complement strand
GCGTTGCGCGTGTTCGCTCGTAAAGGCCAAGGCACGAAGCCGATGATAGGTTTCGGCGACCCGGTTTTCGCTCCCGCTACGGTGAAAGTCGCCGCCAGGACCCGCGCCTATTCCGACTACTGGCGCGGCGCTTCCGTCGACCGGGCAAGGCTCGCCGATGAATTGTCTCCCTTGCCGGATTCTGCGGAGGAGTTGAAGGCCGTCGCAGGCAAGCTCGGTGCGTCGGCCAGCGACATTCATCTCGGCAGCAACGCAACCGAGGCCAACGTGAAGCGGTTGCCGCTCGCCGATTACCGCGTCGTGTACTTCGCAACGCATGGGTTGGTCGCGGGTGACGTTGAAGGACTCGGGGAGCCATCGCTTGCCTTGACCTTGCCCCAGGACCCTAGCGAACTCGACGATGGGCTGTTGACCGCGAGCGAGGTGGCGCAACTCAAGCTCAATGCCGATTGGGTGGTGCTGTCCGCCTGCAATACGGCGGCAGGCGAGAAGCCGGGCGCGGAAGCCCTGTCAGGCCTCGCGCGGGCGTTCTTCTATGCGGGCGCCCGCGCGCTGCTGCTCTCGCACTGGCGGATCGATTCCAAGGCGGCGACCCGATTGGCCATATCAGCGTTCGGCAACATGGAATCGAACCAGACCATTGGCCGCGCGGAGGCGCTGCGCCTTGCAATGCTCGCCTATCTCAACGACCGGTCCGATATTTGGAATGCCTATCCCGCGTTCTGGGGCTCGTTCTCACTCGTGGGGGATGGTGCGGCACGTTTAGGCGGGTTGGTCGCTCGACGCAGTGGATCGCATCGGATATCCGCGGCTGCCAGGGCCTGGCACGCCGCGGCAACATCCTTTTCCGATGCGAAAGGACCGACAAGCGCCGTATAACTCTGCGACGTAGGTGGAGGTCGAACGCCGCCTACGCCTACCCCGCCCATATTATTGGGGATGAAGCCCACCTGGCCGAACAATGTTGGCTGCTCTCGTCGCAGCCTACGAAAAACCTCGAGCACCTCTGTCTCGCTGCGTTGCGTTGTGATCATCACCTCATGACGCTTCGAGGGAGCCGGCTGGGTCGAGAACGAGCGAGGAGAGATAGTCGGTAGGGGCACGCGGTCCTGCTGTGACGGCTCTGAAATTTCCTCCTCGATGTAGGGATGCGTCCAGCGATACCCCAACGTTCCCCCCGCTACTATTAAGACGAGTCCCATTGTTGCGGTCAGGGCGAGCATGCTCGTGCGGCGCCTTGCAATCGGAACAACCCTGATTGTTTCCTTGCGCCGCACACTTTGTCGATATTGCGTAGGTGCTTCATATGGATGTAGAGGCCGCGGCTTCCTAACTTGGGGCTGAACTTGCGCGGCAATTTCAGCGGCCATTGAATCAAGTAAAGCATTGCGAGCGTTCGAGCGCTCTTCCTCGGTAAATTCTCGGTTTCCATGGAGGGCCCGCAGATAGAGGCTCACCCGCTCGTCGAGTGTCGGAACTGGCAATAGGTCATCCCCAGCGTTTGCCTGTTTCTCGTTCGCTTCGAGAGCAAGTTGATAGAATTGGGATCTCGTTGTCATTTTTCCATTATCAAAGGCGTTAGCTTTGGAGATCAGCCCCATTGGAGTCCAGCGGAGTCATTTGTCGTTGGACCTGCTGGCGTGCGACTCGCGCAAAAACAGCCTCAAGATCGGTAGCGTCGAGGCCGTTTTGGCGCATCAGTCGTTGAACCCAGTTCAACAGACGCTTTTTTGCGTTCTCAACTCGATCATCAGACCATGGCGGCGGAGAAAACTCCGCGTTGAGAGTCGTGACAAGTCTTCCTACAGGCCAGCGTGAACCGTGTGATCCATCGAGCAACTCAGGGGCTTTGGCAAACATCCGCAGCAGCTTGCAAACGTCATCGTCCGGCTGAAACGTTCGCTCGGCAGTAATGAGCACACCGCGCCAGATATTGAGGGCATCAGCTGGCCCTAACCCGCCTTCGTCGGGATCCGCCTCGATAGCTGGCAACTCCGCCGGCTGCACCAGTGGGCGGCCCACACCCGGCGTAGCTCGTCCCCATCGACGTCTCCGAATGTCTTCGCAGCGATGAGCCAACGCCCGATAACCTCCAACCTCTCTGATCAGCCACACCACACGGCCATCGTTTTCTGGAACGTGAGGATCTGTCGTCCAGTCACTTGGGTCAGGAAAATTGCTCCTCTGCGCTGTGTCATTGGGATCAGGCATGGAGATGCTTCCAATAAGTTTTGCCCATACTTCGCTGACCAATTCTTCGGAGCTTATCTCGGAAGCGTCCTCGGGCTTGCCCCGGAGATAGTGGCGGCACAATCCACCTATCTCACGAAAAACAAAGGCTTGATGTCCCTGCGGCAGCGTCCCTAGGACGCGCAACGCAAACGTGGCGCTCTCGGGAGCGGGCGCTGATGTCTCACCTTTACTACGGCCCAGAATTGTCGATTCCGGCACGGCCCAGAAAAAATATCTTTTCGCGAAGGCACGCCGGAATTGGCACGCCCGCGCCGCTTATTCGGCAGGCGCAACCAAAGCCGCCCTCGCCCCTCACCGGGCGATTTTGAAGCAAGGCTGTCTGAGGTTCAACGGCAATCGGAGCAAGGCAATGACCATTCAAACCAGGGCTATTGTCGCAATCGCAATGCTGGCGGGCTCTTTCGGGTTCGCCTCAGCACAGACTACTACATTCACCGGTCCGCAAGGCCAATACATGGGCAACGCCCGTACGTTCGGTAACACCACCACGTACACCGGTCCTCAGGGCCAATACATGGGCAGCTCCAATACATTCGGGAACACGACGACATTCACCGGCCCGCAGGGTCAGTACCAAGGATCAGTCACCACATTCCCAGGGCCACGTCGGCCATGTGTCGGTTTCGGTTGCTAAACCAGCTTCAACTGGCAGCCATCCGGTTATGAGAGGGAGGGTCAAATGGGCAAGTTCCTGCTTACAGTCTCTGCATTCGGGCTACTTTTGTCGTCTGCATTCGCGCAAGAATGGACGAAAGAGGAGCAGGCTGCGGGGCTGAAAACAACCGAAGTCACGCGCCACATCCCCGCAGGGAAACAGCGCACTCTCGACAATTTTGGCACTCTCAACCCCGACTGCACCCCAATCGAAGACACGGACACCTTAATAACGAAGGAACCCGAGCACGGTAGCGCCGTCATCGAGACGATTGAGCGCTTTCCCAACTACGCCAAGGACAACGTACGCTCAAAGTGTAATGAAAAGAGAATGCGAATGCCGGTGCTTACCTACAAGGCAGCGGTGGGATATGCGGGAACCGACACGTTCGAGGTGCTCTTTATTTCCTCGAACGGTGTTGCGAATCTTTACCGCTACAACATCAAAATAGTGGACCTAGATTCCAAGAAAAAAGGACGTGCTGACCTGCGCCCCTAACTTGGGCCTTTGCTATCCCGCGCCGTTGAGCACGCCAAATCTACTCGGGCGGTGGCCCATCACCATCGCAGCACCGGCTATCAGAATTTGCTGAGCGGACTAACGCAGGAGCGTCACCACTCCGGCAAGGTGAACCCTAGCACAGTGGCGAATTTTGGGGAGTATGATGAGCAAGAACGGAATAATACTAATAACCTTTGCATGGGCGATGGAAATCGTCGGCGTCAGCGGCGGCATCATTAATTCCACCTACACAACGTTCGGCGAAGACTTACCCGCTACGTTTGCAGGGTACATTCCGGCCGTACCTATGGTGGCGCTGGCAGTAGCCGAACTCGGTCGCGTGCCGCTCGCGTCAGTCATCTTCCACAAGCACAAGCTCACGCAAGGCATAGCGATACTGGGTATCTTTGCCCTGGGCTATCTCGCCGTGGAGAACTGGACGTTCGGCTTTGAGCGCATCGTCGATCTGCGACTTAAGCACGTGAATGCCGCGACGGCTGAATTGGTGCGTGCCGACGCTGAAGTGGCGGCTCTGAGGGACCGCCAGAAGCAGCTGACAACGAGCAATAGCCAGAAGCGTGATGAATTGCGCCGTGGAATCAATCAACGCGACGGCAGCATCGCCGAAATTACCGCGCAATTAAGCAAAGAAGCCGAAGTTCACCAGAAGAACCTGGTAGAGATTCGTGATGCGTGTCGTCTCATCAGGGGTGAATGCATTGTGCCGCGCTCCCGAGCCGAGGACGGTCGTTATGCGGCGGAGGTCAGCCGACTGAGCGCCCAACGCGCAACTCAACTCGAGGATCGAAAGCGACTTCAACTACAGATCGATCAACTGGTTAAGACAGACGCAGGCGACCTCGCAGGGCTCGACCAAGAAATAGCAGTTGCCGAACGAACCGCCGCCGAGGCGCGGAAGACGCTCCGCAGGGCCGCGGATGGAAACCAGATCTACCGTCTGGCTGCCAGCTGGTATGGCGTGAGCACCTCCGATGTCACAGAAGAGCAATTTGCGACGGCACGCTGGGTCTTTTCAACCTTCAGCGCTGTGGCCGTGGCCCTCGCCGGCAGCATTGCTGCCCTCGTTTATTACGCGCGCAGCCGCGTATCCGGCGCCCGTTCCTTGTTCGGTAAGCTAGCGGTCAAGCTCCTCAATGCACGCCGGGCGTACTTCGCGCGCAAGCGCAAACCCCTCAAAGTTGAGGTGCCGGGCCCAGAGCGTGTGATCTACCGCGATGGCAAGGAGCCCCCAGTAGTCGTTGAAAAA
>JBKPOZ010000295.1:0-6610 GCA_046733355.1 Pseudomonadota bacterium | reverse complement strand
CTTCCCCGCAGTATCAACGAGTCGTTACTTCAGCTTCGGGCACTGGTCACCTGGATCGATCAACCCAAAGTCTTCCAGCACCTTTGTTTTGCCGTCGGCCTGAACCTGGGCGAGGTAGATCGGGAGCGGCGCGTGGTGCTGTTTGTTCATCTGAACCGACCCGCGCGGTCCCTTGAATACGACCGTGGGCAAAACCTTAATGACGGCATCCGCGTTGGTGGTGCCAGCCTTTTCGACCGCCATCGCATACGCGTGCAGCCCGTCGTACTCTTGCTCGGAAAGTGCGTTTGGCGTCTTCAGCTCCGCTCCGAATTTCTTCTTCATCGCCTCGAGGAAGCGTTTGTTCTCGGGATTGTCGATGCCCGTAAAATAGTCGCCCGTGTAGTACACGCCCTCGGCCGCGTTACCGCCTGCCTCAGCAGTCAGCTCATCGATGGAGAGGCTCCCGATCGGCATCGTGAGCCCGGCCGCTTTCAGCTGCTTGAGGAAGTCAATGTTAGGGCCGCCGCCAGACGTGGAGTAGATGATACCGTCGGGATTGGCTGCTCGGATCTTGCTAATGATTGCCGTCCAGTCCGACTGCTGGAGTGGTTGATATTCTTCGCCGAGAATCGTCCCGCCCATGTCTTTGATCGTTTTCTTTGCAGCTTCGATCATCCCGCGCCCGAACGCATAGTCGCTTCCCACCGCGAACCACCGTTTGACCTTCTTCTCGTCGGTCATGAACTTGATGAGTGGGGGCACGACCTGCTCAGGGACCCAGGCATTGACGAACAGGTATTCCCCGCACGCCCGACCCTCGTAAAATGAGGTGTAGATGAACGGAACCTTCGCCCGCTCGGCGATGGGCGCGCCAGCATTGCGAGCCGCACTCGTTTCCATGGTAATGATGACGTCCGCCTTATTCTGGCGGATGCCCGTGTTGAATGCCTTGACTGCGCCGGCCGGCCCGCTCTCGTCGTCAAGAGGAACAACCTTTACCGGCTGGCCGAGAATGCCACCCTTCGCGTTCAGCTCATCGGCCGCGAATTCGGCTGACTGCACGACTGCCGGCGCGACAACGCTGTTCACGCCACTGAGGCCGACAGGTATGGCAATCACGACCGGCTTCTTCTCCTGCGACCGCACTGGTGCGATCACCAGAATCGATGTCACCAACATCAAGAGCAGTAGTTGGATCCAATAAATCCTCCGCATTGGATTTTCTCCCTTCTCCCAGTTCAAAAAGATTTAGCGTTACGGGAGCAAGTTCTCGTTCAGCTAAATCGCAAGGTGACGCTCTATGGTTTTCCGCGCCCCGGGGTCGCTCGAATTTCCGGTCTCTACGATCGTTCCAACCTTCAGGACCGCGTATCGGTCGGCCAGCGCCAAAGCAAACCCGACATTTTGCTCTACGAGTACGATGGTCGTCCCGTAAGTGCGGCGCTCCTCGACCAGGATCTCCTGAAGACGTGTGGCTACTGCGGGTTGAAGGCCTTCGGTGATCTCGTCGATCAGGACCAGACGCGGCCGCGTCAGCAGCGCTCGTGCCATCAGGAGCATCTTCTGCTCGCCACCGGAAAGCGTGCCCGCTCTCTGTTGGCGTCTGGCGGTTAAGAACGGGAACCATGCCGCCACCGCAACTAATCGCTCATCGAAACTCGACGGCTCTCGCAATGCCAATCTGAGGTTCTCCTCCACCGAGAGATCCTGAAAGATCGACTTTTCCTGGGGGATGTAACTGACTCCGAGCCTCGTGATCTGGTAGGCCGGCCAGCCGGTTACATTTTCCCCAAGCAATTCGACTTGGCCGCGCCGAGGTGGTAGCAGCCCCATAATGGTCTTCAGTAAAGTCGTTTTGCCCATGCCGTTTTTGCCGAGAACTCCGAAGACTTCCCCAGGTCCGATGTGGAGGGTCACTCCGTGGAGCACTGGAGAGCTGCCGTAACCACCCTCCAAGCTCCCGACGGCGAGGCCGCGTGTGGCGACCGGCGCGATCATAGGGTTCTTCCGACGTAAATCGACCGGATGAGGTCCGAGTCGGCAATCTCCGATAGTGGCCCGTCGAGCAGAAGTTTTCCCATGTGAAGGACGACCAATCGCGTGCTGATTTCGCGCACAAAATCGAGGTCGTGCTCGATGAGCAAAATACACAGCCGGTGGCTCCGGGCCAGGTCTGTCAGCACGCTCCCGATCGCCGCTCGCTCGTCGCGTGTGAGCCCCGCGGTCGGCTCATCGAGAAGCAGCACGGTCGGCTCTTGGGCGAGTACCATAGCGAGCTCTAGCGCCTGCTTTGTGCCATGAGACAGATGACCCGCTCGCTCGTTGAGCATAGTCGTCAGTCCCGAGACTTCCACCGCGTCAAGCGCGGGCTCAGGTAACTCGACCGTGCGCGACCGTCGCCAAGGGGATGCAGGATTTCGATATGACCGCGCGACGCGAAGGCAGTCCAGGACCGTCAGCGCATCGAATACGTTGGGAGTTTGGAACTTCCGACTGACGCCAAAGGCCACGCAGCGTTGCGGCGGGAGCCGGTCGATGCGGTGACCATTTATCAGCACCTCACCTGTCGAACGCTCACGGCCATCAGCGATGCAGCGGAGGAGAGTCGTCTTTCCGGCCCCATTCGGCCCGATAATCCCCACAACCTCGCCGCGGTATGCCTTGAGGGAGACACCATGGAGCGCCACGAGGCTTCCATACTGCATGCCAACATCGTGTAGCTCCAGCACTGGCGCTTCGTCCGGCCCACCAATCACGCTGAGCCGCTGACCGAGAGCGTCGGCGGTGTTCGAAAGGGCGACAGTAGCACCTGCTGCCCGTGCTCCCGGCTGCGTGCCCGCAGCCGCCACATTCCATCCTCGATTGAGCAGTTGCCTGATGGCGCGGATTAACACAGACAGGCCCTGGCCGATTGCCGGGACGAGTCCCTGAGGGAGATACACGACGACCAGTACGAAGGCGAAGCCCACAAAGAGCAACCAGATGAATGGCAGGTTACCCCCGAGCAGCGCCGAGACGTAGTTGACTCCCACCGTACCGAGGATAGGGCCAATAAGTGTCCCGCGCCCACCCAAGGCGGTCCAAACGACGAGTTCGGTTCCGAAGACGAAATCCCCATACGAGTGAGCCGCGACGCTGCTGAACAGCACATAGAAGGCGCCGGCTAAGGCGGCGATGGCGCCGCATGCGGCCATGAGACGGATCTTCAGACGCGAGGTGTTTAGGCCAAGGTAGCGGCAGCGCTCCTCGTTCTCGCGAATGGCGACCAGAACTCGACCGGCGTCACTCGAAACAAAAACATACGCGCCAATGGCGACAAGAAGAAGGAGCCCGCCCGCGATGTAGTACCACTCGGTGATGGAGAGGAACGGCACTGGAATCGGCAGCCCGCTGCTTGATCCGGTGTAGGCTCCCCCACTGAGGATGGTCTGCGTGAAGACGACAGGAAGTGCGAGCGTCACGATCGCAGCGTAGATGGGAGACGCACGGTCCCAAAAGGAAAGCCAACCCACGGCAGCTCCGACCATGGCGGCGCCGACCATGGCAGCGAAAATCACTCCTGCGGTGGCGAGCGCCCCGTCGACGTAATACGCCAAGGCAATGGCGGCCGTGTAGACCCCGATGCCGAAGAAGGCCGACTGACCAAATGTCAGGACGCCAGTGTAGCCCCACAGGAGATCGACAGTGACGGCGGCGATCGCGAAGAAAAATGCCTGCGACAGGATCTGTTGCGCGTATTCCCCAAGCACCATCGGGCTCGCCAGGAGCAAGGCAAGGAGCAGGACAGAGATGCCGAAAATCGTCAGCCACCTACGGGCCGGGCTCAAGAAAGAAGTGATCTCCTCTGCGAGCGTCCTGCTCGCCGTCATCAGCACGTGCGTCTTCTGATGATGAGCCATACCGCTACTCTGGGCGCGATCCCGGTACGCAACGTTTCCTGCCCCCATCGTTCGGACCGCCACTGTGAGCAAGCTGCGATCCCGAATGAGATCGGAGAATTGGCAAAAGGGGCTTGCTTTCCTTTGCGCGAATGGTGAGCTCCCCGTCTTCAGTCGGCTGAAAAGCGGTCAGTACCGGCTCAGTACCAGCCCCGCTTGATCTCCGATCCGAGCATCTCGTCATAGACGTCGGTGCGGCGATCCCGCAGAACTTGATTGAATTCGTTCCAGTTTCGCTTGCGTCGGGCGTCCGCCAGATCGACGCGTCCGCAGATGATTTCTTCGCGGTTGCGGCTCGCGGGGCCCGCCACGAACCAGCCGGTACAGCTCACGATGACGCTCTGGCCTTCAAAAAGCTGTCCGCGTTCCGTGCCGACGCGGTCGGCACACGCAATGAACATGGAGTTCGTGTGGGCCGCCGCCTGGTGCAGGATGTTGGCCATCGCAGGTCGGCCAGGTTCTTGGCCGGGGATTGGCACCCAGTTGGTCGGGACGCAGACAATGTCCGCACCCTGGAGCGCCTGCAACCGAAAGGTCTCGGGAAACCAGCCATCGTAACAAATAGCGGCGGCGATGCGGCCGATCGGCGTCTTGAACACTGGAAAGCCGAGATCACCTGGTTCGAAGAACAGATTCTCGGCGGCCCACAGATGCACCTTGCGGTAGGTGCCGACGTAGCCCGACGGCCCCAGCACGACTGCAGAATTGTAAAGCGCGGCCCCAGCCCGTTCGGCGATACCGGCGACGATATAGATGTCGTGGCGGCGGGCTGCGTCGATCCAGGCGGCAGCGGTTTCGCCGGTGGGCACTTCCTCGGCGAGCGCGAAAGCTTCGTCCCGATCACAAAAAACGTAACCGGAGTTGGCGAGCTCCGGGAGGACGATTAGGCGGGCGCCGTTGAGTGCCGCCTGTTCGATCCATTCCAAGCTTTTGGCGACGTTGGCCTGCTTGGCGCCCACAACCGGCTCCATTTGAATGCAGGCAATCGTAATCTCGCTTTGCGCGCCCGAAGTGTCGCTCATAGGCCATTTCCCAGAAAAACCGGGGCTGCCATTCAAGCAAACAACTGGTAGCCCACGCAGCTTATCTGCCGCAGCGGTCACCATCGATGGCCCTTAATTCAATTGAGTTCCAATAGAGGAGTCAAGCCCGCCAATGCGGGCAAACCGCCACAAGCTTTGTGGTTAACCTGCCGTTTTGACGCGGCGCCGAACGCATCTCCTGACCTCCGGATGGGCGTCCCAAGTCGGAACGCGCCCGCGGATGATGGTAAGCACTAAGAGTGCCCCGACCTTGGCCGATTTGATCGGGCGGTGCCGCTGCTAGGGTTTGCCGGCCTCGCGTGCCGCGCAGCAATCAGGATGATGGCTTCCTATCCGGATTGTCGCGCTACTCGCGCGGGCGTCGGGGATCTGGGGGAGGCGGACCGGCCCAGATTTGATGCGTAGTTAGTTTTAGGGCGTGTGCCCATTAAGCCCGCAGCCATAGCCTGATCGAATGGCTGCTCAAAGAGCAGCCAGAAGCTTCTGAACCCGACGGCGCCGACCTGACAATACAGATATCCCTTAGGTCTGCATCGCCTGCAGCAAAGTTCGGCAGCCCAGAATCGCTAAGACAGTTTCATATTGTAGGTATCAATCGGCTTGCAGGCCGAAACACGCACCTTGCGCCGAACACGACGCGCAAAAATCTGGTTGCGCCAACACTTGAGGCCAGCGCGGCGCTCCCCGACAGTTCGCCTTCGCCTACTACGTGGTTCAAACCTGCTTTGCCTGCGGTGTTCGGCGCGATTACCTATCAGAGCCCAAGCCTGTGAAGGTTAGCCTTGGCGTTCCGCAGCAGGCCCCCGGAAAAGACGTCGTCCTGGTCGCAGTGGCGCGCGGCCACAGCTCTCCTGACTTTCGTTGGATTGTTTACGTCGTGTTTCCGTTAGCTTGTTATCCTGGCATATCCGATTTTCGTAGCGGAGTTTGCTGTTGTTGGCTCTCGTCCGAGCGGAGAAGCACACGTGAAAAAACTCTGGCTATTACGCCAAACTCTTACGATCTGGGTAGCTGGTCTTGTGCCGTCGTTCGTCACCGAAGATGCGCATCTCTTCCACTTCCGGCTAATCGGTCGTACCGATGAATAGCCTAACCAAGTTCTGGAGTACTTGCCAATTTGAACGCCCTCCATATGTCCATCCCGCTGATAAGGAGGTTGTGGCACGCCATCCGGAGCTCTTCGACACGAAGATCACAACCTTCAAATCGTTCCTGCGTGGTGATCGCTTCGGAAGGTTTGATGACCACAAATTCCATCTGTCGCTACTTCCGAGCCCGTATGGCGGGAATCTCGATAAAGCTGACATCTACATCTTGCTGCTAAATCCTGGGTTCTCCGTTGCGGACTACTTTCATCTCCAGGAAAGTCGACGACGCAAAATTAATATGCTTCGCCAAAAGCTCAATGGAGAACAATTTCCGTTCGTTTCTCTCGACCCCAGTCTCTGTTGGCGACCCGGCTTTCTCTGGTGGGAAAAGAAGCTACGTGCAGTACTGACTACCATCGCAGGGGCACAGGACATTCCCTACATAGAGGCAATGCGGAGTTTGGCTCAGAGATTAGCCGTCATAGAGCTTGTTCCCTATCATTCGGGCTCGTTCAAGGCTTCCGCGATCATTGAAACGCTACCTTCAGCGCAAGCAGCG
>JBKPOZ010000294.1:0-5653 GCA_046733355.1 Pseudomonadota bacterium | reverse complement strand
ATTTTCTTGCGGCCAAGCGCTTGCGCCTGGCGTCCTATCTCGGGCGAACATGCGGCGACAACAAGCTGGGGGACGACGATGGAGGCCGCGATCACGAGGGTAGCCTGCGCGGGCATTTGCATGGTCACCGTGCTTGCCACCAGCGGCAGCATGGTAGAGTTGGCGAAATGAAACAGGGTAACGCATCCGCAAAAGACGAGCAGCGCTCGGTTATGGAAAAGAAGAAACAAGCCCTTGCGCAACGGCGCTTGTTGTGGCTCGGGGGTTCCACCGTGCGCCGTAGCCGGATCGATCTCATCGGCCCGGATTCGGAACAGCGCAATCAATGCAGGAATCGTGAGCGCAGCTGAGATGAAAAAAACGGCCGCGCTCGATAGCAGATATCCAAATGCGCCCATGACTGCAGCGGAGAGACCGTTGCCGATGGAGGAGAAACGGGCATTGCGTCCCAGCCGTTCTCCAACCTCTGCGTGACCGACCAGTCCGAGACTGATGGCACCGATTGCCGGACCTAGCACGCAGCTGGATGCCGCATGTAGCGCTCTTGCTCCAAGCACGATGATAAAGACCGGCCACAAGGCCACTAAGAGAGCGCTCACGCCAATACCGATGATAGCGGATGCCGTCGCGCGCCTAACGGATCGAGCGGCATCCACGATCGCGCCTCCAGGCATTTGCCCGGCGAGGCTCACCAAGCTGCCGACGGTGAGGACAAATCCAATATCTGTGAGCGTCCACTTTTGTGTCGTCAGGTACACTGCGAGAAGCGGGCCAAAACTGGTTTGGATGTCTGCTATGAAAAACGTGAACCAATCAAGCCCGCGCAGGCTGCCGCACGAGAGCTTTTTCAGTTGGCGGTTGGCACTCAGATCTACGTGCATGCTCGACGCCGGACTCCCGTCCTCGCCCATCTGCATGGGGGCTTTGGTGAAAAGATATTGGCTCCGATTGCGCTGCTAGCGGGAGGATGCAGCACCAGGCTCAACCCGTGGCATTGTCAAGATTGCAACTGACTTGCCCTCTTTGTATTCGGGAGCAGCTTTCAACTGCGCCTGCGTAAGCTCCACGACGACGCGGGCCGGTTTCTCTTCCGATCCAAAACGCAAAATGTTCCAGTCCACCGCGATCTTGCGGCTCCCAACGCCGAGAAATCCGCCGAAATCAATCACGGCGGCGCGCACTTGACCGGAAAGATCAACGATAACATCGACAATGCGACCCATATTCTCGTCCGCAACGCTGCGGACCTCCCTCCCGAGCACAGTCTCGACGGTGGAAGCGTCAAGGACTTCCGCTGAAGCTGGGATTGATGTGCCGGGAGGCTGGGGCCCCTGGGGAGCTTCGGACGTTGGCGTTGTGGTCGATCCCGTTGGGCCTTCCGCCCACGACGGTGAGCCGGACAATGCAAGCAGCAGGGTGGCCATGATCGCAATAAACATGGAAGCAACCGCAATTCCCGAGAGTGAACTGTGCAACGCGGGACGTCGCCAATCGTTCGGCCGCTCTCCAAAGACAGAGTTCCGTGTAGCAGGAGGACTGCGACGAAAAAACCCGGGCGGAGCTGCACGCGCCGGCAAGCGCTCAAGGGAGGGTCGAACTCAAGTGGTGTGCGTCGAAGGTCGATCAGGTCGTAGGCGTACGAAACACCTCAGCGTCATGGCGGGATCGGATACGATTGAAGGAGGCAATTCCGTCAGCTCCGCACGAGACTGCTTCCCCATCGACATGCAGGAGCGGGGGCGGAGTCGCAGGAGCGCTTCGACAATAAGCGGAAAACGGTAGGTGAGATCATTGCCGGGGCGGCTGTAGAGCCGAACCCGGTTGCCTTCCTTGCGAGCGATGACCCGAAAGCCGTCGTGCTTTATCTCGACCAGCCACTCCGGGCCAATGGGCGGCTGCTTGCCTGAGCTAGGCAGACAGGGCGAGACGAAGCCTGCCGGCAGAGAACGCGACGACATCGACCCGAGGCTACCCTCGACGCGCTTTCAGCGCCAGAGCCGTCGCCACCAAGCGAGAAGGCCACGGCCACCTTAGTTCGAACATGTCAAGGCTGCGCGAGTGCTGTTTGTGGACTCCGGGACCGTTAACGCCGTCATCACTTTCGGCGTTTATTCTAGCGAGGCTCGCCGGCGCCAACCTAACGCGAACAGGATGGTCCCCGGTTGGGAAGTGGCCGGGGCGGTTTCGCAACCCCACCTCGGCCGCGCCCGCTCACACCAGAAATCTGAAAAGAAAATACGCAGCCCAGTCCCCCACTGTGTCCTCAAGAACACAGCTCGACACGTAGTGCAGGGTTTCCACCGAGTTCGGCAGTCGCCGCCCCGTTGTCGCCACCATGCAGGAACGGCATTAAGAGGGGATTTCGGCCTAAATTTGAGGGGCGTATGATGATCAAATTCATCATCGATGTTGTGGTGTTTTGCTGCGCGATCCTGTTGTTCAGCGGGATCGTGCTTGCTACGGCAAACTACTGGGCTAATAGGGGCGGGCAATCACAATGATAGTCGTGTTAGATATCGCTTTCTGACGAGGCTCTATACTGGCGAAGGTCGCCCGCGCTTTGCGAACGGAGGGCCGAGCGAGAACAAATGAGAACTCAGTCCCGCCAGAAGTCCTTGAACCGGTCCGGAGCCAGCTCGGTATAACGAACCGTATGCTGGATGTTCTTGTGACCGAGGTACGCCTGTAGAGACCGGGTATCGTGGCCCTTATTGGCTAAGGCAAAGCCACAGGCATGCCGAAGCATATGCGGGTGCACCTTCACCTTGATCCCGGCAGCCTCTGCGGCCCGCTCCAGCATCCTGGCAAAGCCAGCAGTGGTGAACGGTGTCCCACGCTCGGACACGAACACGAACGAGCTACCATTCTCGCGCTGTAGCTTGCGCAAGGCCCTCATCTCGTCTCCCCGCAGCGGATGCATGCTAGGAGTGCCGTTCTTGACTAGGGTGGCCGATTTGAGATCGACTTGACTCCATTGCAGATCGCACAGCTTCGAAGCCCTCAGACCGTGCCTTTGCGCGCTTCGCCGAGTGGATGGTTCCGACGTTTGTGGCTTCGAGTGAGCCCGGCGGCGGCACTTGGTTGGTGCACGAGATATTGTCGGAAGCTATTTTTCGCAATCTTCAGCAAGTTTAGGTTCTTTGATCAGGCGATAAGGTCAATGGGCTGACCAACAGACGTGTTGGCAAGCCTGTCTTTCGGCAAGCCGCCCGTAGAACGCATAGTACGCTCGTTAAGCATCACCGGACCTAACGCAATCGTGCGGCTCACTTCAGGTTTTACCGAGTAGGCCCGAGGATTTCACTCCGAGCCTCTCACAGAACCGGACTTGCGCGTTATTCGCTTTTGCCATCGCGTGAAGGCTGCTGCAGGCACGCGCTGAGCAATGGCGAACCCAAAAGTAGAGTTGTAGCGACATTAGCGATTGAGTGGCCGATTTAAGTTATCCAGGTTTCGGGGTCGCGCGGGTTATCCGGATCGTCGGGTTGCGAACCAGTGGGATCTCTGTTTGCGGTTCCGGGAAGTCGAATTGCCGCTACCAATACTGGAGTTTATCAACAACTCGCGAACGTCGGGTATGCGTCTCCAGCCGGGAGTTGCCCGAGGGTCGGGATTCCGGCCACTCGTTGGCGGGCGGACATGGATTGCTTGCAAGATTGCACGGCCTGACCTGCGACAATCTCCAGCGTACCTTGATCGATGCGCAAGCCACCACGCTGGACGCGACCGCAGCCTCGGAACCAGATCTATCGAGGCAATCAAAGATTTCTATGCTGTGTCGCCAATGACACAGCACGGAGTACCTGGAAAATGCGCTTTGTATGTTTTCTGCGACGCGCGGAATTTGAGCGCTGCCTTTAAAGCGACCCACTGCTGTGGCGGCATACCCGCAAGCCGGTCCAATGTCCAGCAAGGGGGCAAAACATGCGTGAACACGTCGCGACGGCGGCAGCTATTGGCGTCATTCTGGGTGTGCTCGCCCCAGAGATAGATTTCCGTCCACCTGAGGCGGAGGCAGCGCGTATTGCACCTCGGTGCGCTGTGTTGGAGTGCGCGCTGCCAAATCCGCAGCGGGCCCAGGCTGAAACGGCGTGCAGCATTCCGAACTGCGCCGAAACCGAGGACGGGCTGAACGCAGCACCGATTAATCAGCCCTAAAGGTCAAAAGCACTTATTGGCTTCGCCGGAATACCAAAATCTCAGCCCCTTGTCGCTTGGGGCGCTCGCTTTGGCCAGGCGGTCTCTGCGCAAAAGCGGCAAGGAGTCGCCTGCGCTCATAGGATGGCGGCAGGCGCAGAAGAGGCTCCTCAGCAGGGCGAGCTCCGCAGGTTTCAATTTCATAGATGCTACCGAGTTTCACCATCAGATTGACACATCCGCGATTTTTGCTTTGCGGCCCCACCCGGTGAGCGTCTTGCGTTATCCGAAGTTCTGCCTTTTGTCGTCGTGCAGTATGGTGCGGCTTATTATAAAAACCTGCGCCACGATCGCACTCCTGGTTTCATTCAACGCTATGGCCCTGGGGCAGCCCGATTGGGACGATTGCAGGGGAGACGATCCCGACGCCTCGATTGCGGCTTGTACGCGAATCCTTCAAAGGCGGGGCGAGACCGCAAACAAACGTGCTGAAGCTTACAACCAGCGCGGGAATGCCTGGAACCAGAAAGGTGACAATGATCGCGCTATCGTGGATCTCGACGAAGCGGTTCGGCTCAGTCCGAGAGAGGCCCTTTATTACAAAAACCGGGGTGTAGCTTGGCGCGACAAGGGCGAGAACGACCGTGCGATTGCGGATTACACCGAGGCCATCAAGCTTGATCCGAAGAGCGCGACGTATTATGCAGAGCGCGGCATCGCTTGGCGCGCCAAGGGCGACCTCGATCGTGCGATCGCGGATTACACCGAGGCGATCAAGCTCGATCCGAATTATGCCCTTGCCTACAACAACCGTGGCATCGCTTGGCGCGCCAAGGACGATCCCGACCGCGCCATTGCGGATTACACCGAAGCGATGCGGCTCGAGCCGAAATCTGCCTGGGCCTACAACAACCGTGGCATCGCTTGGCGCGCCAAGGGCGATCACGAGCGCGCTATTGCAGACTTTAGCGAGGCGATCCGGCTCGATCCCAAGCATGCAGGATATTGGCACGGCCGCTGCTGGGCCCGTGTGACGGCTAATCGCGACTTGCAACAGGCGTTGACGGATTGCAACGAGGCTCTGCGGCTCAGGCCAGACGATGCTCACATAAAGGGCCATCTCGGTTTTGTCTATTTGCGGCTCGACCAGCTGGATGATTCGATTGCCAGTTACGACAGCGCGCTAAAGATCAATGCGAGGCTCGCCGCTTTGCTGTATGGCCGTGGGCTTGCCAAGCTCCGAAAAGGAGATCGGGTCGGTGCCGATACCGATATCTTAGTTGCCAAGCAGATCGAGCCGAATGTTGCCGACGAGTTTGCGCGCTACGGCTTGACTGAGGTGGGGGTACAGCCCTCACAGTTGATCACCGCCGATTGCGCAGCCGCTGAGGCAGACTGGAAAAGCGCTGAGGCCCTTGGCACCCTAGCGGGGTACGAGGACCATCTAAGACGGTTCCCCACCTGCGCGTCCGCAGAGCTGGCAAGAATAAAAATCGAGGGGATGAAGATGGAGGAG
>JBKPOZ010000293.1:0-10141 GCA_046733355.1 Pseudomonadota bacterium | reverse complement strand
CCGATATGGGTTTCGCATTCCACTTCGAGGTCGTCATAGGGCCGGAAAACCCGATGACGCAGCCAGCGCGGACGCCAAATCGAATCAAGCCGCAGGGGCGCCCTCACAAGCTTGAACCGAACTTGATTCATTCCGGCTACTTGGGCCGCCTTTTCGGTGGCTTGGTAACGGTTTTGACCGTCCGGCCATGTGGTCTGCCAGAGATCGTCGATGGTCGTCTGTGGTTTGATCAACTCGCTGGCTAGATCGACTAGCTTCCCGCTCAGTTCCCCAAGGATGTCGCTGAACCCAGTGGCGTTGCGTCCCGGATGTGACAGGCTCTCGACTAGTCCCATGGCGACAGGGTCGCCGACGCTGAGGAACATAATAGGAATGGTGGAGGTCTGGCGTTTTGCTGCTATTGATGCGCTTGAGCCGCACGGGATCAACACGTCCGCGCCACGCCGCAGAACCTCGCTCACCGCTTGATCGGGATTATTACCCGCCCAGATGACATCGAGGACAACATCCCGATTCTCGATCAGACCAACCTCGCGCAAGCCTCGTTGGAATGCCTCGATAAGCGATCGGTCGTAAGAGTTGGAGGGCGACCCAAGAGGCACGAAGCCAAGTCGAGCTGGACCTTTACTTTGCTGCGCGCGGGCGGCGAGCGGCCAGGCGGCAGGCGCGCCAGCGAGCAGCGATAGGAAGTCGCGTCGTCTCATTCGCAGCGCCTCCCTTGCTTACTGCGCAGGTAAGGATAGCACACCTCGATAGAGCAGAAGGGCTGCTGCGCTGCGGGAGTCTCGATCAGGCCGAAGTCGGCTCAGGGTCAAAAGCTCCGGTTGGGCCTGCAAAGAGATACGTCCGCAGTGCCTCCAATTCCAGTCACAAGTTTAGGTCAGATGAACCGCCGTTGAGTGCCAGAAGCCGACAATCGATGCGCCAGCTACAATACCTGAAAAACATCCAGCATTCGCGCGTTCGTCGCAATCGAACCAGAGGCGACCGCACAGATGCGGTTCATCCAGCCGTACTTTTCCGAGCTTGTCTCGAAATACGGTGTAGCGCGGAAATAGTAAGTACCAGGATCGACATTTTCACCGCGATGCAGCCGATCAGTAACGTCTTTCGGCACGTCGCGGAGCGCCCTCCACTGCATGTAGATTTGATGCTTGTCACTGGTCTCAAGCAGCAGCCGCACCTCGATATCCAACACGTCGTCTTTGCGCACGAGTGTCCAAGCGCCGCCGCCCGGTAATACGGTGCCCTTCAGTTTCGGGCCCTCGAAGTTGCCGCACTTGAGCCTTGCGATACGTCGGATGCCATAAGGCGTATCTCCGAGAACGGAGAACTCAAAATCGAGATCGATTGTGAAGAGGAACTCGGTCTGAATCTCGGGCATTGTGCCTCTAGGACGCGTCGGCTGAAACTTAACACATCGCTGCGCTCATGTCCGTTCGGGGTCAACACCGGGCTTTGTCAGCACATTCGCATCGTCCTGCTTCACCTCAACCATCCGACATTCGCCGCGCGCTTCGCCGATTCGGGTTGGTGCCAGAAGAAGACCAAGTGCAGCGCAGAAACATCATCCTATTCGATTACCCTATCCGCGAGAACAAGTAACGTATTTGGCACATTGAGACCGATTTCTTTGGCACTCTTCAGATTGATGACGAAATCAACTTTGGTTGGCTGCTCGACGGGCAAATCACCGGGTTTCGTTCCCTTGAGTATTTTATCTACGTATGTGGCTGCGCCGCGAACAGCAGTGAAGGGATTTAGGCCATAGGACATTGTCAACCCGTCCTGCGCCATCTCTTCAGCTAATCCCATAGTTGCGAGGCGGTGTTCTCGTGCCAATTTTGCGATTTGCTTATTTGACAAGCCGGTAATGTTGCCTCCTGGCCGCGCAAGGCTCGCGACGAGGTTGCTCTCGACAGGATTGGAAACGAACAAGAATACAATCGGAATTATCTTCGTCGCTCGCAAAGCACCCATCAGCGCCGGTTGCGTCACTGCGACTAAAATGTCCGCTGGCAATTTTGCCAGTTCAACCGCATTATTGGTGAAACGGTCATAGTCTTCCGCCGCAAATGTGTGCACCAGAGTGATGCTCTGACCTCGAATGTAACCAAGGTCAGCCAACCCTTGTTCTAAGACTTCGAGGCGGCCCCCTTCCTCTTCGCGGTTACCGGCATGCCACAAAACGCCAACTATGGGCATCTTAGATTGTTGCGCATAAACTGCGATGGGCCATGCGGCGGCTGAAGCAGCCATCCCTTTAAGGCAATCGCGACGGCGCATTGCGTCCCCAAAAATCGTCCGAGCTACACTCAACGTGGCTTACGCCTGCGCTGATTACAGCAGGGAAATGCCACCGGCGAAATAGGGCTCGATACTCGTTTTGCGTAGCAGCAATTCAGAGGGGCTTATGTCTCTTGAGGGTCCATACTCGGGCTTTGCCGGCGAGCTTGCGAGGAGTCAGCTTCTCGGCATCGCGCCGCTCGTACTGCGGGGGCGGCAAAGGGACTTGGAAAGGACCTGCGTGATCCGGAGCATGCTCAAGACTGCGTAGACGACCCTTTGGAGCATTTCAAGGCAGAAGAGGGGACGTAGTCTGTTCTGAATTCGGCGAAATCTTACGCCATATCAGTACCCTGGAGGAGTTTGCGTTCTAAGGGAGCCGGCTGGCGTGACCTGACTCCTGGGGCCGGGTTTCGCGCAGATCTCGGCTATTCGGCTGGTACGGTGAGATTGCCCTGTGCGCGGTTCAACTCGCCCCAAGCATGCCTCACCACGATCCAAGCACCCTGCAAAGCAAGGCTCGCCATGGTGGCTGCGACAACCACGTCCGGCCATCCAGTCCCTGTGCCCAACACGCCAAGTGCGGCCAGAAGGACAGCCAGATTGCCAAGCACGTCATTGCGGGTGCAAATCCACGCCGATCGCATGTTGGCGTCGCCACCGCGATACGCCCACAGCAATCCAAATGAGGCAAGATTGGCAACCAGCGCTGCGATCCCGACCGTGCCCATGGTAATCGCATGAGGCAAGCTGCCTTGCCACACGTGCCAAGCGCTGATCGCGACGACCCAGAGCCCGAAGGCTCCCATCGTTGCGCCCTTAACGAGAGCCGCCAGCGCACGATATCGCAGGGCCATCCCGACAACGAACAGGCTGATCGCGTAATTGCCTGCATCGCCAAGAAAGTCGAGAGCATCGGCTTGGAGCGAAGCGGATCCCGCCGCTAGGCCAGCACCAATTTCAACCGCAAACATACCCGCATTGATTGCGAGTACCAGCCAGAGCACTCGACGATAAGCGACATTGCCGCGCTCCGGATCGTCAGCATGACAGTGGTGGCAGCAGTCTGTGCTCATCTCGCAAAAATGTCAGCTGGTTAACTGTCGCTAGATCGGTCGTTCTCCTACAAATTGCATGTAGACCTGCTGACCGTTCGGCCCGAACATCACCACGTCGTACGGCTCCGGCGTCGACCCTTCCATGCCTGGGAAACCGATCGGCATTCCCGGCACAGCCAGTCCGCGCATCTTCGGCTTTTCTGAAAGAAAACGTTTGAGAGCAGCCGCCGAAACATGCCCCTCGACGATGTATCCGCCGATTTCAGCGGTATGGCAGGCGGCGAGGTCATCGGGCACTCCGAGCCGTTTCTTTACGGCATCCACATCTCTGGTCTCGAAGACGTTCGTCTGGAACCCGGCCTTCTGCAGGTGCTGGATCCAGCCCAAACAGCAGCTGCAGCTGGGGTCCTGGTGGACGTCGATGACGGGTTGCTCGGCTGCAAAAGCCCGCGCGGATTGCAGGAATCCGGCCCCCGCGAACAGGACCAGGCGGCGTGTCAAGTTCCGATTCGAAGCGTTCATTTGAACCACTCGTCGGGAGCTAGTCCCACGCCTTAGTTCGTGGCGATCCGGCTGATTCTCAAGCCATTTGCCCGATCAGCCTCGCGAAATCGTCACTTGACCCGGGAACCCGAAAAGCTGCTATTTTCGGCCGTTAAGGCCGTCGTCATGCAAATCGGACGCACCATTCTAGCGCTTCTGATCGCCCTTTCGGTAGCCATGCTGCCGGCGGTCGGCGGCGCTGGGGCTATTGCAAAGTCGGCCGACATGACTGCTATGGCCGCAATGGAGGACATGGATTGCTGCCCGCATAAGACCAATCCGTGTGACAAAGCCATGGATGATTGTGCATCCATGGCGACGTGTGCGCTGAAGTGCTTCAGCTTCTCAGCAACCACCCTCTCAGACATCGTGTTCCCGTTGCGGGTCGCGAGCTTGAGCCCATTATTCGGCGCTCAGCTATTTCACTCGCAAACGGGTAGTCCACCCTTCAGACCTCCTCGCGTCTGACATCGCCCAAACAGCAGATGTTGTCGGCGTGAGCGCCTGCTCGCGCTGAGATCCTTTGGCTACGCGCCCAGATCGTCGCGTCTCGCCGAGAGTCGACCTATGAGGAGATCAAATGACTCGGAAGCTCATGCTTATTGGCGCTGCTCTTGCGCTGGCCATGTCCTCCAACATCGCCGCATTTGCCGGCGCCAACGATTACGTATTCGAGCCGGTAACCGCTGAAGTCAAGAAAGGCGACGACGTCATTGTATCGGTGCGTCTGAAGCATAAGGCCACTGGCGAGCCGATCACCGATGCAGTGATCGTGCAAACCAGAATCGACATGGCCCCCGACGCGATGGCCGAAATGGCGTCGCCGCTCACGCCGGTCCCCAGCACAGAGCCGGGCGTTTATTCCTTCAAGACCGAACTCTCCATGCAAGGCCGCTGGCTGTTGAGCATCGCCGCCAAGGTACAGGGCGAGCCTGAGACGGTAGTCGGGAAAGTCATCTTCCGCGCGACGAGGTGAGGTCATGCGCCTGGCAGGCGTTATCCTTCTCGCTGTCGGTCTGATCGTCGGCGCGGCAGGCGGGTATTGGTACGCCCAGCACCCGCACGCCAATCATTCTGCGCCGATTAAGGCACCAGAACCGGCCGCCGCAGCTGAACGTAAGATTGTTTACTACCGCGATCCGAGCAGCGAGCCGTATTGGTCGGCCACGCCAAAGAAGGATGCGGACGGCCGCGATTACCTCCCCGTCTACGAGGACGAAGAGCCGGCATTCGGCCCCGGAGGTGAACTAAAGAAGCCTACACCTGTCAGGACCGCCTCTGGCAGGATTCTGTATTACCGAAATCCGATGGGGCTGCCGGACACATCGCCCGTTCCGAAGAAGGACTGGATGGGGATGGACTACATCCCTGTGTACGAGGGCGAGGAGCAGGACGACGGCAAGACTGTCCGAGTGAGTCTCGACAAGATTCAACGCAGCGGCGTTCGTACCGAAGTCGTTGAGACGCGCACGATCGTGCGACCGGTCCGTGCCGTCGGAACCGTGCTGCATGATGAATCCCGCCTGACGATCGTCGCGCTGCGGTCAGACGGCTTCATCGAGGAACTGTTTGTAAGCAAAACCGGCGAGCATGTTCATGCCGGGGATCCATTATTTCGGGTGTACAGCCCGGACATTGTCAGCGCCCAGGTCAATCTCCGAATCGGTGGTGGAGGTGGAGGAGGCGAGCAGCGGCTGCGCAACCTCGGCGTTCCGGAAAGCCATATCCGTGAAGTGCTCTCGGGCAAAAATCCGATGTCGCTCGTTTGGCCGTCGCCGGCAACCGGCGATGTAATCCGAAAAAACGTGATCAACGGCCAAAGGGCGAGGGCCGGCGAGGAGCTCTATCGGATCGCCGACCACAGTCGCCTTTGGGTAATCGCAGATGTTGCGGAAGGTGATCTGTCGGCCATCAAGATCGGCACGCGCACAACCGTCTTAGTGCGCGCCTATACGGCCGAGCCGATCGAGGGGGAGGTCACCTTTATTTATCCCGAGCTAAAGACGGAGACGCGGACCGCGCGCGTGCGCATCGAGATTCCAAATCCTGATGGCCGGTTCAAGATCGACATGTATGCCGACGTCGTTTTCCAAACCGGAGCCGACGAAAGGCCAGTCACCGCAGTTCCAATTAGCGCGGTAATCGACAGCGGAAATCGCCAGGTGGTGCTCGTCGTAAAGGGTGAGGGGCGGTTCGAACCGCGACCCGTCAGGCTCGGTCGCCGCGGCGATGGATACATCGAGGTCCTCGAAGGCCTGAGCAAGGGGGAGGAAGTTGTAACCGCCGCCACATTCCTGATCGATGCGGAGAGCAACCTGCGTGCCGCTTTGCAAGCGTTCGCGCAACCGGAGGCGCCGAAATGATCGCGGCTCTCATCCGGTGGTCGGCCCGCAACGTTTTCCTGGTTGGGGTCGCGAGCATTTTTGTGACACTCGCCGGCATCTACGCGGTTTCGCGCGTCCCGCTCGATGCCATCCCCGATCTCTCCGACGTGCAGGTCATCATTTACACCGAGTATCCCGGTCAGGCGCCACAGGTCGTCGAGGATCAGGTCACTTATCCGTTGACCACCGCGATGCTGAGCGTGCCGAAATCGCGCGTGGTGCGCGGATTCTCGTTCTTTGGCGTGTCGTTCGTTTACGTGATCTTCGAAGACGGCACCGATCTCTATTGGGCCCGATCGCGGGTGCTCGAATATCTCAGCTCCGCCGCGCGAAGGCTTCCCGTCGGTGTGTCGCCGAGTCTGGGCCCTGACGCGACCGGCGTGGGATGGGTCTACCAATACGTCGTGCGCGGCGCGCAGAAGAGCCTCGCTGAGCTGCGCAGCATCCAGGATTGGTATGTGCGCTACGGGATTGCCAAGTCCGAGGGTGTTGCCGAGGTGGCGAGCGTCGGCGGATTTGTAAAGCAATACAGCGTGGTCATTGACCCGCGCCGGCTGCAGGCGCTGGGCATCCCGCTGGCCAAGATCCGCGAAGCGCTCCGAAGCAGCAATATGGACGTCGGCGGACGAACGGTTGAGCTTGCCGAGACCGAGTTTGCGGTGCGCGGACGCGGCTACATCAAAGGTTTATCTGACCTCGAGCAGGTCGTCGTCAAAAGCGATCGCGGCGTGCCGGTATTGCTCAAGGATGTGGCGCGCATCGAGCTCGCGCCCGACGAGCGCCGCGGGATCACCGAAATGAATGGAGAGGGAGAGGTCGTCTCCGGCATCGCCCTGCAGCGGTTTGGCGAGAACGCGCTCGCGGTCATCAGGAATGTGAAAGACAGGCTTGCGGAAATTGCCCCGAGCCTGCCGCAGGGCGTCACGATCGAGTCCGTCTACGATCGTTCCGACCTGATCTATCGCGCAATCGAGACGCTTAAGCGCACCCTGATCGAGGAGAGCCTGATCGTCGCGCTGGTCTGCATCGTCTTTCTGCTGCATGTGCGCAGCGCGCTTGTCGCCATTATCACGCTGCCGCTCGGCGTGCTGATGGCTTACCTCTGCATGCATCTGCTGGGCTTGAGCTCCAACATCATGAGCCTCGGCGGCATTGCCATCGCGATCGGCGCGATGGTCGATGCCTCGATTGTCATGATCGAGAACGCCCACAAGCGGCTGGAGCGTGCCGCCGAAGGGAAATCCAGGACGGAAGTGCTGATCGAGGCCGCCAGCGAGGTTGGACCCGCACTCTTCTTCAGCCTTCTGATCATCACCGTCTCATTCCTGCCGATCTTCGCGCTCGAGGCGCAGGAGGGCCGGCTGTTCAAGCCGCTGGCATACACCAAGACCTTCGCCATGGCGGCGGCAGCCCTGTTGTCCGTCACGCTCGTTCCAGCGCTGATGGTGATGTTCGTGCGTGGCCGCATCGTGCCCGAGCACCGCAATCCAGTGAACCGCTTCTTGATCTGGCTCTACCGACCGGTGATCCGCGCCACGCTGCGCTTCAAGGCCATGACAATCCTGATCGCTGTTCTGGTCCTGGCTGGAAGTGTCTGGCCCGCAATGCGGCTCGGCACCGAGTTCATGCCCAATCTCAATGAGGGCACGCTGTTCTATATGCCGACCACTTTGCCAGGCCTGTCGGTGACCAAGGCGGCGGAGCTGGTGCAGACCCAGAACAAGATCATCAAGTCCTTCCCGGAGGTTTCCTCGGTCTGGGGCAAGGCGGGACGCGCGGCAACAGCCACCGATCCTGCCCCAACTGAAATGTTCGAGACGGTGATCAATCTCAAACCGGAAAGCGAGTGGCGACCTGGAATGACCGTCGACAAGCTGATCGCGGAAATGGATCGTTCATTGCAGTTCCCAGGCGTGTCCAATGCCTGGACGATGCCGATCAAGGCGCGCATCGATATGCTTTCGACCGGCATTCGCACGCCCGTCGGCGTGAAGGTTTTGGGAACCGATTTGGCGGAAATGGAAAAGCTCGCGCGTCAGATCGAAGCCGTCCTGCGGACGGTGCCGGGTACGACCAGCGCCTATGCCGAACGGGCAATCGGCGGCTACTACCTCAATGTCGATCCGGACAGGGCGCAGCTGGCCCGCTATGGGCTGATGGTCGGCGACCTGCAAGCCTTGATTGCGATGGCACTCGGCGCCGAGCCGGTCACCACCACCGTCGAGGGGCGCGAGCGGTACACCGTCAGCATTCGATATCCGCGCGACTATCGAAGCGACCCGCAGGCGATTGCGACCGAGGTCCTGATTCCAATCGGGGATGGCGGCACTGTCCCCCTCGGCCAAGTTGCGAAAGTCAGCCTTGCGCAAGGGCCTGCCAGCATCCGCACCGAGAACGCGCAGCTTGCCGTCTATATCTTCGTTGATCTGCGCGATCGCGATCTCGGCAGCTACGTGGCGGATGCCCAAAATGGTGTCGCGACACAGGTCAAGATGCCGCCTGGGTATTACGTGACGTGGAGCGGCCAGTTCGAATATCTCGAAAGAGCAAAGGCCCGTCTGCAAATGGTTGTCCCTGTCACAGTTCTGATAATTTTTCTGCTGTTGTATCTGAACTTCCGACGTGTGACCGAAGCGCTGATTGTGATGCTCTCTGTGCCGTTTGCGCTGGTTGGGGGTCTCTGGTTGATGTGGTGGCTCGGTTTCAATTTTTCGGTCGCAGTCGCAGTTGGTTTCATCGCGTTGGCGGGTGTAGCCGCCGAGACGGGCGTCGTGATGTTGATCTATCTCGATACCGCGTTTCGCGAGGTTAGAACCGAGTGCGAAGCCGCAGGCCGGGCCTTCACACGCGACGATCTTTACGCAGCAATCATGCAAGGTGCCGTTGAGCGCGTGCGGCCAAAGATGATGACGGTCGCGGCGATCATGGCAGGGCTCCTGCCGATCATGTGGAGTCACGGCACCGGAGCCGAAGTGATGCAACGCATCGCAGTACCAATGATTGGCGGCATGGTGTCCTCAACGTTGCTCACGCTGATTGTTATTCCCACTATCTATGCAGTGGTAAAGGGTATTGCGCTCCGATCACCGCACCTGTCCCTTCTCAGATTGCAAGAAGAGTAGCAATCGGTCCGCGCAATGCTGTGATGGAGGTTCAGGTCCCTCGTATCTATAGTGCCACCATGAGCGCGAGCTGCTGCCAGGACCGCCACGACGAAGACCCGCAGCGGGGGAACCCGGCTTATCGGCGGGTGTTGTGGGGCATTTTAGCCATTAACGCATTGATGTTTGCCGTTGAAGTCGGAGCCGGCCTCGCGGCTGGTTCCGCTTCGCTGCAAGCCGATGCTCTCGATTTTCTTGGTGATGCAGGCAACTACGCCATCAGTCTCTTTGTCGTGGGAATGGCGCTGCGATACCGCGCGATAGCAGCTTCCGCGAAGGGCACCACGATGCCCATTTTTGGCTTCTGGGTGCTTGGAATCACCGGCTGGCATGCCTGGCACGGTACGTTGCCTCAAGCGCTCACGATGGGGGCGGTCGGCTTTACGGCCCTAGCGGCAAATGCCGCTTCCTTTGGACTTCTGTGGGGGCATCGTAGCGGCGACGCCAATATGCGCTCGGCCTGGATTTGCACGCGCAACGATGTTCTTGGGAATCTCGCAGTGTTACTAGCAGCACTCGGTGTGTTTGGCACTGGCACAGGTTGGCCGGACCTACTTGTGGCGATAATCATGGCCAGCTTGGCGCTGCAAGGAGCGTTTATTGTTATTCGGCAAGCTCGTGCCGAGTTGCAGAGGGTAGGGCATCCAATCGCATTACCCGCGGAGTGAGGGGTATGGCTCACCATCGCCCCTCTCGGCGAGCCATCACT
>JBKPOZ010000292.1:0-9666 GCA_046733355.1 Pseudomonadota bacterium | reverse complement strand
GGTGTCGGCGGCCGATATCACGCCGGTAAACCAGTCGATCTCCTCCGCGAGTTTCATTCTTCTCAGTTCTTTTACATTGCCGTCGACGCCGGCTGCCTCATCGGCGGAGACGGTCACGATCTTGCGGGCGCCAAGGAAGCCGCCTTCGGCATTGATCTCGTCGGCAGCGAGCGTGTGGCCTTTCAATGCCGGAGCTCCGAGCGCGGCGCCGGGTCCCGTTTGAAAAGTCATGTGGCCGACCTTGTACGGTGTCGTGGGAATCGTTCCTTTCGGTCTCGCGGCTGCCCCCGCAGCGCGCGGAGCCGCAACATAGGCGCTGCCCCCTATTGCTGCCGTCATGCCCAAACTGCCGAGGAACCCGCGCCGGTTGATGCGATCGTTCATATCAGCCACTCCTGTGCTCGCTCAGGGTAGCGACAAAGCATTATGTCGTCGAGATTGCCGTTGTCGCAGAGCAAACGGTATGCTGCTCGCCATGCAGCAACGCGGAATGTCGAGGCCATGTCCGTTCGTGCGGAAACGACTGCCGTGATCCGGCCGAAGCTCGAGCCGCACCGCTTCATCCGCCGCATTCCGCTCGCTCCGCATCAGATGCAGGACCGGCTAACGCGCGTCGAGGACACGATCGTTCTCTGTCACCTCGGATTGCCACGGATCGCGCGTGACGATTGGTCAATGACGATCGATGGACTGCTGGCGCGCCCACGCACGCTCGGGCTTGCCGACCTCATGCAATACGAAAAGGCGGCAGTGACCAGCGTACACCAGTGCGCCGGCAGCCCGCTGGAGCCGCATGCGCCGACGCAACGCGTCTGCAATGTCACCTGGGCCGGCGCGCGGCTTGCCGATATTCTCGCGCAATGCGAGCCGCGCTCGACCGCTCGATTCGTGTGGTCGGCCGGTGCCGACTATGGCGATTTCAGCGGCGTCCGCGTCGACGCCTATGTCAAGGATTTGCCGATCGAGCGCGTCAGATCGGACGTTCTGCTTGCTTACGAGATGAACCGCGCGCCGCTTACCCCTGAGCACGGATTTCCCGTGCGGCTCGTGGTACCGGGCTTTTACGGCACCAACAGCGTGAAGTGGCTCACGCGCGTGACGCTGGCCGAAACCCGCGCGCCCGGACCGTTCACAACGCGCTGGTACAATGACCCGGTGTCGGACGACGCGGCGTTCGCCGGCGTTCGCACAGCGCCGGTGTGGGCAATCGCACCGCAATCGGTCATTGTCGCGCCGGCTCCAGGCGCAAGGATCACCGTTGGCAAGGCGGTCGAGATTTGGGGTTGGGCGTGGGCGGACGGCGGCGTTAGCCAAGTAGACGTCAGTGTCGATGGCAGCTGCTGGCGGCCGGCTGTGCTGGAACCGGCCGCTGGCCGGGCATGGCAGCGCTTCAATCTGAGCTGGGTGCCGCGCGAATGCGGAGCCGCGACACTCGCCTCAAGCGCGCGGACGGCAAGCGGCGACTGCCAACCTGCATCAGGCCGGCGCAACGCCATCTACCGCGTGTCGGTGCAAGTCGGCTAGTGCGTGATGCCGAAAGGCACTCATGAGGGAATTTCCATATACGAGCGTGGTGCTTCATTCCGGTAAGTTCGATCGAACCTGCTCGGGAAGCCGCCGCAGGGATTCGTTCTGCCCGCCAACGCGCAAAATCCGGTGCGCGCCGCTGGTCATCTCCGGCCGGTGCGCCACGCTGATGCGGGTCATGTTCAGACATCTCAGGCTCTCATTGATGCATTTCTCGTTATCGACGTCGAGGTGAGCCGTTCCCTCGTCGAGAAAAAGCATTCGAGGTTTCCGGTAGAGCGCCCGTGCCAGGAGCACGCGCTGTTTCTGACCGCCCGAAAGGGAGCTTCCCATGTCTCCGATCAGACTGTTGTAGGTCATCGGCATGGCCATGATCTCGTCGTGAATGCGCGCGAGGCCCGCACACTCGATCATTCTTTGCTCATCGAATGATGGATCAAAGAAGCAGATGTTATCGGCAATCGAGCCGGAGAGAAGTTGATCTTCCTGCATGACCGCGCCGATCTGCTCCCGATATGGCCTTGATCCGATGATCGAGAGTGGAATTCCGTCGATCAGAACGTCTCCATGCGTGGGCTCCAGAAGCCCGAGCATGATTTTGATGAGCGTCGTCTTGCCGCCTCCGGAGGGACCGGTGACAGTGACGAACTCGCCCGGCTCTATGCGCAAATTGAAGTTGTCCAGCACGAACGGCTCGGATTCCGCGTAGCGGAAGAACACATTGCGAAGCTCAATACGTCCTTCAATTGGGCGAATGTAGGCCAGCGCCTGATCGTGCCCGCGCTCGAGCTTGGTCAGCGCAATATCCGCGAGACGTTCCAGATGCAGCTCGAGGATGCGGAAATCGAGCGCCTTTTCGACCAGTTGCACTCCCTTTTCGACGAACTGCACTTTATAGCTCATGAATGCGAATATCATCCCGATGGTAAAGACATCGGCAAGCGCCATCCTGGCTGCAAGATAAATACTGATGATGTTTTCAAGCCCGAAGATCGCGTCGTTTATGGTGGTAAATGCGACCTTCGTTCGACCCAGCCGGACATTGGCGCTTACCACATCGGCGTAGCGGTTGAGCCATTGCGCTTCACGATCGTGCTCCCGATTGAACAGCTTGAGCGTCTGAATTGCGCGCAGCGTTTCGATGAAGGTGGAATTTTCCTGCGCCCTCGCCTCGATGACTGCCAGATTCCGCTGCCGCAAAAGCCGGTACAGGCCGATCCTTACGACCGCGTAGAGCACGAAAGCGGTCAGCACGACGAGTGCAAGTTTCGCGCTGTAGACGAAGATCATGCCAATGGTCGCGAGCGCCATTACGCCATCGATGACCGCAGTGATGACTCCTTCCGCCAGGGCAGCTCTGATCGGCTCGACCGAGGTAAACCGCGACAGGATGTCTCCTATGTGCCGCTTCTCGAAATAGGCAACCGGCAGGCGAACGAGATGGTGAAAGAGCCGGGCACCAATCTGAAAGTGCATGACGTTTTGCACGACGAGAAGGATCAGTGAGCGGATGGCGTTTGCCGCCACTTTTATCGCGGTGAAAAGTGCGAAGCCGAGCGCCAGCACAACGAGCAGATCGACATCTCCCCGCGCTATCACCTCATCGACCGTGAGCTGCAGGTAAAAAAGGCTGGCAATGACAAACAGCTCAAGAACGACCGACAGCATTAGGACCTGAACGAGCGCATGGCTGCTGCCGCTCAATTGGCTCCAGAATGTCGAGAAAGGAAGCCGGGCTCTCTCGTCCTTGGGAAGGAAACCATCCGATGGCGAAAGCTCGAGGGCCACGCCGGTAAGATGCTTGGAAGATTCATCGAGAGAAAAGGAGCGTTGCCCGCCGGCAGGATCATGAACGGTAATTCCGCGCCGCGTCACGGATTTCAGAACCACAAGGTGATTCATGTCCCAATGCACGATGGCGGGCAGACGCAGCCTGCGCAGATGTTCGAGTTCGAAGCGAATTGCCCGCGACGCCAGGTGCAGCTGGCTGGCGACATGGATCACGGCTCTGAGGGTGACGCCTTTGAGAGATACCGGATAGCGGCGCCGCAGCGTGTTCAGGTCGATGCGGTGGCCGTGATACGAGGCGACCATGGCCAGCCAGGCGAGCCCGCATTCGGCGGCCTCCGTTTGATGAATGACCGGCAGATAGCCGCGGCTCTTGAAATGCAACAGCGTTGTCACGATCACATCCTTACGCTGAGTAGCGGATCGAGAAGCCAGCTCATCAACGAGCGCTTTTCGAGGATAATGTCCGCGCGCAGGAGCATGTCCGCCTGCAGCAATATTTTCCTGCCATAGGCACTGATTTCCTGGCCATCGAGTGCGGCGGTCACCCTGTAGGCAGGCTCCTTGAGCGCAAGGGGGCCGGAGGCATCATTGCCCGTCAGGATTGTCTGCGAGACGTTGGTCACGCGGCCACGATAGGTGCCGAACTGCTGATAGGGGAATGCTTCGTAAAGTATTCTCACCTGCTGACCGGTCTGCACGAAGCCGATGGCTCGCGCCGGTACGAACAGTTGCGCCTCGAGCACGCTGTCACTCGGGACGATCTCCATTTGCAGACGGCGCGGATCGGCGAACTGCCCCGCTGTTGCCTGCATGGTCGATACGCGGCCGGCCGCCGGAGCGCGCAGCACATACGCGCGGCGGCCGTTGATCTCGGCAGTCCGTTGCTCGGCCGCCGCGAGCTCGCCGCGCAAGGTCTGGATCTTGCCCGCCATGACGGTGGGAAGCTGCTCCAGCGAATACTGGCTTTCGGTCAGCTGGTTCCTGCGTGCGGCGAGCTGCTCGTTCAATGCGTCGAGGTTCTGCTTCTGCTCGAGCACTCCCAATTGGCGCCGCTTGAACTCAACATCGGCCAGGTAGCCCTTGGCCCTGAGACCCGCAACCGAAGTCACGAACTCCTGCGCAACCTGCAGGCGCTCGCTCTGCGTCTTGATCTGCGCCTCGAGTTGGAAAATCTCGTTGTTGAGACCGCGAATGAGCGAGGCTAGGCGTTCCTGCTCCGACTTCGTTCTTTGCTCCTCGGCAGCAATCTGGCCCTTGAGTAAGTCTGATTGGGATCGCAACGTGCTCAACATCGTGCTGTTGACGTCGTAGCCGTCGGCCGAAATCTGATTTGTCTCTATCGTGAGAAGCGGTTGTCCGTTCTGGACCTGATCTCCTTCGCGAACGTGAATCTCTTTTATCGTTCCGGGCTGCGAGGCAAAGATCTTCGCCGTGCCCGATGTCGGCGTCAGATACCCGGCCGCTGTTTCCTTGCGCGCGTATTCACCGACAAAGAGGAAGGCGATGATCAGCGCGACTGCGGCCGCAATGAACCAGGTCAGGAGCTTGGTTGAGAGCGGCTGCAGTGCCGACACCCGGCCGAGCTGCCGGCTGTGCTGCTGAAAGTCGATTGCCTCCTGTCGGAAAAGCAACGTCGATGCGGTCACGAACCGGACACCCTTTGTATGAGCCCGCCGCCACCCGTTCGGTGGGGCCGCATGAACAGGCTGGAACGTACCGGCTGCTACTCGCCGGCATCACGTGGCGCAGCAGCGACAACCTGCTCCGGATGTACCGGAGCAGGTTGCTGCATCTGCTTGGACCCTGAAGCAGGCCGCAATCAGACCGGCGTAACGGTCGCCCTTTGCGCAATGCCGTTCGCTGCGGCGCCAAGAACGGCGACTGCAACCCCGGCTCCGACATTGATGGACGTATTGTTGTGGTTGAGGATGTCGACGGTGTTGTTGTTCAGAACATCCTGAACAAATACACCAACTGCAGTATTGACGAGGCCTGCGGCCGCCGCCACTCCGCCTTGACCAGCTGCTACGCTGTCGAGCTCGGCATCGTTCAACTCAACGGGCTTGGGAAGATGCATCGTGGTCCTCCGATTGTTTGTTGGTGGATTCCCCGACTCCTCCCGTCCGACACCAAGCCGAGGTACTCTGCCGAACTATCGAGCACATGGCCCGTTCCAAAAAATCGAAAGTACCCGGAAAAATTTTGCTCCGCGCGAGAACACAAACGGCAGCTGGAACTCGGGACAAGTTCCAGCTTCTGAGCCGCTCGGCGGAACCGGAACTCGTTTGTTCTTTCTCTCGAACAAAAGCTATTCGAGCGGCTGGCCTTCCGCATCGGCGGCAGTCGCGTGAGCACGCCTATGAGCTTGACATCGAATGCTCAATCCATGTCGACTCATTGTCGATCTGGCCGAAGGCCGCATCGACACGTTCCTGACCAGTTGCCCGGTCATCGGCCGCAAGACCTTGCATCGGCTGCTCGACTAGCAAGCACGCCGGCAGGCTTGGGTGTAGGCGCAGCTCGAGCAACACACGGAAACTCGGCTGCCGATTGACCAGTGAGCTGAACAACGGCAGTCAGCAGCACGTCTGGTGAGGTTTGCGTCACGCCAATCATGCGATTGCATTCTGCACCCATTCGGGGTTGCAGCCGGCGCATCGCCGGCCGGAACAGCGTCCGGATTTACCGCCGCCATACCGTGACCAGCCATGGTTGACGTTCGCGCGGCAGGCCAGCCGGACGATAGTAATGTGCAAGCTCGGCAAACCCTGCAGCTGACATATAACGGCGCCATGTCTCAAGGTCGTGGTACACAGCATAGCGCCCGCCCGCCCAGCCTTCCTCATTGCGCCCTCGCGGATTGGAGCAAAGCAACACGCCGGCAGGCTTGAGTGCAGCGTGCAGCTCGACCAACACGCGCGGCAGCTCCTGGCTCGGCACGTGAAACAGGGCAGCATTGGCGAAAACTCCATCGAAATGATCTCTCGGCAAATCGAGCTTGAGAAAATCCTGCTGCCAGACTTCACAACCGCTGTAGCTGCGCGCCATGGCCGCGAGCGCCTCGGAGCCCTCAACGCCCGTGGCAATGTGACCGAGCGTCGAGAACGCTTTCAGGTCGCGACCAGGCCCGCAGCCGAAGTCCAGTATTCTCAGCGGCGGCTCGCCTTCGATGTGTTGCAGCAAGGACGCGATGTTCTGGCTGACATCGTGGTCCCGCGTCCCTTGCCAGAAATCTTCGGCATACCGGTTGTAGTGCTGCAACGTGCGGTGGCTAATTTCTGCCAGCGCTTCTGAATCGAGCTTCATGTCCAATGTTTGATTGCGTTTCCCTCCGGTGCGCACGGTTCTTGCATCGGGGTCACTCAGAATTGATCCGGGCGCGACACGAATACTGTTTGCATTTGGCGTTCAGATATCGAATTTGCAGGTCCCGATCACCGGATTAATGTAGGGATGGGACGAGGGGTGAACAGATGACTCCGGTGAACCTGGATCGGCTCGCGTTGGATCAAGTGCGGGCAGGCGGTCTCGGCCGGGCTGCCGCCGAAAAGTTCGCAGGTGCGTGGATCGCCTGTCTTTTGGTAATGGCGCGCGGCAATTTTTCGCGGCGTTCAGCTTCGAGCACATTGTTCTTGCGACGGTTTGTCGGACTGTCGGGGCGGTGGTCACGGTTGCCCTTCTCGTCCAGATGGACCTGACTACAAACAGCGTCAGCCGCCAGGCCACATTGAGTGCGGTCGTGACGCTGATCGGCCATGTGTTCGCGCATCCGTCGCATTTTGGGCCTCCATGGGCGGAGCCATTGGTAACCGCGGCAGTATCCGCCGGCATTGCCGTTGCGCTATCGTACGGAAAGCAGTGGCTGCGCGTAACAAGGCGAACATACTGATGTGCGTCCGGCTTTTTTCTTCGGGTTTTCGCCCGAGACTCAATTGTGACGCACAGGCCCTGTAGCCCGGATTGAGCGGGAGCGAAATCCGGGAGCGGCAGCCCCGGATTTCACTTCGTTCAATCCGGGCTCCGGACTTCCGATGTGTGGGGCCGCGAGGCTGCGGCTGATTACGCCACACATGTGAGCGAAGCCGGCGGTAACCGCCGCCATACGCGCAATGTGCCTGACCGATTCAGTGCCGCGCACGTCCGCATCAGTTCTGCTTCACACTTTTTGAGCGAGCGCAATAGCTCGGGTCACCGGGCAAGATGCTCGAGCGTACAGTCCTCGTCGAAAGAAGGATGGGCGTAAACACATGCTGGTGTTGCGCCAGCGAAGAATGTAGCCGCCACCGTCAGGATTCCAACGGCTCCAACCATCATAAGCAAAAGAGCGAAAGGCCAGGACGGCGCGGATCGGCTCTCGCTTCCAGGTTCAAGTTTCCCGGTTGCGGGAGGTTCGTGCACCGATATCGTTGCGTGCATGGTTCAGCTCCTTCAAAGAGGATGCCGACACATGCGGGATGCTACGCGACCGAATGCCGCAGCGAGTGTGAGTTGCTTCACACAGCCGCCGGCAAACCCCGCCTTGTGATGAATGTTAGCCCGGTAACGTGCGGGCCACGACCAACCAGGCCGCACGGAGGCCGGCCTCGACTGCTCACTTTAAAGCCGACGCGCTTATTGGGTCGCACATCAGCGAGAGCGAGACCCGGCAAGCGCCGCAACCCCACGAGTTAGCCAAACATCTCGACTTTTCCATCAAGCGCCATGAGGCCTGTCTCGACTGCGAGCTTCGGCTGACGTTCGCTCACCTGCTTGCGGAATTCCATCAGCGCCGCCTTGTGCGTTTCGGTTTCGACCTCTGGATTGGCAACCTTCGCATCGCCATAGGCGATTTTCGCGGCGCCGCAGTCACGATGGTCGATGGCGATCACTTTTGGAATGTGGTGCAGCTGTATCGAGGCGGCGAGATTGTCCCAGAATGCCTTCTCCCAGTCCTTGAACGCCGGCGCGACGACACCAATAGCGGCGCCGGCAATGACGAACTGGCTGTATTTCCCGAGCATTCCCCGGCTCCTCATGTAATTCAACGTCAGCTCGGGAAACCGCGGATCGATGCAGGAGAGGACCATCGCCTCATAATTTCCTTCCGCACCAAACGCCAGGAAAGGAAACGCCCCCGCCAGCCCCGCAGCGCCACCCGCTTTCATGAAAGAGCGACGGTCGAACCGGCCCCTCAGCAAGTCACCGCAACAACAGCGTGCAGCGGGATTCGCAAGCACCGACATTTTCTTCCTCCTCACCCAAAAGAAATTTCGAGCTCACTATAGCGCCGGAATGTCATGATGCGAAGCATGCACCTCCTGATCGCAAGCGAGCGGATGAGGGATCAGGCCGCCGCCGTCGAGCGGCGGAGCCATTCGTCGAAACCGATGCGGCCGAGGCGCGCTTTTCCCGACGGTACCAGCGAGCGCTCTTCGACCCGGCTGCCGAAGTATCGAGCCTCGGGGTCGCTCACCACCTCACGCGCGTCGCCGACCGCCTTCAGATAGCGGGCGACGAACTCGTTGAACGGCGCTCGTTCCGGGCCGGCGATCTCGACGATCCCGTTTTGTGGCACCCCGAGCGCCACATCGGCGACGATGGCAGCAACGTCGTCCGCCGCAATGGGCTGCAACAGGCAGGGCGAAATCCTGACGACGTCTCCATCCGCGCTTGCAGCGGCGATGCTGCCCAGCAATTCCAGCATCTGGGTAGAGCGGATGATGGTATAGGGGATGCCGCAGGTCTCGATCAGTTTCTCTTGCGCGAGCTTGGCGCGGAAATAGCCATTGTCGGACCGGTCGGTTCCGACGATGGAGAGCGCGACGTGGTGCCGGACACCGCCTGCTGCGATCTCCGCCGCGATTAGATTGCGGCCAGAGGTCTCGAACAATTCCAGCACCGCCTTATCTTCAAATGAAGGCGGATTGGCGAGATCGACCACGATGTGCCCTTCGCCGGTGATGCAGCTCATGACGCTTCTCGGCGAGGCGGCGATGACCTCGCTGCCGCTCTGGCGCAGAGCGACGACGGTCTTCGCGCCGAGCAGGCCGGTACCGTCAATGACGACGACATTCATGGTTTACCCTTCCTGTTCGAGGGCTGGACACGGTTAAACGGGTTCGAAGTGCAAATGACGCAGACGCGCGAGTGGTTAAAGACGTCATCGTGTGCTTCGATCTACAGCGAACTTCAGTGAGATAGAATCACAGTCGGAGGTGGACGCAGGCGTGCTCCCTCTCCCGAAGGGAGAGGGGTGGGGTGAGGGGTTTCGATCTATCGATAACAATTTGCAACAGTAACCCCCTCACCCCAACCCTCTCCCCCAAATGGGGGAGAGGGAGTCCGGCCGTGCCTGTTGCATTGTTCATG
>JBKPOZ010000291.1:0-6980 GCA_046733355.1 Pseudomonadota bacterium | reverse complement strand
ATGTAGCCCAGCTCCGTCAGGCGCCAGTGCGGCGCCTTGCCTACACCTTCGACGCCCAGGCAGCCGGGCGTTGTCATGACGATGAAGCCGTAGTGCTGCAGCTCGCGGAACCAGTTGCCGATCTCTTCGAGGCCAGACCCCAGCTCCTTCGCTGCATCGCGCGTTCCTAAATAAATCTTGCCATTGTTCTTAAAGTAAGCGCTGTAGCGCCTCTTGAGAGCCACATAGAGGGACCGAGCCCCATGGGACATTGCTCGCCACGCCCGCGAGTCCAGCGTGTCGTTCAGCAGCGGCAGGAATGGCGGTAGCCGCCCTTTGTCTCGCGCCCTCATGGCACGTCACCATGAGCTGCAAAGTCAGAAATGGGCCGGGGGCCTACTTCTATTTTGCCCCCCTTAGAACCCTTTGAACTTACTTCTTTATTTCGCCTGTTTTTGCGCTTTTCGATTTTCCGACGGTTTTTTTCAGAAGCTTCAATGATGGATTGCCAGGGATTGAGGCCGAGGGTCTCCGGCACCCCAGCAACGACACGCCAGCCGGTGAGCGGTGGCGTCCACGCGCTGAGATTTTTTTCCTTGGACTCGTCCCACGCCAGCGCTCCGGCGTCATAGCCTTCACGGCACCGATTCGAGCAAAAACGGACGCGCAGATGGGACCTTCCGCATGTAAGACAGTGCGCCGATTCATTGGCTCTCTGGCTGCGCTCGCAGAGCAGATCAGCTTCGATGATCCTGGCGAGCGCCTTGGTCGATATGGCGCCGCTCATGATCGCCCCCACGCGAAGGACGACATTGAGAGGCGGCCCGCTCTTGAATCGCGAAACTCAAGAAAAGCCATTGAGTGCGCAAAGCGAGCGCGAGGATCGTGCGGTCTTCGGGGTCGCCCCCTCTTGGGAGTATCAGCTCTTCTGCAGAACGTGCTGCAATAGAGTTGTTGGCGTGCCCCGCGTCGGGTTTCACGTCCACACTTGGGGCAGATAACTAGGCTGTTACGCGGTACTAAAAGTTTGCTGTTGCGCTCACGCGCCATGTAATGTAATTTCTTCATTTGCATATTCCCTCTTTATGCCGGGTTGGCGCGCTAACGCCGCCCGGCAAAATTTTTGCCAGGCACCGGCCATTGGTCGACTGAGTTGAGATGTACGCGAGGCTACGAGATCCGAAATCGCCTGAGCCATCGACGTGCATGCATGCGCGCACGTGCCGGCAATTTGGTTTAGGGGCGCCGCAATGGTTTTGCGGACCGTCGGTAAGCCTTTGATGCAATTGAGTGTCGTTAGCGCGAGTTTTGCAGCTAAACCTAGGAAATTGTTTGTAGACGCCTAGCTTGCTGTATGTCGAGGTGTTCGATTCCCTTCGCCCGCTCCAAATTCAGTCGGTCCGACCCGGACACATGGGTAACAGAACGTACCTAAGACATGGGTGACACCCTTGGGCCGAAAGGGTTGTCCACGGGTTGCGACGTCTTCTGCTCCAGATCGAAGTAACCGAGATCGTAGTGCATGAAACTCACAAGCCATATGCCCTCGTCGATCTCTTTAATGCCGCGCGTGAAGTCTCCTTCCACGGCATTGACACCTCCCGCCGCAAAGGACGAAAGGTGTAACCCATGTGTCCGGTACGAAGTGTCACCCATGTCTCAGGCCCCTCGTCGGCAATAATGGGAGCATGGCGCGCGTGTGCCTACGCAGGCAGAGGCAATAGCAGGCGCCAGGTCAACTCATGAGGAAAGCATCGGCACTCGGTGCCTACTCCGGGCACATCCTCGCCGAAGCGTTCATCCCGGAGCTGCCCGGACGCTATCGGGGCAAGGTGCGCGAGAACTACGATCTGGCGAACGGCACGCGCATCCTCATCGCCACCGACCGGATCAGCGCCTTCGACCGCATCCTGGCCGCGATCCCGCTCAAGGGTCTGGTCCTGACACAGACGGCGCGCTTCTGGTTTGAGGCAACCAAGGGCGTTTGCCGCAACCACGTCATCGAGTATCCCGATCCCAATGTGCTGGTCTGCAAGCGCCTCTCAATGATGCCGGTGGAGATCGTGGTCCGCGATTATCTCGCGGGGACTACCTCCACGTCGATCCTGCAGATGTACCGAAAGGGCAGCCGCGAGATGTACGGACACCGCCTGCCCGATGGCTTCCGCGATAACCAGAAGCTCCCGCAAACCGTCATCACGCCCACCACCAAGGCCGAGCAGGGAGATCATGATACCCCGCTCAGCGCGCAGGAAATCCTCGCGCGGAAGCTCCTGACCGAGAAGCAATGGCGTGAGGTATCGGATAAGGCATTTGCCCTCTTCGCCTGCGGGCGCGAGCTCGCGAGCAAGCGCGGCTTGATTCTGGTCGATACCAAGTACGAGTTCGGCTTCGACGAGAACGGCGCGATCGTGCTGGCGGACGAAGTGCATACGCCGGACAGCAGCCGGTACTGGGTCGCAGACAGCTACTCCGCCCGCTTTGCCGGCGGCGAGGCGCCCGACACCCTCGACAAGGACTTTATCCGTCGCTGGGTCGCGGCGCGCTGCGATCCCTACACGGATCCGATCCCCAAAATTCCGCCGGAGGTGATCCTCGAAGCAGCCGCCCGGTATGTGGACGTATACGAGCAACTCACGGGCCAGGAGCTTGAGCTGCCCGATGCAGCGGTGCCGCCGCTCACGCGCATCCGCGGAAACCTGAACAAATATTTCGAGCTGGCTGCCTAGAGCATGATCCCGAAAAGTGGGAACCGGTTTTCGGAAAAGATCATGCTCCACCAAACAATTAGAGCGGGGTGACGAATTCGAAGGAAAGTCTCCCGCTCTAGCGTTGCTGTACCTTCAAGATAGCTGCGGGTTGCTGCCGCCGCGGGCGCGGATAGAATACGTTCAAGTCGCGTTGGAGCAAGGCGCGTGAGCGGCAGCGGTTATCGTCGTGTGGCTGGTTGGCCGTCCGTGGAACCTCTGAGTGCGTGCGAGTGCTGGGAGCGGGCATTCGACTGGCTCGACAAAGCCCGCGGGACCAAAGACCCGGGCATGCGCAAACGCTTCACCGATGTCGCCGACAGCTGGGCATTTCTTGCTGAGCGGCGGGGTTGGGATGAAAAACTCGTTCCGCCTCGATCGCGGTAGCTCAGATTTTTGCGCTTGAAACGCCCGCCGCAGATGGCGTCGCGATCGTCAAAACGCGGTCCAGCGTGCAACATTGCCCACACTTTCCGCAATCAGAAGCGCATAGGCCGCGCCAATGAGTCCCCATTTGGACAGCATCAGGCCGACCAGGACGCAGGTGAGCACCGCAGTAATCGCCGCGATGATCGCCACGCTCCGGGCATGCCCGGCGCTCATGAGTGCGACCGCCGCCGGCGCGCCCACCGCGGCGACCGTCGCGGCAGCCGCAAGCACCACGAGCGTGTGACCATTCCCCTCGTACTCGCTGCCGGGATAGAAAAGGTGCATCAGCGCGTCGCCGAACAGCAGCACGAGCACCATGAATGCGGCCATGATTGCCCCAAGCACGAGCGCATCGCGTCCGGCCTGGCGTCGCAATCCGACCAGTCCCTCGGTCCGCAGCGTACGCACGCATCGCGGCGTGAGAATATTCAGGAATCCAAAGACCACAGGATTGGCGAATGACACGATGCTGGTGCACGCCGCTTAAATGCCCGTCACCGTTGCTCTGCCAATGAGCGCGGAAAGCCAATATGTCGCATAGCCCATGGACTGCACGGGGGAGCTGATTGGACAGAAGCCATTTGCCCAGCTCCCAGCTCTGCCTGAGATTTGCCTGGAAATGGGCGAGGCGAAGCGGGAAGTCCGCCCGCGCAAAATAGTGCCAGACGACCGTTGCCAGGCCGCACGAGCCGGCCAGGGCCAGGAAAGCCGTCGCCGCCGAGAGGTCTCCGGTGCGGCCCAGCCAGACCAGGGCAGCAACAAGCAGCGCCGCTGCGCCCGCATCAAGCGCCAGCGCCTGCCGGATTTTCAGGTGCGCAAATGCAAAGCGGCGTGCGAACTCCCGCAGCAGCACGAAGTGCACCGTCGCCGACAGCACCACAAGAAAGTCGGTCAGCTGTGGTCGGATATCGAGTACCAGGCCGGCGAGTGCCGTAGCGCCCAGCGCACACGCAACGGCAAACGAGAGCAGGACGTTGAGGACGAGTGCATGGAATGCGCGCTCGGTGGGGGAGCCCAGGACAGAATCCAGCTGGATCGCGTAGGGGCGCGTGATCAACGAGTCCTGGGTCCAAAGCAGCATTGCCAGGATCGAATTTCCGAGCGCATAAATTCCCAGCTGTCCTACATCGGTAAAGCGGCCGAGCATCACGAGCACAAAGAAGCTCGCGGCACTGACAACGGCTTGATCGGCCCAGGCCAGGAGGTGACTGGCCGGAACGAAGCGCTGGAACACGTTCCAGCCCCGTTTCGCAATCTCGTGTGTGCGACGGAATGGCGGCGATGCCGCCTCCGCGACCAGCAGAATCCCTTTCAAGGCTCCGGAGAAGCCGCGCACAGCGTAGCCGTGAGCGATTACCAACGCCTTTCGCCCGGCGCAGGCGACGAGCAGGGCGCAGTCCGGATTCATGTTTAACGAAAGCTGAAAAACACGCGCGGAAGTCTGCTGTTAAATATCCGGACGCCTCAGCTCTGCAGCAGCCTCACCGCCGGCACTCCGGCGCAGTCTCCAGCGTAGGCACGCCGTAACGGGAGTGAGGAGCGGGAACAGGTTGTCGTATACCGCATCGCAGATTTCCGCACGTCGAATGACGCTCCTTGAAGAGTCGAACAGGGACGTCCTACGGCTTTTCGTATGGCTTTTTTATGTAGTCCTTAAAGTCCGTCAGCCGTTCGGTAAGCTCGTAGTTGCGGGCAAGGAATAGCCAGCGCTGCTCCATTTCGAGGAGCTCTTCTTTGGCGGTGGACACTCTCGTCTCCTCCGCTTTGCGTCGGCAATCCTCCGCATGACGGTAGCACTCGGCGATTTCCGCGCTCAGTTGCTGCAACATGAATCGAATTCCGGATCGGTAATCTGGTCAGTTGGGGCGGACTCACCTGCCTGTGCCCGCTTGCATAACGCGCAGCATCGCTCCTACGGCTCCACGACCGCAAGAAATATTGTGCGCTAACTATTTGGGAGATATTATTTTTCTGCTCTAGTAGTTCATTGCGCATGATACGTCTTTGACGCAGACGGAACATTATGCTCAAGATGCAGTTTATGAGTAAGACTCTCCTTTAGCGTGTTCGCTGCCGCGGGGCGCTCGGGGAGGTTCTCGAGGACGATGAGCACGGGAGGTGCGCCATGCCTCTGGGTCGCATCGAGCGCCTGCAGATAATGCTGACCGAGGATGAATTGACGATCATTGACGATTGGCGCTTCCAACGGCGAATGCCAAGTCGCGCGGCTGCTGTCCGGGAGTTGCTGCAACGTGGATTGGCCGCCGAAGGATTTCCCATTGCCGCGAGAGGCGTAAAGTCCAAGAGCTTCGGAGTCATTCAGGCAACAAAGAAAAGCAACGCTCTCAACGCGCTTGAACGGAGCAGCCAGCCAAAGACCTGACCCGACACGTCGCATGCGACCGCCGCGGTGCGGCGTCGAGATTGCCTTTGCGCGCGTGCTCGAAGTGATTCACATGCGCCGCCCGCCGACGATGCGCGCAATCGCCTCGGCGGCGGTCTCGATGCCGGCCGTGTCGACGTCGAGATGGGTGACCGCCCGCAATGAGATTTTGTTTTCGGGACCGATAAGAACTCCGTCCTTTGCGAGCTCGCGCGCGAGCTCGGGTGCACTGATCCCGGTGCCGAGGACGTCGAAGTACACGATATTCGTCTGCGGCTCGAGCACGCTCACGCCTGGAATGGACTTGATCCGATCCGCAAGCAGCCGCGCATTGTCGTGATCGACGCGCAGGCGCTCGACGTGATGGTCCAGCGCGTAAAGGCCCGCAGCGGCGATGATTCCCGCCTGCCGCATGGCGCCGCCGAGACGGAACTTCCAGCGTTGCGCCGCGCTGATGAAATCGTCGTCGCCGACCAGCACGGCACCGACAGGACAGCCAAGGCCCTTGGAGAGATCGAGCCACAGGCTGTCACAGAACGCAGCATATTGCTCGGCGCGAACGTTGCTCGCGACCACGGCATTCATCAGCCGGGCGCCGTCCATGTGCAGCAACAGACCTGCCGTTCTGGCGGCTTGCGCGGCTTCTTCCAGCGCTGCAAGCGACCAGATCGAGCCGCCGCCCCGATTGACCGTCTGCTCCACATACACCAGCCGTGATTTCGGCGCGTTGATCTTGAGCGGCCGGATCGCGGCCGCGACCTGCTCGCCAGTGAAAATGCCGCGCCTTGAAGGCAGCGCGCGAATGAGAGCGCCTGAGAGGCCGGCACCGCCGGATTCCGACGCCATCAGATGGGACACATCTGCCGCCAGGATTTCGTCGCCGGGGCGGCAATGCACGAGCACCGCGATGAGGTTGCACATGGTGCCCGACGGCAAAAGCAGTCCGCGCGTCTTGCCGAGTAGCGCGGCGACGCGTTCGCACAAGGCATTCACGCTGGGATCTTCGCCGGCTTGCTCGTCGCCGACTGCGGCAGCCGCAATCGCGGCGCGCATGCCCGCGGTCGGCTGCGTCTTGGTATCGCTGCGAAGCTCGACCGGGCGCCCCGGCATTAGCGCATGATCCCGAGAAACCTTGCCTTCGGGCTTTGACTCGGCGGTGAGAGCCGGTTTTCGAAAAAGATCATGCTCCACCAAATAAGGAGACCGGCATGGCAAGTCCAACACCGTGTTTGTGTGCAAGCCTCACCGAGTCAGTGTCGGATGGATTCGCGTTAGTGGCCGAGCATCAAATCACTCGCTGCTCAAGCCCAAAACGCTTTGATTCGTTCAGCCTCGCTCACGCCACGATCGCGACCTGCTTTAAGTGCCGGTTCGATCTCGGCAGGGGACAGCAGATGCACCTTGCCTGGGTCGGCGGCGATCAGAAGTGTCCTGGTTCCGGC
>JBKPOZ010000290.1:0-8310 GCA_046733355.1 Pseudomonadota bacterium | reverse complement strand
CCGACCGGGCGCAGACCTCGGCCAGCCAGCCTCGCATCATCGGAAGCATGAAGCCGACCCCGCAAGCACGCGCTTGCTCGAGGCCCTGCTCTATTTCGCTGCGTGCCTCTTCAACCCGGCCAAGCTCGCCCAGCGCCCGGCCTCGTGAAATCGCGGACAGCAGGACATAGAGCGAGAAGCGCTGTTCCCGGGACATTTCGAGACTTTGCTCGGCGCTGGCGAGCGCACGCTCCGGCTCCCCGCGGAAAATATGCACGACGGAAGTCATGTAATGGGCGAAGGCGATCGAATATGGCTGTCCGAGATTTCGCGCGAGCGCAAGAGCTTCGGAAACGTTAGAGAGAGCTTGATCCGGATAGCCGAGAAACCACAGGTCCCACGATGCGAGGAGCAGAGAAGCGACCTGCGGTTCGACCATGTACAGGCTGAATAGCCGGCCCTGTCGTTGCGGCTTGGAGAGCGCAATCGTTTTCTCAAAGTGCTCCTGGGACGACTTAAACTCGCCCACAGTCAAAAGCGTGCTTCCCATAATCCTGTGCGCCATCATGGATAGATCGACGTCTGCCCGCTGCTGCGAGTGCAAAAGAAATTCATTCGCCAGGGCCACGGCCTGATCGTTCTTGCCGCCCATCCAGGAGTGCCCCCAAAGCCCATAAAGCGCCTGGAATTGCTCCGGCGGATCTCGCAGCTCCAGGCACAGGCTGCGCGCGCGCTCAAACGCTTCGCGGGTCTCCTCGGCTGCGTAACCGGCCACTGCAATAAGCGGGATGCCCAGCGCCAGCTGAATCTTGATCTCCTCCTTCCGACGCTCCGGCGTATCCCCCAGCGTGCTTACGAGCTCCAGGGCCTTGCGAAAGTGGGCAATGGCTTCGACGTTGGCGGAATGCGAAAGCGCGCGCTGCCCCGCCTTATACCAGCAATGCATCGCCAGCTCATCGTTTCCCGCTTCAGTATAATGATGCGCCAGCAGCTCGGGTTGCTGTTCGGCGACCGCAGGAAACTCATTTGCCAGCGTGGCGGCTATATCGGCATGGAACTGGCGCCTCTTGCTTCGCAGCAAGGAATTGTAGATCGCGTCACGCAGCAGGACGTGTTTGAACTGGTAGCGCACGAGAGGCGAAATACCGACACGATGGATGATGTCGGCGTCCTCGAGCTGCGACAGCGCCGAACCGAGATCGTTGTCGTCGATGCGTGACGCAGAAGATAACAGGTCGTAGGAGAACTCGCGGCCGATCGCTGCGGCAATTTGCGCTACTCTGTGGCCGGGTGCGACCCGATCGAGCCGCTCCATCAATGCATCATGCAGCGTTTCCGGGACCCGCAGCGCTGCCGATTGCGCGGGTTGCTCGTTCCTCGCGATACTGGTTGTGAGCTCCTCTATGAACAGCGGCACGCCGTCTGCTTTGGCAATCAAATCGTCCAGAACATCGCGAGGCATGCTGCCGCCCCGCAACAGGTCTGTGACCATTCCCGACACTTCGCTTCGCGACAACCGTGTGAGCGAGTGCAGCGTCACGTTCGCATATTTGAACCAGCTGTGCTGGAATTCCGGGCGGCAGGAGACGACAAGCAGGACGCGGGCACGATCGATGTGCCTGATGATCAGCTCGAGCAGCTCGAGTGTCGATGGATCTATCCAGTGCACATCTTCGAAGATGCATAATGTGGGACGCTTGCCGGAGAGATGCAGAACCTTGTCGATGAGCGCACTTATGGTCTTGTTTTTGATCTGCTGTGGGGTGAAAGCAGAAAGCTCGTCGCTTTCGACGGGTATTGATAACAAATTGGCGATCAGCAAAGCCGGGTTGATCGAATCGCCGGTTGACGCCGGAAAATAGGATTCGATCATCGCAAGCTTGCCGCCGGCTGGCTGATCACCGTTCAGCTGGATCGCTTGTTGGACTTGTTCGATGACCGGAAAAAACGCGCTCTGGCTGTGATACGGCGAGCACTGATGCTGCAACAGGAAGTGCGGCTCGTGCTCAATTCTTGACCGCAGCTCATGAATGAGCCTCGATTTGCCGACGCCCGGAATGCCGGACAGGAGAACGACCTGACCGTCGCCCTCCTTTGCTTTCTGCCAGCGGTCGAGCAGCACGTTCAGTTCGGTTGAGCGTCCGACGAACGGCGTCAGCGAGCCCGTGTGCGCCGCCTCAAATCGGCTCGTCTTGGTTTTGGCAGCGAGAACGCGATAGACGTGAAGCGGTTTGGCTATCCCTTTCAGCTCCTTCACGCCAAGGTCTTCCAGGTCGAAGGCCGCCGCTACACGACGTTTGGTTGCCTCCGAGATGACCACACCATTGGGCGGCGCAAGGCTCTGCAGACGCGCAGCAATCGTCGGGGTCTCCCCGGTTGCGTCCATTGACGGTGCTGCGACCGCGTTTCCAAGCTCGCTGATCACCACCGGGCCCGAGCTGATCCCCACGCGGGCCGCCAGGGTGACCGGCCCCGGAATTTTCGGGATTGCAGAGAGGCTCTCCAGGGCGGCGTGCACGGCACGAATGGCATCATCCTCATGCGCGCGGGGCCAACCGAAAAAAACCATTACGCCATCGCCGAAATATCTCGCTATTCGGCCCTCATAGCGCCTGATGGCTGCGCTGCATGCCTCCCGATAGGCATCTATCAATGTCTGAACGTCCTCGAGATCCAGTTTTCCTGACAGCGGTGTAGAGTCGACCAGGTCACAGAACATCACCGTGATCTGACGCAGCTCGGTTTCGCGATCCCGCGAGACCGAGACGATTTGAGGGTTGGAAGGCGAAATTGCTTTGCTGGCGTAAGCAGGACGTTCTGTTGTCAGCGCTTCGATGGCCCTAAGCAACTTCTTGCGGTGGCCTAAAGTAACGCCCAGCTTTTCGAGATCAGTCTCTGTCAGATCCGGCAGAACGGCAAATTCGATATGGTTTTCGGCGAATGTTTGCGCGTACTCACCGAGACCAAATCTGCCCAACCACTCTGCAACACTGGTGGTTGTTCTTGTCACTGCGAAGCCCTTCGCCGGGAGACCGGGATGCAACATAAACCCATTCGCTCAGGCGGCTTGGACCTCCGGCCTCGGTGTAAACGTCATATCATGCAGGCGGCCGCATCGAATAGTGAGCTAGCTCACACTGGCCGTGCCCTTTTCGTAAATTTTGTCCTGCGCAGGAATGGGCCCGAACAGAGTGCGGCGGTTAGCGCGTGCTGTTGACCCCAAGGCTGCCAATCAGCAGCAAACTTTGCTGTGATGCACCACGCTCGAGTTTACTGAATTGACAGGGTGTCTGCCCCTGGATTGCGCCGGCGACCTAATTCGCGTTCCTCGGAGAATTGGTGGGTTCGTTCAGACGCCACTCTCGCGCCAGCAACGCACCTCCGGCCAGGCCCAGCGCCATTGCGGCATACGTGATTGCGATGGAGCGCTTTGAAAGCACCTCCTCCCATCCAGGGGTAAGTCGTTTCGGCGTGATGCCGTAATCGACCGCTGCAGCAATGGCGGACATGATTGCTGCCTGCTGCATTACGAGGAGTGGTGTGGACTCGCGCCGGTTAGCCAACCACGCCTGAAAAATTGCAGCCCAAAACAGAGCCGCGACATGGTGTGTTCCGAAACCTATGGCGGTGTGCGATACGTCCATGGGTCGGAAGGAGCCCGCTTCTTCTCCATGCAGCCAGTGGCTCGTGGAATTGATCGGCTGGAGAGCACCTTTGTGTTCTTTTTTTGCGAGCAGTGCGAGTGCGACCGTCATGGCGAGGCTCGCAGCCGTACCGGAAACAACAGCCGAAGCCGCATTACCTACCCAGCTCTTCATAACTTGCTCCAGATGGGCCTGACTGGGTTAACTCACGCCGGAAACGGGCGTTCCCAGGCTTGACCGGAATCGCTCCTGCTGCGCGCCCAGGAATGCAGCAATTGAAAGAACGCGCAAAGCTGTTCGCCAAGCATGACGTGGCCGTTCGGCACACCTGGAAGCGGGGCGGTCAGGCCAAGTTAGAGGAGCATGTTCCGCTCAGATCGAGGCATTACCATCAGCCGCTCGTCCCCGCGAAAGCGGGGACTCAGATTCTTCTGGATTCCCGCTTGCGCGGGAATGACCGGGAAAGAGAGTGCCTCAGCTCATCGGAACTGGTTTTAGCTCTGCTGACTAGGGCCAACCAGGATGCGCTTTTAGAACAACTTCGATCCGCTCAATCGCCTGCAACAATGCGGCGCGGGGTTCATCCGTTGCCGGCATACTCAATGACTTCTTGGCATCCCGGGTTGGCCGAGCGGTGAAATTTCAATACCCGCATTCTGCGCGGCGCGCTCTATGATTTGGCGCATGTTCGCCTGCGCCATCCCTTGCGCCCGGTCTGCCGGCGTAGCTTGGTCGATTATTGCGGCTGCGCCGCGGAAAACCTGTTCAAGCTTGCCGGGTTTCAGGATCCTGCTGTCCTTCAGCACGCCAATGAGCGATTCAACCAAAATACCGTAAGCCTGGGCCATGCTGAGTGCATTGAATGCAACCTGCGCGGCTTTCTCCGCACGTTCATTTGGGTCCATGCTTTTTCCTCCAGCGCACGAAACGTCGCGCAGTGTAGCTAATCTGCTGAGGGTTTTCCTCTGCCCCCAATGCAGCTCGCGTATCGGGGCTCGAAGCCGGCAGCCGGACAGCCGGCTATTTGCTGCGATCGTTCGCCACGCGATGACATGCTGAAGGTCATGCGAATTCTCGAGCGACGAGCGCAACCCTAAGACATCGATCCCGCTTTTCAGGTGCTCAAGGGCAGCGCTCAGGCGCTCTACGGCCCGCCCACCCCGATCGCGTTTGTAAATCGGGTTCGCATCAATACTCTGGCATTCGCCGCGCACGTGCCCACGTTGCACGGCCCCCGCGAGTACGTCGAAGGGGGAGACGTGCAAGACGCGTTTTGACGCATTCGGGTCTTCACGGCGAAAATCCTGCCCTGCACCGATTCCCGTGACTTGATCCTCGTCGGTGGTATGCTGCAGAAACGGGGTGACGGCAAACGCGTCCCGTAACGCAGGGCGCCTGTAGACGAGTTTCTTCGCGGCGGTAGATCGACGTGAGAATATTTTTCCTGCTCGCAGGTCATGTGTTACTCGCACTCGCAGTAGCGGGATTGTTTCTGCCGATATTACCGACGACCCCATTCGTCATCGCAGCGAGCGCATGTTACATGCGCAGCTCGGAGCGTTTTCACGGCATGCTGCACAAAAGCCGATGGTTTGGTCCGTTGCTCGCCAATTGGGAAAGAGACGGCAGCATTTCGCTGCGCTCAAAAATACTGGCCACTACGATGATAGGCTTGAGCCTCCTGGCCTCATTCACATTTTTCAATATTCCGCTTTTTGCGATGATATCTGCTGGCGTCGCATGCGGTTTGGTATCACTCTATATAATCACGAGGCGGAGCCCGCAAAAATCGCAGCCTGGAGCCAGTCACGAGACAGTGCATGGATGATTGCCATCATCTCCGCGCAAAAGGCGAGTGCACAGTGAACTGTATGTTCCTCCGTTAGCGCGAGATGGTCCAGCAGCATTTTCCTGTGCAGTTCGTTTTTTCTCGTTAGGCGCTTATGAGCGCCTCGGCAGTACGGGCAAGGCGATGTCGAGGTCCGGTCCCCTGGCCTCTCGTGGACCTTCGTAATAGATGACGAAAGAGCCGAGGACGTAGACCGAGGGGTTTGGACGGGACAAGGACCAACAGGCACGATAGTGGAATTCTTCGGCCAGCCACGGTCTTGCCTCCTATGAGACTGTCGCACCTTTTTTCGATTTTCCGATCGGACATGGCCGGTAGATTTCATCCGCGAGTTCGACCACACGATCATAAGGCTGCCCGAAATTCTGCAAGGCAGCGAGCCTCTGACTCGATCCTCGCCAATCCATTATGCTGTCAGCCTGGCGAGAGGCAGCGAATGTATTTCGACCGGCTGAAGAGACGAGAGTTGATGATGCTTCTCGGCGGAGCGGCGGCGACATGGCCGCTCGTCGCGCGCGCGCAGCACCCCACGATTCCGGTGATCGGGTTTCTCAACAGCACCGCGCCGGACCTATACGCGCCGTTTGTACAGGCGTTCCGGCAGGGTCTGGCCGAAACTGGTTACGTCGAAGGCCAGAACGTCGCAATTGAGTTTCGGTGGGCAGAGGGCCACTTGGATCGGTTGCCGGACTTGCTCAACGACCTGATCCGCCGCCAAGTCGCGGTGATTGCCGCCACCAGCACTCCCGGTGCGCTGGCCGCCAGGGCAGCAAACACGACGATTCCTGTCGTTTTCACGACCGCCAACGATCCGGTACGGCTGGGCCTGGTTGCAAGCCTAAGTCGGCCGGGCGGTAACATCACAGGCGCCACGCAGCTGAATATGGAGGTTGCGCCGAAGCGGCTGGAAATCTTTCACGAACTCATCCCCGCAGCGACTGAGTTTGCGCACCTGGTCAACCCAGCCGATCCGATCGTCGCCGAGATCGGTATACGGAACTCCGAGGCTGCCGCCGGCGCTCTCGGGCTCAAACTCCACGTCCTGAATGCCGCCAGCGAAGCCGACTTCGAAAATGTCTTTGCAGCGGTCGCTCAACGGCGGCTCAGCGGACTGGTAATCGGCGTGGACATCTTGTTCACGGGTTGGAGCCGGCAGCTCGGTGCCCTTGCCGCTCGGTACGCGGTGCCGGCGATCTATCAAGGTCGCGAGTTCGCCGCAGCGGGCGGGCTTATGGGGTACGGCGGCAGCACGGCTGATTCATATCGTCTCGCCGGCGCTTATGCCGGCCGCATCCTCAAGGGCGAAAAGCCGGGCGATCTTCCGATCCAGCAGTCCAGCAAAGTCGAGATGATCATCAACCTCAAATCTGCGAAGGCACTCGGCATCACCTTCCCGATCACGCTGCTCGGCCGCGCCGACGAGATCATCGAGTAGGTGCGCCAGCCGCAAGCTGGCGCGATCCAGCCGGTGCAAGTCCGGCGCCGTAGCCAATCACAAGACCCGCTACAATCTCCTTCTGATCGCTCCGTTTGCCGTTGCGGCCCTCTGGATGCTCGCTCAGCTTGCCCACCGGGTACGGCTCCGTTCGCAGTACATTCTTGCGGCGCTCCTTCTCGGTGTGCTCTGGAAAGAGACCAGTCGTTCCGCACGATACCGAACCGCTCCCCATCGGCTGAAGCTTTCCGAGGGTACGGCGGGCACCGGCGCATCAATGCTAAGACCGCCAAGGCGCTCGGCCTCACGGGGCCATTGATTGCAAATGACGGCCGATGACGTGATTGAGTAAGTTCTGCACACGCATTTTGCTGCATCTGCTCACAGCCGCTTATGTGCACTCACCGGCGGCGGTCGACTTCGATTAATGACCGGAGAGGATGTGCTGCGGACCTCGCCGCTCTACAGTTTCGGCCGGCGCTTTTGACTCGGAAAACCGTGGCACAGGCGTCGGGCGTTCCGCGTTTTCCGCGATGACACCAGCCTCTCGGCCACCCTGGACCTGTGGCCGTCAATCGAGGAGTGCCCTCCCGCCACCGTCACATTAAACTTTGCCAATTGCACCGCCTGCCTGGAACCGCGATAAGGCGATGTAAGTTGCCATCCACTACCGGCAGCGGCTCGGCCCAAGCGTTATCGGCGGCAAGACCGACCACGCTTCCGCTTGACAGCGTGACATCGGCGAACCGATACGCAATCACCCAGTCGCGGGCAAATTCAACCTCGTGGGCTGGCCGTACACGACCCCCAGGGCGACGCCGCGATGCGGCGAGGTGTACGAACCAGGGGGACAGGACAAAGGACAAGTCACATGGAACTCCGAGCGCAAGTTGCAATGGTGTTTCACCTGGATAAGTGCATCGGCTGTCACACCTGCACCATCGCGTGCAAGAACATCTGGACCGACCGCAAGGGCACCGAGTACATGTACTGGAACAACGTGGAGACGAAGCCGGGCACCGGCTATCCGACACGTTGGGAGGACCAGACCAAATACCGCGGCGGCTGGGTGGTCGACGGCAAGAGGCAGAAGCGGCTCCGGCTGCGCCTGCAAGGCAAATGGGGAACCCTGACCAACATCTTTTATAACCCCTATCTTCCTCAGCTCGATGACTATTTCGAACCCTGGACATACGACTACCAGAACCTGTTCGACGCGCCTTTAGGCGAACATCAGCCCACCGCGCGCGCCATTTCGATGGTTACTGGCAAATACATGGACACCATCGAAGCGGGGCCAAACTGGGATGACGACCTGGGCGGCTCGCAGGTCTACGCAAACAACGATCCCAACTTCGACGGCGCCTCCCCCGAGGAAATGCGCCAGATCCAGGAGATCGACC
>JBKPOZ010000289.1:0-15296 GCA_046733355.1 Pseudomonadota bacterium | reverse complement strand
ACTTTTATTACTGTTCGGGCAAACGCCCCCCGTTCCCGACAGGCCCGAACGGATTTACTACCCAGTGATCGGCGCTCCGGCCAAAGCCCCCCCGGCTGGAGCGCCGTTTCATTTCGAAATGGAAAACGTCGGCGGCCGCGCTCTCGAAAGCTTGGCGATCTTCGCCGCCCTTCCCTTATTTTGGCTCGCCAGTGGCCCGTCATGACCCGGGGTGCATCGATCTCTGACGCGACCCGGGCCATTTTCTTTGGAAACCCCGCCACGCAACCGTGACGCATAAAGGGCAAGAAGCCGAGAGGCTGAATCTTGTGCCCCCGTGGTGCGCGGCGCTCTATGCACTCGAAGCTCGCCGAGCCGAATGGGCCTTAGGAGAGCTACTCCCTGCCCCAGGACTACGTCCTTACCCCCAAAAATCGATCAGGTGCTGGCGATCGACCATTACACTCGATCCAAAGGCGGGCCAGTGACTCAATTACCAAACTGTGTTCTCCGTGACCCGCATTTTGATCCCAGTGCCACGATGTGTTCCGATAATCCTAAAGTTGAGAATTGCACTACGACGGATGGCTTTTTGGCGATCGGCTCGTCGAAGATTTCAGCGATCTCGAACCGCCCCGTGTCAATGGCGCTGCGCAGTTGCCAAAGTTCCAGATCAACAAATTTCTCGACGAATCCCTTTTGAGATATTGAAGTGGTGAGGTCGATTAGGCTGTCACCCAATTTGGCCTGGATCACCCGCGGAGCGCGGCTTTCTTTAAGCGTGAGTTCCTCGCGATACAGAAGCCGAATAGTCGGGTGAAAGAGCGTACAGGTGAGGCCAGCAGTTCTAGTGCGATATTCTTCGCTGGTATCTTCAGTCGGAGCGGTAATGGATTTCAACAAGACAAATTCTCCTGCCGGTCCATGGTAGGCGAACCACGGGGTCTCGTGGACGCCTCGGGTCTCGATACCGAACTGTTCCATCTCGCCTCGGCTCAGCCCCCGGAAGCTGCGAGACGGAATTTTCATGGCGGCATCAACAAGGGTGGGGTCTATGCCCATACCAATGAGGTACCGGCGCAAAGCATTCTCAGTCTTCTCGACTTCGCCGCCAACGGCGGAATGAATTCGGAGCGTGGCACCGGGATCCACGTGGCGGGTCGAGGCCCCAACCATTGCATAGAGGCACGCCGATCCACATCGCGCTCCGCCGAAGTACAGCTTTGCCTTGTGCTCACGTTTCGACTGCATGAGGCGGCGGCACGCACCACCAAGGGGAGTGCCAAGATGGCATCCTTCCGGAACACTGCGAGCAATCCCGCCAGTCATCCGGTTCTCACGCAGTATCAATCCGATCTGCACCGCTTCGCGCAGCAAGCCGCCATCCGAGTTGAAGAAGATCGGCAGGTCGCGTTTCGGCAACACGCCGAGGAAATCCCGGAACCGTTGAGCGGCACCTTCATCAAATTGGCCCTCCCCAGCGATCCACTCGGTGCAGCCTCGCCCGCAGGCGTTTGCTTCCCCCGTGGCAACAATGAAGATCATTGGCTCCGTTCGAATCTTTGCGAGTAACCGCTCGAGTTCTTTCGGATCGTCGCCCGCAGCAGCCGAAACCGCCGGAATCAAGCAAAGCGCGGCCGCGACGCACCACAGATATTTTTGCATCATCGTGTCCGCTTCCCTGCGGGATAATATCGCTGATTACAGTATTCCCGTACAGACTGAGGCTCAAACCATAGACACGCCATCGAGTGCACCTCGCGTTTATTCAGAGTAGAGCCTGTTTCGTTAAGCCGGATTTTCGTAACCCTGTGGCACTATTGAATGACACCTGGTGACCTGGCCGGACAGCGGCGATGACCTTGTCGGAGGCCTTTGGCCGAAAGATATGGTGACTTCCCGCGGATCTTTCAGAAAGCGCTGAATAAGTCCTTGCGCGCGCGAGGCGTCGTTTAGAAAATCTCTGCGATCTGTGCGAGCTGCGAAGGAGCGATGATGCTTTTCACGTCCTTGGCACCGAGGATTCTGGCAACAAGGTGCAGCGGTCGTTTAAGTGCTTATGGAGCCCCGCGAAGTGCAAGCTGACGCTTGCTCAGGCGCAGGGAGCAAAGTGATACATACAGTTCAACATATCTAAGAGATCTGCCCGTTCTTGTGCAAAAATTGCGTTCGCGCGATATGGACTCCGTGACATTAACGCGCAAATGGCAGTTCGGGTAAGTCCAAAAAATTGCTCCGTTGTCCAAAATGTTACACTTGAGAAGACATTCGAAAAATCCGATCTAATAAAACTACTAAGCGATCAGATGCAGCGCGAGTGCCTGCGACTCGTCTATTAGATCGAAGGTTATAGAGAACAGGCTTCTCACTCGAAGAAGCCGGTCATCAGACATCATGTCCTATATATCGAAAGTCAGATTGGTGCCGACCGATCTTGCCGTGACCGTAAGGCGTAGAAACCTTGTGAAGCTGAGCTTCCTCAGCCTTATTGCTTTAATGTGTGTTTGTGCAGCTGCTCACGCGCATACTATAACTATCTCGGCGGCTGGATCAGGCCCGGGCGGGCCCGAGAGCGCAAGTGCCATCATAATCACCGACACCGGCACTATCACCGTGACGCTCACTAATACGCAGCCAAATATCACTAATCAGAACCAGCTGCTTTCAGGCATCGAGTTCGGCTTGAGCGACACGCCGTTTTCCGCAACGCTAGTCAGCGCTGTCGGCAACCTCATAACAATCGGTCCCGGCGGAACGGTATTCCCAGTTACCGGGTCAATCTCATTCTGGACAGCAGGGCTGTCTGGCGACGACGTTTCGCTATCCACAGTCAAGTCTAACTTGATCATCGGGCCGCCGTCCTATGCCGGTGTAGACACTGGCGTTATCGCAGCCAAACCGTTGATCCAAGAGACAGCGACATTCACGCTTTCCGCTCCGGGCGTAACCAGCGCGACAACGGTCGCCGATGCCGATTTTCTGTTCGGTCGTGTAGATGCCAGCGGCGGATACGGTTACAGCTCGGAGTTGTCCGGCACGATCAGAACATCTCCGGGACCAGTAGTGGGAGCGGGACTGCCGGGCCTGATCTTGGCCGGCGCGGGTCTACTGGGCTGGTGGCGACGACGACGATTACGTCGCGAAGAACTTCCCGGAGCGATCGCGTTCAAACAAATGACAGCGGCAGGGCACCAAAATTGAAGCCCCGGAGAATTCTCCGCGGCTCCGTTCGCGCAGCCGAAGATGGGTGTTATCGGCCGCCCAACTTGTAATTTACGCCAACCCGGATGATGTGCTCGTAGACGTGGTTCAAGCTGGTGAACGACGTGCTGCCCGTCACCAATGCGGCGGGGGCGCAGGAGTTGCCGCAGACCGGCACCTGCGCGGTGCCGAACGCGTTGTTCACGTTGCCGAAGTCGGCGAACAGGTATTCGAATTTCGCCGTCAATTTGTTGGTCGTGCTGGGTAGGCCGACCAGCGGGCCGAGCAATGCTCCGATCGCGGTCTCGACGCCGCCGCCCAGAACCCAACCGGCCTTGACGGTGCTGAAGCTCGCCGCCGCCGGTCCGAATAGGCCAAATTGCGCGAATGTACCCGGCCCAACGCCACCGGCCGCAGTGAGGAGCCCCGGGTTACCCGGCGACGAAACGAGTGTGTAATTATGCTCGATCTTTGCCCAGGCCACGCCGCCGGTGAAATACCAGAGATAACAGTCATGGGCCCACCCTAGACGGCCACGCAACGTGGTGATCCAGTCGAGCTTTTGTTCGCTGGTCCAGCCCTGGCTGGTAAGCGGGATGAAGAAGAAGTTCGGAAGAGGAGGAAAGATTCCGCCAAGTGGCTGTGCCGAATACGTTGTCGAATCCTTCTCGTGGGTCCAGCTCCAGTCGTATTCGAGTCCGATCACAAACGACCCGGTCTGCACGTTATAGCCGGCCTGCAATCCGCCGATTATGCCACCGCCGTCGTGATGGTATTGATTGCTGAATGTGGTGCTGAAGCTCGTCGGCGCGGCTGTGGCGAAAAAGGGTCCCGCACCAACGCCAATTAAGCTGCCAGTCGGAAAGGTATTAAACCAATTCCAGGTCTCTGCCGTGCTGCTCGTCTCCTTGCTGTAGCCGAGCGTCCCGCCGACGTAGAGCCCGCCCCAGTCGCAGCTCGGGCAAAGCGGTGCCCCCTTGTAGACCGGCAGCCGCAAATCTGCAGCTGCCGCAGGCGCCGCAGTGCCCGTCGCCAGAACACATAATGCACTCGCTGCAAGCAAAATCTTCCGCATAGCCAGCCCGGATATCTCTTCGTCGCGCCGGTTTCGGCGCAGACCAATGTTCGTATTACGCCTTCTGCGGGCAAATGTCTGTGACCTGCGCGCTACGGTCCACCCGAAATGAGCGCCCTGTTCACCGTGAGCACGCGATAACTGGCGTGATTAGTTCTCGAAGACGACGCCCATGCTGACGTCAACGGCTGCAACGTACACGGCAAGGCTGGTTGGGCGGCAGCACTCCATGGAAAGGGGAACTAACGCCTTCCTGGCGTGCTCGTCCAGTGGCCCTTGCATGGGGCATTTTGGGTGGAGTTCTGGCGGTTATGCTCTCTTCATTGCACGAGGTGGGAAGTTGTGCGATTTGTGCTGCCATCGCGGTAAAAGAATAGGGCTTTGCGAGGACAAATAGCCATGCCACTTCAGATAGTTCCGGTGATCATGTGCGGCGGAGCGGGAACTCGGCTGTGGCCGGTCTCGCGCGAGAGCAGGCCGAAGCAGTTCGTGCCTTTGATCGGTGATACCTCCACTTTCCAGCAGGTGCTCGCGCGTGTTGCGGATCCGGAGTTGTTCGAGCAGCCCATCATTATCACCAATACCGAATTCCGCTTCGAAGTTGCCGAGCAGCTTCGCGAGTGTGGCATTAAAGCGGAAATCGTGCTCGAGCCCATGCGCCGCGATTCCGGTCCGGCCGTGGCGGTTGCGGCAGCGCTTGCCGCCGAGCGCAATTCCGAGGCTTTGGTTCTCGTGCTGGCAGCCGATCATGTGATCAGCAAGCTCGACGCATTTCACGAGGCATGCCGGCGCGCCGCCGAAGCAGCTGCGCAAGGCCGGATCGTCACCTTTGGCATCGAGCCGACCCATGCGGCAACGCATTACGGCTACATTCGGCCAGGCGCAAACCTTAATGGCGCGTGCGTGCGCGAGGTTGATGCCTTTGTGGAGAAGCCCGACGCTTCCACCGCAGCACAGTATCTTGCCGCTCGGTACCTCTGGAACAGCGGCAATTTCCTGTTCCACGCGGCCACGATGTGGAAAGAGATCGAGCGCTATGAACCACTCATGGCCGAGGCGGCACGCGCCTCAATAGACGCCGCGACGCGTGATCTCGATTTTCTGCGGCTTGCACCTGATGCGTTCGCGCGCGCACCGAAAAAATCAATCGACTATGCGGTCATGGAGCACACCAAGCGCGCGGTGGTGGTGCCCGCTGATCTCGGTTGGTCGGACATCGGCAGCTGGAGCACGGTGTGGGATGTGGTTGCCCACGATACTGCCGGAAATGCAACGGAGGGTCCCGTCGTTCTGTCCGAGACGCACAACTCGCTTATCCGTTCAGACGAATCCATTCTCACCACTGTTATCGGGCTCGACGATGTCGTAGTCATATCCACAAGCGATGCGGTGCTGGTCGCGCCGCGGGCAAACGCCGAGCAGGTCAAGGAGTTGGTCCAGCAACTCAAGGCACAAAATTATCGTGCGGCGGTCGAGCACCGGCGCATTTATCGGCCATGGGGATACTATCAGGATATCGACACCGCGGCGCGCTATCGGGTCAAACGTATTGTCGTGAAGCCGGGGTGCACACTATCGCTGCAGAAGCACTTCCATCGTTCCGAACACTGGGTTGTGGTGAAAGGCACGGCGGAAGTGACAGTGAACAGTGAGGTGCGCACCGTGCACGAGAACGAATCGCTGTACATTCCCATCGGCAGCATTCATCGGCTTGCCAATCCTGGCCGTATTGCGCTCGAACTGATCGAAGTGCAGGTCGGCAGCTATCTCGGCGAAGACGACATCGTGCGCATTGATGATGTCTACGGCCGCGCACCGCAATCTGACGCGACATTTTCCCTCGCGCAAAATCTCCGATGAGGGAAGAACTCAATCGGGGCTAAAGGATACACCAATGATTCCAGGGCCGACCCTGACCTGCGAAGGTTTCTGCCTTGGCGGCGGCTTTGCAGAAATTGCTCAACAGCGAGTCCGCGAAACGGGGTGCCTTGTGACGAACGGCCAAAAAGGCCCGCGTCTTCATCCGACGATCCGGAGCAGCGCTCGCGATTGCGCCCGGTTGTTATTCCTCTTCTGAACCATTCGGTCGACCCATACCGCCAGAGCGGTGCGGTTGGACACGCCAACTTTTCCATAAACCTTGTGCAGGTGCAGCTTGACCGTGCCCTCGGAAAGGCGCAAGCAGCGGGCGATTTCCTTGTTGCGCAGGCCTTCGACAACCAGAAGCACCACATCGCATTCACGCGCGGAAAGTCCTACATGTTTCGCCAGGACGGATTCGAAGCTCCGCCGGTTCTCGATAGCGCTCAACACCTCCTCCATTGACCCTCTGTCGTTCGGTTGAGCGAACGGCGCCGACCTGGCGGCCGGCCCGTACGCTACTTTTTCCTGAAGCTAATACGGCCGTGGCCCCCGCGATGTGATGGCCGTCACAAAAAAACGTTTTGCGATGTGATGGCCATCACAAAAAAGCGTTTTCCGATGGATGGCCATCACAAAAACGTTTTGCCTTACAGAGACAGTACCTCCACAAGGTGTCCACAACGATCGCTCAACCCGGGCTCACGTTTGACATGGGTCGTGTCATCAGCATAAGCATCTTCATAGTGCCTGGTCGGGATTGAATATTTCCGACCGATAGCGTGCAACGAGTTGGCCGACGATAAGTTCGGATTTTTTTTATATGTATCACATTTTCAGTCGCCCGCTCGAACAACGTTTGCCCGCAACGGCGCTCTTGCGAATCTACGGCCACCGGCTGCCGGGCTTGACATCGTCCTCTATCATGTCGAGTGCGCTCCTGCGTTCCGGCTGCCGATTGGCCTCGGTCAAGCGCGAATCGATGATCATCAGCCCATGGCGGTTCTCCGTCATCAGATATCCCATGTCGCAAAGCGTTGCCTGCTTGCCGGCACGTTTGCGGAACAGCCGGACGCGGGGGCTCTGTGGTCGAGCAATGCGTGTCATTCCTGCGTTTCCGCCGTGGAAGTCGCGCTCGGCGTTGCGTCCCTCGTTACCTTTGCCGCGTGGGCGATCGCCGCCATCCTTGGCACAAAGCTCGTCTACAACAGAACGCATCGAGCGATGATACGGTGAGGGAACAGCGCGGACAGTGAGGACGCCATAACGGCTCAGAGCGGAAACAAAATCCCTGGTCCGCCTGGCGGCCACTTACCGGTTCGCCACGCGCGTGTTTTTTGCTCGCGAGGGTTGGAGGAAGTGCCGTTTACCGGATGGGCTTCGGTGCGTGAGGAAAACCTAAATCGAACGAACATCCGAGTGGCAACAGCACATCGCAAAATGGGCACGCTCCAACCGCAGCAGAACAAAGCGTGACCGGGCATATATCTTTCGGCTATATCCAGAGACGTATGGACTAATTTGCGGCAGCCGTGTAGCTACGCCGCAACATAAGCAGGTGTACCTACGATAAGCAGGTGTACCTACAATAAGCAGGTGTACCTAGGCCCGCAAAAATAAGCCGAGGACACACTGCGCGCTTCTCGAACCAACGCGAAGCGGCTGAATCACTTACAGGCAAATCCGACTGCCGTCGTGCAGAGGCGCTCCAGAGGGCCTTCGAGAAGTCGCTCACATTCGTCGCCAGCGGCGAGGTGAGCTTTTCAAGATCCCTCAATCGCCAAAGCCGATCGCGCAGAAGCTGATCCGTGAAAGAGCGGCCACAAGGCCGACGATTGAGAGGGTCCAATGAATGGAAACCGCTTCGCGGCGGAAGCAACGCGCGCGTCACAACGAAGGCATTCAGCCCCGCCGAGTCCGGTCACCGCTGCCGACGTGAAGGCACGCCAGTCGGCCAAGATCCGGGAGTTCGGGCAGGCCCTGATCGATGCGGGATTGCGCACGCTAGATGCGCAGGCGAAGGCGCTTTCGCTCTCCCGCAGCACCGCATGGACCGTTCTCAAAGCCCGTCACAAAAGCTCGGGCCTCTCCGCAGCGATTATTGAGCGCATGTTGGCGTCGCCGCAACTTCCGCCCCGCGCGCGCACGGTCCTCGTGGAATACGTCGAGGAGAAGTCCTTTGGCGTCTATGGCGGCAGTAGGAGACAGAACCAGCTATTCGCCGTTCGCCTGCTTCACGCGATCGATGGTCCTTCATTCCAGGCAGTCCAGATCGCAATGCGGGAACGGCGCCGGTCACCAGGGCAGGGGTCAGTGCCAGCCCGTATGTCGGTACCGGAGCCGAGGCCCGATCACCCATCTCCCGTGCTGGATTGGCTCCTCGAAACTACATGACCGCCGTGCTAGGGTCGGGCCCTCACCCCGAAAAACCTTCCGTGCCTTCAACAAACCAACCGGGGTGGGCAGCGTCGAACTTGATTGTGATTGAGCATGCCTTCACCCACCTCGCGTAGCGGTCAGCGCATTTACTTGTCCCTTTGTGACTTCCTCTGGGCGGTCGCCTCGCCGCTTGTGGCGCTCTACTTGCGCGACGCGGATATTCTTTACCGTGAGGATTGGACGGATGTTGCGTATTACACGGGCATATCCGCGGGATTTGCCCTGCTCGCCTTTTTGGCGCTGCGCATCCAGGACGGGATAACCCGGCACTTTTCGGTGCATGAGGCCCTCGACATTGTGGAAGCGGTGCTGTTTGCGGAACTCATGACTTTGGCGACACTGTTCACGTTGACGCGGTTCGACGGTATTCCTCGTTCCATGCCTCTGATCCACGGCTTGGTGTTGGCGGGCGGCCTCATTGCCACGCGCATGTTCATCCGCATGATGCGCGGCGAGTCGGCCGCGGCGAGCAGCTACGCGCCGACGAGCGAACGTATTATCGTGATTGGCGCCAATCGCTTCGCCTCGGGATTTATCCAACTGCTCAATGCCTATGCGCCGCAGCGCCAGCCCGTCATTGCGGTACTGGACGGAGATCGCAGCATGGTGGGGCGCGCGGTTAATGGCGTGCAGGTGTTGGCCGCGCCGCATGATCTCGAAGCGGTCATTGCGGAATTTGCCATTCACGGCGTGAGCACCGATCGCGTCCTCGTCGCGGGCGAAACCGACCTGATGAGCGAGGCGGTGCTGAGCGAAGTCGAGCGAGTGTGCCAAAAGCGGCAAATCGAGCTCACATTTTTGCCGCGGATGCTCGGAGTCACGGAATGGAAAGCGGGCGCGACTAGCGCCTCAGCGTCAAATCGCGCAGCTTTGGCGAACGATGAGCATGCCCCCACCCTCGGAACTGCACCGCGGAACGGTACCCATGCGCCAGCTCTCGGAGCAGTACCGCAACCTGCGCCCGCACTCACAGCAGCACCTGTGAACGTTACGCATGCGCCCGCAGCAGCAGCTTTCGCGGTGCCTGCAGTGGTTTCGTCCTATTTCCGATTTAAGCGGATGATCGACATCGTGGGCGCGCTCGTCCTCCTCATCCTGCTCCTACCCATTCTCATCCTTGGCGGGCTGCTGGTGTTGGTCGACATCGGGCCACCCGTGTTCTTTTGGCAGGAGCGGCAGGGTTGGAAGGGGCGCGCCTTCCTGATGTATAAATTCCGCACCTTGCGGGCACCGTTTGATGATGACGGCAAACCCATTCTCACCAGCCGATTGCCTTCACCAATCGGTCGGTTTCTGCGCAAAACCCGCATGGATGAGCTGCCGCAACTCCTGAACGTGCTCCTGGGCGAGATGTCGCTGATCGGCCCGCGACCGCTCCTGCCTGAAGACCAGCCCAGCAAAACGTCAATTCGGCTTGCGGTGCGTCCCGGCATCAGCGGCTGGGCGCAAGTCAATGGCGGCAAGCTCGTGAGCAAAGAGCAAAAAGAGAAACTCGACGAGTGGTATGTGCGCAATGCGTCGCTTTGGGTCGACCTGCGCATCGCCTGGATGACGTTTGGCGTGATGATGCGCAGCCACCTCTCGCCGCAGGAAAGCTCGGCCGATCTGGAGCAGGTGCAGCAAAAGGATGTTGCTGCCGATCAAACAATGCTGCAACCCGAGCTGGTTCCCCCTGGCCGCCTCCCCGATCTTGCTCCTCAGGCTGCGACGGGCGAGAAAGCGCGCGTGCTGCATTGATGCATGGCGCTGAGAATATGCCCCACGTGACCGAACGAAAGCTTTCAGCGCGGGGATGCCGCCGGGTCTCAAAAAGCACGATGCGGGAACGGCGGTTGCCGAGGCAGCGGTCATCAAAGCACGCGTTCCGAACGGCGGCAGGCGGCGTTTTTTCGGAGTGAGTGCCCGACCCTTGGGGATGCCAAGGGCGAACCCGAAAAGGCTAAACCCCTATCTGCTGTGATTTTTGGACGAATCCGCTTCCTCGGCATACCGGCGGGCAAAGTTGGCCTAAGCGGTCAAGCGTACACTCGCGCGTCGTTCTGAACCAGCACCGGGCGTCACCGCTTTACGCCGCGCGAGTGCCGCCTACGGCGCTTATCCGCGCTGCGGCGGTGCACCGCCACAAATAAAAATATGCTCGATGCGCACCATCTCGTCCTCGCCGAGGTAGAGCTGCCGACCTGCATCTCATCAGTTCGAGCGGAATGCGGCCGGGATTGGAGTCAATGAATGCTGCCGATGTAAATGTGCATGGATTCGTCTCCTGCACGCCACGTACTTCGCCGTTCACCGTCACTTCCGCCATGCTTTTCACGACCACTCAGTGTTCGGTACATGGAAGTGACTCTGCAGCGAAAGCGTGCACCCGGGCTTCACGAAGATCCACTATGCTTGCGCGGGAGCCTGCGGCTGCTTCGCTCCAAGCTTATGCGCCGCTCTGGTCGGGCTCATCGCTGCTGCAGCCTGAAAGCAGCGGTAATCAAGCTGTTAGGGTGGAGCGTCGCCCCAAATTCCCAACTTCTGACTTTGCGCCGACTCGACGGCTTCGACGTAGACCTCATCGCTTACGCCTGGTGCAAGCTCCGCCCATCCCGCGCTCAGCAGAAAATGTGCCACATCCCTCTCACCAATTTGGCAGATCGCCTTGGGAGGCACCGTAACGTGATCAAGTTTGCAGGTGATTGACCTTCCTTCTAGCAGACCTCGCATTGCCATGAATGCGCGCTGGCCGCATGTCCAGCGTGCACCCTCAGTGGATGCGCAGATCCTGTTGCGCGGAACCAAGGCAGCTCCATACAGCTGCAAATTATGTCCATCCGCGCGGATTGTGCCGTTAGCGTCGACGTGAACGCGTTCAAAGCGCACCGGCTGCTGTTTGAAAAACGCCTCGGGGATTCGTGGTCGTTGGGTGCGGACGGCTTTCGATCGGGAGGTGTCCCCAGGATACCGCTCGCTCGTTTCACTATTGCCTATATCTGCTACAAGCGACAACGCGACTGCAACGAACGCAAGCGTCATAAAATGGCATCCTGACTTTTTGCCAGTGTGTGTACCGAAGCGAGACGCGAATGTTGGTGATGAAGGGGACCTACGGTAGGTTGTGATGTGAATAAGGAGGGCAGCCAACACATCGCCGATGAACCATCGATACTTGTGAACGGGTCCTACGAACCAAGTGATATCGAAGCGGCGGGTCAGGTCGACCAATCCGGAGCGGCGCGGCATCAAAATGAACCGAGCCATCTCAGATGCCCTCGAAGTCGTCCCGACTCATCAATGGGCGGATGCGGGGATGAGGGAGATTGCACCGCGCCTTGTCGGTCGCCGAGCTCTGGCACGAGCGTACGCGAGCAAAGAGCCGCCGACCATGCGGTAAACGAGTTAGTTCGCATGGTTTTGCTGCGCTCAACCCAGCCCGGCTTATGACCGTAACGGGGCATGGAGGTTTAGATGGTCAGTGACGATGCAGTAGCCAAAATAGCGGAAGTAATGCGTAGGCTTTTGTCGAACGAACAATGTGTGGAACTCATCGAAGCATTGAAAGAAGAACCCGGTGACAGGTCTTTTCGGGATGTAGTGACAAGGCTGGAGGTGGAGTTAATGCGTCGCTCGTGACCGCGATGTCTGCCAGCGCTGGTGCAGAACGCTTTCGGCCGCATGGCCCAAAAATAGATTGGAAGCGTGGAGCGCACACTTGCTTGGGCACGACTACTCAGCGGGGATCGGGCTGGCCAGGTGGCGATGATCTGCATTGCCGTGATCTGGGCGGTCTTTCGGGCCCCGTAAAAAGCCGCCCGTGGTGAGCCGAGCGGCAACATTGAGCGCGCGCAGGTTTTAATCGGGCCGGTGATAATTCAAGATCGGCTTATTAGTGCTGGGCGCGGTGCTCACACCCACGCGGCACGATTCCTTTCCTCCATAGAGAGCTGCTCGCAGGGCTCGGCAGAAATCGTCATCCTGCTCGCGATTGTTGCGAACCATAACGTCGTCCTCAGCTTTATTAGTAACGTTTTCGTTCCATTTAAGCATGACGCTATCCCCCATGATGCGTGATGCGGAGGGGCGCGTTCTTTTTGGGTTAGCCCCTCCCTACGCTCAAGCTCATGCCTGAATGGCGGCTCTTTTGCGGCGTCCAAGTGATCGAATAGGCAATTCATGATGGTGCTGTGGTTGCAATTGATTGCCTCACAATAGACCAGCAGGTCCCGGCAGCCATGCGAGCGAATATGGCCCAGCGTTACCGACTCGAACGTCTATCGCCAAGCCTTCTCGGGTTCCCGCTTCAGTGCAGGCGCTTGCGCAACTCGGCCCACCGGTTCAAGCCACCCGGCCCACTTCACGCCGGCAACTCGGTCGCCCGCGTGCCGGCGAGCAGGCTCCCACACAGCACGACCATGCCAGACGGCTAAAAGGAAAAGCCCCAGCCAGGGGAAGCCGGCCGGGGCTCCGCTTCGCATCGGCGGAGGATCGGAAAATCATTCAGCCGATGCCAAGACCTAATAGAAAATACCTCCAGGCCCAAACTTCAGGTTGAGACCTGCTTTCACGACATTGACCGTCTCCTTGATGCTGGGATTGGCCGTGAAGAACGCGCCGCCGCACGCGGGCGCGGTGCAGACAATCGCGGTCGAGTTGTTGTTGTCGAACTTGTAGTAGTCCCACTCGACGAAGCCGGTGAGCCAGTTGCTGAAGGCATACTCGCCGCCGACGCCAGCCGTCCATCCGCCGCGGTGGTTGTCATCGCTCGTGCTGGCAACGTCGACGCCGCTCACCCGCAAAGTATGATCGGCGCGCAGCCAGGCACCACCGCCCTTTCCGTAAAGGAGAAAGCGGCCCCAGGTATAGCCGATGCGCCCAGTGACGGATGCGATCGACTTGATCTCTGTGTGGTCGGTGAACGTGGGGCCAAACGTGTTCGTAAGAACGACGTTGGTGTTGTCGGTGCTGGCACTGGTCCAGTCGTAGTCGCCCTGGACGCCAAATACCCAGGTGCCGGCCTGATAATTGCAGCCGACCTGGACGCCGCCGAGCCCGCCGCTGGCGGTGCTGTCGCCAAAACCGCCAAAGAAGCCGTCGTTCCACTCGCTTTTGGCCCAGATGCCCCCGCCGTTACCGCCAACATAACATCCAGTCCAACTGTAGACAGGCGCCACAACCGGCGCGTATGCGGGCGGCGGCGCCCTCCTGACTGCAAGGTCAGCCGCGAGCGCGGAGCTGGCGATAGTCGTGAACGCAGTCGTTGCTAACAGAAGCTTTTTCATTCGAACCCCCTCGGCCGCGATACGCTAACTCCCGTGCGGCCCTGGGCGGCACATTACTCCACAAACTGGGATGGAGTCTGTTGCAAGCAGGACACAGTCTGAAACTTCCCGACATGAATCCGGGGCAGAGCTAGCTTGGACAATTTTACAACCTTGCAAAACATTACGCGCGGCGCTGGCAGTCGAGAGCCTCAGTTCAGACACATTTCATGCGCAGGTAAAACCTGTTCATCTGAATCTCCCAAAATGCATAGCCGCTCGGCTCACTAGGCGGCTTTTCGTGTTCAATTAGGTAGCTTTTCGGGCTGCGGACAGAAGGGTGACAGTTCATACCGGAGAGCCGCTTTTCGTGATCACAATCGTTTCACCGTGCTCGGCTGCGGCAATCACCTGCGAAAAGTTCTGGTTTGCTTGTCGCACCGTAAATCAAATACTCCTGCGCTCCGTCCTCGGCGCTGCGCGAGAATACGAGTGCGAGCGTCGAGAGCCGGGCTGGGGTTCACTTCGCCGCCTGTATGCGCGACCTCGTTGACGTGCATTTCCCTACGGCTGAACGTATCCTTGTCGTTCTCGCATCGACCCACCCGGCGGGCGCGCTCTATCACACTTTCCGGCCGACGAGGCTATGCCGTATCAGACCATGGAGCAGCTAACCGCCGAGACCGCCGCCTGGAAAAACAGCGCAATGCGCGGCGCGCATCAGTTGGGCGGACGACTGCGATCGGGAACGGCAAAAACGTAAACAACCCGCACTAACGTAAGTAGCGAACAAACGAGGGCATACAAAGCAGAGCTGTAGCGACCTTATCGACTACGGCCGATTTAAATTATTTAGGTTGCGGGGGTCGCGCGGGTCGGCCGGATCGGAGGGCTGCGAGCTGTTGGGACCTCTGTTCAGGGTCCCTGGCGAGGTCGAATTGCCGCTGCCAATTGCACCGCCCGAGGAACCGCTCATCGTATTCCCCGAGCTGCTGCCGGTGTTTCCAGAAGTCCCGCCAGTTCCCGCTCCTGAGCTGGCGCTACCTCCAGAGCTGCCGCCCCCAGCGCCACCGCCGCCTGCCCCGCCGCCTCCACCACCGCCACCTTGGGCCAATGCCGCTGTGCCAGTGACGAGCGCAGCAATGAGCGCGAGTGGGACCATTCTCTTGCCAGACATTTGAACTCCTCTCCGGTTCTAAAGTCCCCTTAACTGGAGGAAGCGCCGAAACCGCAAATGGTTCCTGGTAGAGCTAACTTTTCGAAAGGCCGCTCGTTACGGCCAGTAAAACCCGGCGCGAGAAAGCGTGGCTCATCGAAGAGACGCGCCTGAGACTTCTTAGTTGGCCGTGAACAACCTCTATTGGACTGAGCCAGATTCTGTTTTCCGCCTATCTGCCGATTTGAGATTGCAAGATTTCGAGGTTCGAAGCCTCGGAAGCTTGCAATTTCATTTCTGGGATTCCCTCGAATCGGCAACCGTGATTCCGTCGCCGCAGCGGAGG